>NZ_JBGUAW010000004.1 GCF_041821045.1 Thiohalorhabdus sp. Cl-TMA | reverse complement strand
AAGCTGGATGTGGTGTTCACCTTCTTCATCCACTTCGCCCTGATTATCGAGGCCTTATTAAGCGTTAACAGGCCCTAACGGGTGGTATCGGCCCGGGGCTAGCGTGCGGGGGCGTCTCCAGCGGCCGGGCCCCAGCGCCCCATGAAGCGGTGGACCACCGCGCCGCCCACCGCGTCCCCCCAGACGTTGGTGGCCGTGCGGAAGCGGTCCAGCAGCCAGTCCACGGCCAGCAGCAGCCCGATCCCCTCCAGCGGCAAGCCTACGGCGTTGAGGACGATGACCATGGTCACGAGGCCCGCCTCCGGGATGCCGGCGGCGCCGATGGCGGCGAGGGTGGCCGTAACGAACACAATAGCCTGTTGGGCCAGGGTCAGGTCCAGCCCATAGGCCTGGGCGATGAACAGTACCGCGCACGCCTCGTAGAGGGCGGTGCCGTCCATGTTGATGGTGGCCCCGAGGGGCAGGACGATGCGGGCGGCCCGGGGATCCACGCCGTTCTCGCGCACGCCCTCGATGGTCAGGGGAAGGGTGGCCGAGGAGCTGGCCGTGCCCAGGGCCACGAACAGCGCCCGCAGCATGGTGACCAGATAGCTCAGCCCCCGTCCCGCCACCAGCCAGAGAATGAGGAAGAGCACGGCGGCATGGATGGCCAGGGCCGACACCACCGTCACCACGTGCCAGGCCACCGCCGTAAGCTGATCCACCAGGGCCTCGCCGCCGCCCGCCTGGCCCAGCCGGCCCGCCACCAGACCCAGGATGCCGAGCGGGGCCAGGTACATGAGCCAGATCACCAGCTTCATGATCACTTCGTTGAAGCTCTGGAAGAATTCCGCCACCGGCCGTCCGGTCTTGCCCACCGCCAGCATGGCCACCCCGAAGGCCAGGGCGAAGACGATCAGGGGCAGCAGCTTGGTGTCCGCGGCGGCGGCCACCAGGTTCGGTGGCAGGATCGAATCGATGAAGGCCCGGGCGTCCGCGCCGCCGCCCTCGGCGATGGTCTCCGGTAGCCGCCCCGCGGCCTCCAGGCCCACGCCGGCCCCGGGCTGGATCCAGTTCACCATGAGCAGGCCGATGAGCACGGCGATGGCGGTGGTGACCAGGTAGTAGACCACGGTCAGACCGCCGAGGGCGCCGAAGTGCCGGACGTCCCCCACGCTGGCCACGCCGCTGATGACCGCCGCCAGCACCAGCGGGATGACCAGGATCTGCAGGGCGTTGAGGAACACCGTGCCCATCCACGCGACGGCGGCCACGGCGGTCCCCCCTTGCCAGCCCAGGGCAACCCCCAGCAGCACCCCGAGGACGATCCCGGCGAGTACGACGACAGCGTGTTTATGCGGCATGGCGGGCCCTTGTGCGGTGGAAGGCGAATGATTCCCGTCAGGCCCCGGATGGCGGGGACACGGGTGCATCGCCTGTCGGAAGGGGTTAGCATATCCGTGTCCGGATTTCCTGGACAAGTGAAGACCCAAGGGGAGGTGATGGTCGCAGCTACCGTCGGAATGTACAGATCCCGCGCCGCCGTATGGCTCTCTTCCCTCGCGATTACGGGCCTGCTTCTGCCCTGCCGGGCAGGGGCCACTTCCGGACCCACCTCCGAGCTCTCCGCTTCCCGCCCCACCGTGGAAGCCGTCACTCGCCCCAAGACCTTCCAGCTGCGCCGGGAGGCTCCCTTGCGCCAGTGGCCCGGCGGAGAGACAGTGGAACGGTGGGAAGGGGACACGCTGCTCACCTCGGACCGCCGGGCGGGGGAGTGGGTCCGCGTGACCGGCCATTTCCCGCAGGGACACTGGCAGCCCATGGAGAGCCCGCTCTGGGTGCGCGCGGAGCACCTGCGCATCGTTCGCCCGTTCCGTCCCAAGCACCCGGTGCGCCAGCGGGTCCGGGCGCGGACCTATCGGCTGGAGCGGGACATCCTGGTCCGTGACCGGCCGCGGGGTCATCCCGTCGCCACCTGGGAGGAAGGGGACAAGTTCACCGTGCGCTGGCGGCGGGGCGGCTGGCTGGAGGTTTCCGGCTATTTCCCTGAGGGCCGCTGGAAACCGGTGGAGCGTACCCTCTGGGTGCCCGCCGGCGCGGCGCGTGACGTCAGCCCGCCCCCGACGGTCCCCCTACCGGAGGGGGCCGAGCGGCACATCGTGGTGGACAAATCGGAGTTCCAGCTCCGGGTCCTGGAGGAGCGGCCGGACGGTTCGGAGCAGCAGCTATATTCCACCGAGGTGGGCCTGGGCATGGATGACTGCCTGCCCGAGGAGCAGGGCGGGAACTGCTATTACACCGAACCGGGCGACTACCGGGTGCGGTGGCGCATCTACAAGCCGGACGGTATCGACTGGTGCATTCCCGACTCCATGACGAAGGAGGAACGCTATGCCGAGGACATCGAGAAGGGCAAGCGCTGCTTCGAGGGAGTCCTGGGGAAATTCGCCTTGAATATTGGCAAGACCTACGCCATACACGGCACCAACAATCCGGACAGCATCGGGCGCAAGGAGAGCCACGGCTGCATCCGGGTGCGGCCCGAAGCGGCGAAGGCCCTCTGGCGCTACATGCGCGAGGGAGACCGCGTAACGATCCGGCCGTGAAGCGGAGGGCGGCCCGGCTCCCCTGGGCAGTCCTCGGCCTCCTGGCGGCGGTGCCGGCCGGAGCCGCCCCGGTCCATCCCTGGGCGGGCCTGGGCAGTCTTTTGGTGCCCGGCCTCGGCCAGGAAGTGCAGGGCAGGCACGGCGCCGCCGCCGGACATTTCGGCCTCTGGCTGGGCACCTCGGCGGGCTCCCTGGCCCTGGCCAGGGAGCCGGACTACCTGGGCCCCGATGACCGTTCCGACGAGAACGGCCGGATCCTGTATTACAACCGCACCACCTACTACGCCGAGCTCCTCGGCAGCCTCTCCACGAATACCGCGTTCTATTCCGCCTACGACGCCTTCCACGGCGGCGCCCCCGAGCCGGCGGGACAGCTCTGGCGGGCCCCCTTCCGGCCGGACTATCTGACACGGCCCACCACACTGGGGCCCCTGCTGCTCCGTGCCGCGCTGATCTTCAGCGGCGGAGGCAGCGACTGGGCCGTTATCACGGACGAGGATCTCTCCCCCTACGAGGTGGCCGCCGCCAATACCCTGCGCTACGAGGGAGTGGCCATCGGCGAGGAGGCCTTCTTTCGGGGCGTGGTCAACGATACCACCGCCCGCGCCTGGGGGCCGTGGCTGGGTGTTCCCGCCTCGGCCCTGGCGTTCGGCCTAGCCCACTCCGGTCGCGCGGGGACCGCCGACGTGGCCGGCGCCTCCGCGTACGGGCTCTATCTGGGCGGTCTGCACGTACGCAACGGCTACCGCCTGGGCGAGGGGGTAGCCCTGCATTTCTGGTGGAATTTTCTTACCGCCGTGGACTATTTGAAGAACGGCAAGGAGCGCAAGGATTCGGCCTTCCCCGTGCTCCGGCTGCAGGGACGGTTCTAGGGGAAGAGAATCCTGCAGGGCAGGCTGGTGGCCGGCTAGCGATTTACGCAGGAGCCCCGGCACGGGCCCGAAGCCGTGCGCCGGACTAGCTGGGGCGGATGATGCCGAGGTCGGGCTGGGGCGTCAGACACCCGTCGTCCGGATCCTGGGTGATGGCCCCGGTGAGGGTATCCGGGAACTGGACCGCCAGGCGCCCTAGAAGCGTGCCGATCTCGGGGGCCGGGGTGGCGGAGCCGAAGCACGGAGCGAACGCTTGCCCGGAGCGGTCCCCGCCCGGCCCGCCCCGCTCCAGAAGCAGGTCGAGCAGGCCGGTCAGGGTCTCGATCTCCCCCTGGGGGCCCGGATCGGCAGCCAGCCAGCACACGTACCACGCGCCCTCGAGGCCGCAGCTCTCCCGTATCCGGGGCTCCCCATGACAGCTTCCGTCGCCCCCGAGGCTGAGCGCTGACACCGTATCCAGCGGCGAGGGATCCAGCCAAACTCCGAGCAGGGGCTCCTGTGCCGGTCCCTCCCGTTGCCGCGCCCACCGATGGCGTAGAAAGAGGCCAACCGTCTGGCAGACCAGTGCCAGGGGGGAATCGGAATGGGCCACGGCAAGCAGGCTCATGACCGGGCTACCGCGATGGATGCCGGATTGGCGGGATGTAGGGGCGCGGAACGGCCGGGCTCATGCCAGGTTCCTCCGGGTGCCCGGTGGCAGGGGCGTCACCTTGTTGGCGACTGCCTCCTGGCCGGGAGGCTCCGGTGGGTCCGGCGAGGTGCGCTTGTCGGTGTCGGTCCGGCTGAATTGGATCCGGGTGCAGCCCTCGATGGCGGGATGGATGGCGCCATTGGTAAAGGCCGCGTGATCGGGATGGTGCTGGAAGCTGGACAGGGCCTTGGGGTGGCACAGCCGCACCCGCCACGCAAAGTGATAGGGCGCCTCGTCCAGGTTGGCCCGCATTCCCACCGCTTCCCGGACTCCGGGGATGCGGCGCAGGACGCGCTCGCCCCGGGCGAGCGCCGTCTCCGTATCGGCCTCGGGCAGTTCGGGGAAGTTGTATAACAGGATCTGCTCGGCGGTTTCCCAGGGCGTGCACTGGGCGAGCACCTCGGCGGCCCGGCCTGCGGCGCCCCAGATCCGCATGACGGACTCGGCTTCGGCGGCCGTGATCGGCACGGGGGCGCTGTATCCGATGGCGGCCACGCCGTTCCGGATCAGGCGCAGGTACTGGTTCTCGGAGAGCCCTTCCCCGGCGTCCACGGAAAGGGGGGCCCCCAGCGCCTTGTGGATCCGCTTGAGCCGTGCATGGTCCAGCTTCCCCTTGCCGGAGTCCTCGCCGTCGCCCAGGTCCAGGCGCAGGCTGTCGATGCCGCTGCGGTCCACGAACCGTTCGGCCTCGGCCGGGGTGGTGACGAGATGGGCCCCGGGCTCGGCCTCGACGGACAGGCCGCATGCGTGCGCGGTGGCCACCACCTCACTGACCTGCTGGACGCTCTGTGGGAAGGAATCTCCCAGCTCCCGGACCCGAAGCCCGTTGCACCCGAGCCGGATGAGGCGGGCCGCCGCTTCCGGATCGCTGGAGACCGCCGCCTGGATGGCTACCGGAACCTCGGCCCGGGAGGCCGCGCTCTCCACGGCCGGCAGCAGCACCTCGAGCTGCATCCCGTCGGCCACCTCGGGGACCAAGAGGACGGGCGCCCGGGATGCCTCGGCGGCCGCTATTACACCGGTCAGGGATTCCAGATCGCGTATTGCGAAAGCGCCCACGGCATACCCGTGCCGGTAGGCGTGGGCGAGCATATCGTTCATGTCAGTCAGGGCCATGATCAGCCTTCTCCATTGCTGGCTGCGGCTACCTGGATCGGGACTGCCGGCCTTTTCCGCCCCGTACCCTCGGGGGCTCACCGTCGGCTGGGCCACAAACCCCTTGCAATCCCGACCATTTCACGCAAGTATTCTGGCTCGCCTGACGCATAAATAAAATTCGTTTTTTCGATCGTTTGTATAGGTAAACGTCAATGTCTGGAGCCGGAATTGATCTGGCGCGGAAGGTTACCTTGCGTCAGCTCAAGATCTTCGAGGCCATTGGCCGCACCGGGAACGTTACCCGCGCCGCCGAGGATCTGTTCCTCACCCAGCCGACCGCTTCCATGCAGGTGAAAAAGCTGGCGGAGGCCGTGGGAATGCCGCTGTTCGAGCAGATCGGCCGTCAGGTGCACCTGACCGAGGTGGGGCGGGAGCTCTACGAGACCTGCGTGGAAGTGTTCGGCAGCCTGGAGCGGCTGGAAATGCAGGTGGCGGACATGGAAGGGCTGAGGCGGGGTACCCTGAAGGTGGCGGTGGTGACCACCGCCAAGTATTTCGCGCCGCACGTCCTCGGCCATTTCAAGAAGCAGTATCCCGGCATCGACATCTCCCTGAAGGTCTCCAACCGCGAGCGCGTGCTCGAGCGGCTGGCCTTCAACGAGGACGATCTCTACATCATGGGCCGAAAGCCCTCCGAGGGTATCGAGGTGGAGGCGGTTCCCATCGCCCCCAATCCGCTGGTGGTCATGGCCCCGCACGGGCACCCGCTGGAAAACGAGTCCGACATCCCGCTCGATCGCCTGATCGATGAGCCGTTCATCGTTCGGGAGGAGGGCTCCGGTATTCGTCAGGCCACCGAGCAGCTGTTCGAGGAGGCCGGTCTGCAGCCCAATATCATCATGGAGCTGGCCAGTAACGAGGCCATCAAGCACGCGGTGGCCAGCGGCCTGGGGCTGTCCGTGCTTTCCCTGCACAGCCTGACGCTGGAGGGCAGCAACGGGCCCGTCGGCGTGCTGGACGTGGCGGGATTCCCAATGGATCGAACCTGGTACGCCGTCTACCCGCGCGGCAAGA
The DNA here is from genome assembly GCF_041821045.1 of Thiohalorhabdus sp. Cl-TMA. Taxonomy (NCBI): domain Bacteria; kingdom Pseudomonadati; phylum Pseudomonadota; class Gammaproteobacteria; order Thiohalorhabdales; family Thiohalorhabdaceae; genus Thiohalorhabdus; species Thiohalorhabdus methylotrophus. The sequence continues at coordinate 344,022 of NZ_JBGUAW010000004.1, read as the reverse complement.
AGCTATCTGTAGTCGCCGAGTCCTTCCTGGAATTCATGGTGGAGGAAGGGCAGCGCGTCTCGGAGCAGATGGATCAGCTCCTGAACAACCTGAACCATCCGCAGGCTCGCCCCGTTTCCGATGAGCCGGATGCGGGTCGGGGCGGCGGCGAGGGTCGCTGAGCTCCGCTCCGTGAGGAGTCGGTCCGACCGGGGCCGGCTCCCTCATTCCTTCTCCGGTACCCCCTTTCCGGTGCTCCCCGCTTTTCCCGTCTTTTTTCCATTGCGTGGCCATCCTGAGTCCGCCATCCGGGCTCATCCGAAAACCATCTATGGATTTCATCGACGCAATCGATTGGAATCTATTTCTGGCTATCGGTTAGCTTTTCAGCCGGCAACGTAACCGTGGCAAGCGAGGAGTGTTCCGATGGCAAGTAAAACCTACGAGGCAGGGGTCAAGGACTACGCCCAGATGTACTGGGCCCCTGACTACGTCCCGCTCGACACCGACCTGCTGGCCTGCTTCAAGGTGACCCCCCAGGCGGGTGTGCCCCGGGAAGAGGCTGCAGCGGCCGTGGCGGCCGAGTCCTCCACCGGGACCTGGACCACCGTGTGGTCGGACCTGTTGACGGACATCGAATACTACAAGGGCCGGGCCTACCGTATCGAGGATGTCCCCGGCGACGACGAGGCCTTCTACGCCTTCATCGCCTACCCCATCGATCTGTTCGAGGAGGGATCGATCACCAACGTGCTCACCTCGCTGGTGGGCAACGTATTCGGCTTCAAGGCCATTCAGGCCCTGCGCCTCGAGGACGTCCGCTTCCCGATTGCCTACGTCAAGACCTGCATGGGCCCGCCCTTCGGCATCCAGGTCGAGCGTGACCGCATGAACAAGTACGGCCGGCCGCTGCTGGGCTGCACCATCAAGCCCAAGCTGGGTCTGTCCGCCAAGAACTACGGTCGCGCGGTGTACGAGTGCCTGCGGGGCGGCCTGGACTTCACCAAGGACGACGAGAACGTCAACAGCCAGCCCTTCATGCGCTGGCAGGACCGCTTCGAGTTCGTGGCGGAGGCGGTGCAGAAGGCCACGGCCCAGACCGGCGAGCGCAAGGGCCATTACCTGAACGTGACCGCTCCCGACCCGGAGCAGATGTACGAGCGCGCCGAGTTCGCCAAGGAGCTGGGCATGCCCATCATCATGCACGACTTCCTGACCGGCGGCTTCACGGCCAACACCGGCCTGGCCAAGTGGTGCCGCAAGAACGGCATGCTGCTGCACATCCACCGCGCCATGCACGCCGTGATCGACCGCAGTCCCAAGCACGGCATCCATTTCCGCGTGCTCGCCAAGTGCCTGCGGCTGTCCGGCGGTGACCATCTGCACGCCGGCACCGTTGTGGGCAAGCTCGAGGGCGATCGCGCCTCCACGCTCGGCTTCGTGGACCAGCTGCGCGAGTCCTTCGTGCCCGAGGACCGCTCCCGCGGCGTGTTCTTCGACCAGGACTGGGGCTCCATGCCCGGCGTATTCGCCGTGGCGTCCGGTGGCATCCACGTCTGGCACATGCCTTCGCTGGTGACCATCTTCGGCGACGACTCCGTGCTGCAGTTCGGCGGCGGCACCCTGGGCCACCCCTGGGGCAACGCGGCCGGCGCCGCGGCCAACCGGGTTGCCGTGGAAGCCTGCGTCGAGGCGCGCAACCAGGGTCGCGACGTGGAGCGCGAGGCGCGCGAGATCATGACCGAGGCGGGACGCAACAGCCCGGAGCTTGCCGCGGCCATGGAGACCTGGGAGGAGATCAAGTTCGAGTACGAGACGGTGGACAAGCTGGAGACCAACTAGCGCCGCCGCTTCCTTCACTCGAGCACCCATAGCAACGAGAGGAATCCGTCATGGCTATTTCGGACGAGATGCGGGACTACCGGACCAAGCAAACCATGGAGACCTTCGGCTTCCTGGCCTCGTTCTCCTGGGAGCAGGTCTACGACCAGATCGACTATCTCCTGGCCCAGGGGTGGGCGCCGGCCATCGAGCACGAGCATCCGCAGGACGCCTTCGAGCGCTACTGGACCATGTGGAAGCTGCCCATGTTCGGTGTGCAGGACCTGGAGACGGTGGTGCAGGAGCTCGAGGCCTGCCATCGGGCCTATCCGGACCACCACGTGCGCCTGGTCGGGTTCGACGATTACACCCAGAGCCTGGGTACGGCCTTCGTGGTCTACGAGGCCCGCGGCTGAAACGCCGCCCAGCGCGCTTAATCCACTCGAAGGCAGGGGTGAACCATGGCCGACCCTGAACAGCAAACCAGCCGCAGCGGGCGGGAGGCCGCCCGCGCCCGCCGCCGGGCCCAGGCCGGGCGCGGCAAGGCGGACCTTGCGCAGAAAGCGGCAGGCTCCCAAAGCCACTCTGCCCAGAGCGCCCAGGCGACCGCCCAGGCCGGATCCCGTAGCGGCCACGGCGCCCAGTCAGGCGGGACGACGGCCGCCAGCGGCAAGGAGGCTGCCAAGGCCCGGCGGCGTGCCATGGCCGAAAGCGGGAAGGCCGCCGTTAATAACGAGGGTCGCACTCGCGCCAAGTCCTCCGGCGGCGGTGCTCCCGAAGGGGAAGCGGCTCCGGAGGCCGGAAACGTGGCCAAGGAGGACTGCGGCTGCGGCTGTCGGAAAGAGGCCGAGGCCGGCTCGGGCCGGGATCGGGGCGAAGCGGCCGAGGCCCGCCGGAGCTCCCAGCCGGCCGGTCGCAGCGGACGCGCCCGTGGCGGAAGCCGGTCCCGGCGATCCGCCTCCCCTGCGCAGGAGTCCGCCGCCCGCACCATGGCCAGGGCCAAGCGAAAGGCTCAGGCCGAGCGCGGCAAGGCCGGCGATGCCCAGGGCAATCTGTCTCCGGCCCAGGCCGCCCGGCACGCCAATCCGGAGATGTCCGGCCGCGAGGTGGCCCGGAAGATCCGCGAGAAGCGTGCCCGCCAGGGTGGCGCCGGAGAAAAGTCCAGCGGCCCCTGCGGGCGGCTCCGCGGGAGCCAATCTTCCAAGGGCCGCGGTTCCCAGGACGCGCCGTGGAAGGTGGGGGTCAGCGAGACCAGCCACGGGCAGTCGGTGACCGGGACGCAGACCGGGTGGTCCGACCATGTCACCGGGGAGGAGCCCGGTAGCTGCCGCAACATTACGGGCACCGAGTACCTCGGCGCGGACATCTTTCGGGAGTTCTGCCATGAGGGGCCGCAGCCCTCGGTGGAAAAGGTCGGCGTGAGTCAGACCGGTTCCGGGCGGTCGGTCACGGGAAGCGAGGTCGGACGCAGCGAACGGGTGACCGGCAATGAGCCGGGGACCTGCAAGCAGGTCACGGGTACCGAGTATCTGTCGCTCGACCAGTACCAGAGCTACTGCAACACCCGTCCAGCACCGGGACCGCAGAAGGTATCCCAGGCGCAGACCGACCACGGTCTGGGGGTAACCGGGAACCTGGCCGGTCGCTCGCCTCAGGTTACGGGCGACGAGACCGGTGCCGACCGGGCCATAACCGGTACCCAGTACATGCAGAAGGGCAACGGTTATGCCCCCGAGAAGGTGGAATCCAGCGAGACCCTGAGCGGCGGCACCGTCACCGGCAGCCGGGTCGGCCGCGGCGAGCAGGTGACCGGGGACGAGCCGGGCAGCTGCCACAACGTTACCGGTGACGACTACATCGGCCGTGAGCAGTACCGCGGTTACTGCGGCACCGACCCCGGCCCGCAGAGCGAGGAGAAGGTGGGGGTATCGGCCACCCTCTCCGGACGTCCGGTTTCCGGGACCCAGACCGGTCGCAGCGCCCGTGTCACCGGCGACGAGCCGGGCACCTGTCAGGCCGTGACGGGGACGCCCTACGCCGGCGCCGAGCAGTACCGCAGCTACTGCGATCCCGAGGACACCCAGATGGCCGCTGCGCGGCGGCCGAGCGGGGCGGGTACCCCCGGTCCCAGCATGACCGGCCAGCAGCCGGGCGTTAACGGCAAGATGACCGGGGCCGACGACGGGGCCTGCCAGAAGCCGACGGGAACGCCGTACCTGGGCGGCGATCAGTATGCCGAGGCCTGCCCGGCGCAGGCGGCGGAGCCGCACAGCCCGGACTATCCGCAGCCTCTGGACGCGGCACCGTGGACCGATTTCAGCGTCCACCCGCCCGCCCATGCCGCGGATGTGGAGCCGGAGCCGTCGCGTGTCACCGGCACCAGCTACGAGCAGGGGCAGATTACGGGTGCCTTCAGCATGGCGAAGGGCAAGGTGACCGGTACCGAGGAATTCCGCCACGGCGGCTCGAGGAGCGGCGGATCCGTCCAGCCCGCCAGCCAGGTCCAGCCGCAACCGGCACCCGAGGATCAGGCCGGCTCGCGTGTGACCGGCGAGGGCATGGACGTGGGCGCCGCCATTACCGGGGACGACTGGAACCGCGGCGAGCGGGTAACCGGTACGGAAGGAACGCCGGCGCGGCGTAATCCGAGCCGTAGGGGGCAGGCCACGAGCGCCATGCCCATGGACTGGGCCGCCAAGCGCAACGAGGACGTGCCGGTGCCCGAGAGCCCGGTGACCGGCGGTGCCGGAACCACGGAGAAGGGCGCCGGTGTGACCTACTCGGGCGGTGCCCGGGGCTAGGCGAGGGAAGGGATCATGGCCACAGGCCGTCAACGCAATAGCCGATCGTCGACCCGGGGGCGCCAGGCAAGCCTCGGAAGGCCTACCGAGCTGCGCCCGCAGAGAGATGGTGAGCGTTCCACCGGTGACCAGCGGTCGTTCGGACCCGCTCGGACCGGCCGCCGGCGAGGCCTTGGGACGCGTGTCGACGGGCATGCCTTGGTATCGGAACGGGACAATGACCGGCTGCTTGCCCACGAGACTGAGGTCAAGGACGCCTTCGACCGCATCGAGCCCTTCCTGAAGCGGCTCTCCGCGCGGCAGCACGAGGCCGACTTCGTTGATAAGGCCCAGGACATGGCCCGCGCCGAGCTTGGATTCGAGCTTCCGCGCCAGGTCCTCGACAACGCCTGGATCCAGCAGCTGGATATCCGGCACCTGTTCGCCTGGTGCGTGTTCGAGACCTACCGGGCCTACGCCGATGATTTCTTCAGGCACCAGCCGTTGGCGCCGGACCCGCAGGAGGCGGAGCGGTTCCAGACCTGGCTGCAGGAGTGCGGTTTCCACGCGGTGGATGTCTCGCCCTGCTCGGATGGTCGCCTGGCGCACGTGATCCGCTACGTGCTCCGCCTGCCGCACGGCCTGGTCCGGCGCAAATCCTTCGCCGGGGCGATGTTCGATGTGGAAGCAAGCCTGCGGCGGTGGGTCGAAACGGAGCTGAGCCGTTATCGCGAAAGGGTGCCCAATACGGCCGATTCCCTGACGCGGTATCTGAAGCTGGCGGTGTATCACTACAGCTCCAGCGACCCGGACCACCAGGGATGCGCCGCCCACGGCTCGAGCACGGATCGCGCCGCCGAGGGCGCCCGGGAGCGGCTTCAGGACTTCCAGCAGGCCATCGAGAACAGCTTCTGCTGCGGTGCCTCCATCGATCTGCTGCTGGTGGGCCTGGACACGGATACCGACGCCATCCGGGTGCATCCTCCCGACAGCGGAGGCGACTTGGACCCCGCCCGGTTCATCGACGGCGCTTCCCTGTTCGACGAGACCGTGGGGCTGGATGCCCAGGCGGCCCGCGAACGGGTCGCCGAGCGGGTGGCGGCGGTGGCCAGCGACAGTGAGCCGGGGATGCGGCGCTTCGTCGCCGGGCTGCTGGAGAATAACTTCGCCCAGATCGCCTATGTCCGGGCCCATCACGGCGGTCACTACGGTGATGTCGGGCATAACGAGCGGTTCATGGGCGTGGGTATGGGCTTTGAAGAGGTTCAGCTGCGCAACCTCACCTACTTCGCCTATCTGCAGACGGTGGAGGAGGGCGCGCCCGACCTGGATGTGGGCGTGAAGATCTTCTCCGGGCTGAATGTCGAGCGCGGACTGCCGGTTCCGGTGGTGCTTCGCTTCGATTACCACGGTCAGGTGCCGGGTGCCCGTGAGCGGGCCGAGGCCCGCACCCGGCGGGTCGCGGAGGCGCTTCGCAATCGCTTCCCGCGGCTGGCGGAGCAGGGCCTGCTGCATACCCTGCTGGCCGTCCGCGACTGCGGCAACAACGGAACCCTCGAGGTGATCGGCTCCTCGCTGGAGCGCACGGGTACTGGGGAGAAGCACTGATGAAGATCTGCCAAGTGGAGAAGCCGCTGGTCGCCACCCACCGCATAGCAGGTCTGGAGCATCGCCACCTGCAGGTGGTCCTGGACGGCAGCTCCCAATTGGTGGCCGTTGATGCCATTGGCTGTACGCCCGGCGATTGGGTCATCTGCGTGGGCAGCTCGGCCGCGCGCGAGGCCGCCGGCAGCAAGGAGTACCCGAGCGATCTCACCATCGTCGGGATCATCGATTACTGGGAGGAAGGTGCCTGATGGACATCCTTCGGGTGGAGTCCTCCCTAGTATGCACTCGCCGTATAGAGGGCCTTAAACAGGCCAGCTTGCGGGTGCTGACCAACGTGAAGGGCAAGCGCTTGGTCGCCGTCGACCCGGTCGGGGCCCGCCCCGGCAATTGGGTCTTTGTCGTAGAAGGATCCGCGGCCCGCTATGCCGCGGGGGATTTCAGTGTTCTTACGGACCTGACCATCGGCGGCATCATCGACTATTGGGAAACCGAACAGGACGAGGCTGCCGGGGCCCCGAAGCAGAAGGTCGGCTGAAGCCAGCCGTTGGACGAAGGCAATTGGGTTTGGACCCTCATTAGAGCCACAGGAGAGAGAGCTATGGCGAGCGAAACCTACGGGATTGCGTTGGGCATGATCGAGACCCGCGGCCTGGTGCCGGCCATCGAGGCGGCCGACGCCATGACCAAGGCCTCCGAGGTCCGGCTGATCGGCCGCGAGTTTGTCGGCGGCGGCTACGTGAGCGTGCTGGTGCGCGGCGAGACGGGCGCGGTCAACGCGGCGGTGCGCGCCGGCGCGGATGCCTGCGAGCGGGTCGGAGACGGCCTGGTGGCGGCCCACATCATCGCCCGTCCCCACCGCGAGGTGGAGCCGGTGCTGCCCGCCGGCGGCGGCCAGGCCCTGGAGCAGGGTTAAACCTGCTCCTGGCGCCTGCCGCGGGCTGCTGTCCCTAGCGGGGGCGCCGGAGTCTCCGGCGTCCCGGATTAGGGGGGCGGCGGCTTCCTAGCAGGGAGCGAGATCTTCAGTGGGTGCCGACAGGCGCCCGAAACAATGGGAGTTGGAAAAGATGGCAACCGAACATTACGGCATCGCCCTGGGCATGATCGAAACGCGGGGTTTGGTCCCGGCCATCGAGGCGGCTGATGCCATGACCAAGGCCTCCGAGGTCCGGCTGATCGGCCGCGAGTTCGTCGGCGGCGGCTACGTCACCGTGCTGGTGCGCGGCGAGACGGGTGCGGTCAACGCGGCGGTGCGCGCCGGCGCGGATGCCTGCGAGCGGGTCGGAGACGGCCTGGTGGCGGCCCACATCATCGCCCGTCCCCACCGTGAGGTGGAGCCGGTGCTGGGTCAGGGCGGCAAGGCCCTGGAGCAGGCTTCCGCCGACTCCTGATGGCAGGGTGACAATCCTTCTCGGGGAATCAGGTCGGCGTAGTCTGTCAACGGGGCGGAAAGAGCCATGAGTAACAGCGATACCCGCGTGCCAGGGTTCCTTGGACGTGCCTTGAGCTTCGAGCTGTCGGCGGTGCAGCAGTACCTGACTCATGCCCGCCTCGCGGAAGGCTGGGGGCTTACCGGGGCCGCCTCGCGTCTACGCCAGGAGGCCCAGCAAGAGACGGGGCATGCCGACCGCATCGTCGCGCGCATGCTTGCTCTGGGGATGGCCCCCAACGCTTCCTTCCTGCGCCCGGTTGTGACCGGCCAGGATCTCATGGCACTTCTGCGCGCCAATTGGCGGCTGGAAGCGGAGATCGTGCGCTTGTACGAGCAGGCCTACAACCATTGCGCCCGTTCCCGGGACCCGGATGGACTAGCCTTTTTCGGGGAGCTCCTGCGCGAGGAGCAGGAGCATGCCCGGGAGCTGGAAGGCTGGCTGAACGATCTTTCCGAGCCAAACGAGGCCCGGCGTCCCGGGTCCGTAGTAACAGGGAGGTGAAGCCATGACCGAGCACTGGAGCGAAATCCAGCGGCCCCCCCGCCTGGAGGCCCGTTTCGATTTTCCGGACTACAGCACCCTGCGGGCCTTTCTGGACGAAGCCGCTGATTTGTCGGAGGAGAAAGAGCTCTTCGCGGATATGAGCTTCGACCGGAATTCGGTGCGTCTGAAGATCCACCCGCCGGAAGGCGAGGAGAAGCTGAGCGAGGCCGAGCGGGCGTATGCCTCCGGCCTGGAACAGCTGGCCCTGGACCGGTTGGCCATAGAGGGCTGAGCGGCCAGCGGTACCGCCGGTGGGATAGTGAATGGCGTGAATTGGGGAGGCCTGGGCCACCCCTCGGCTTCAATCATGCAGCTGCGAGGTTGCGAACCATGAGTGAGCAGGACAGCAACAAGAAGAGTACTTCCGCTACCTCGGCGCAGGGAAGCGGGAGCGGCAAGGCCGGCGGCTCCGGGGCCACCGGAACCTCCAAGGGGGGATCGGGCTCCGAGGAGACTTCCAAGGCGGCGGCTACCTCCGGGGGCTCGAAGAGCCGGTCCGCCTCCCGGGGAGGACGCCGGAGCGCCGGCAAACAGGGCCCAGGGGGGGACCCCTACCGGTCCATTAGCTACACCCCCGCCCCGGATGCTTTCCAGGCCCATGGGCGTGTGTCGGCTTCGGATGTCTACCAGGTGGCACCGCGGGTGTGGCCGGACTGATTGTTGCGGTTAAGTATCGATTTTTATCGATACTAACCATCCGAAAGATCGATTAGAAAAGATACCCCCGAGGTCCGTAGACTGCCCGCGCTCGGGTAAGCGGTGTTACCTGGCGAGATTCGATTCTGGTCACGTCACCTCTCGGGGGTTTGGGATGAGCAGCGGTATATGGTTAACCCAGGAGCTATTGCTGCTCCTGGCTCCCCTGCAGATGGCTTTGCTGGGGCTCGTTCCCAGGCGCATGGCCAACCGTGGCCCCCTGCGTATGGGTCGGGCGGTGCAGATGGCGGCCTCCATCGCCCTGGCCCTTTGGGCGGTAGCGGTACTTACCGGACTCCCCGCTGCCAGCGGAACGGGGTCGCTGAGCGACTTGGTGCAGGCCGACCGGGTGACCCTAGCGATCCTGCCCCTGGTGGCCCTCCTGCTGATCATCGTGGCCGGCTTCAGCCTGCGCTACCTGGCCGGGGAAGCTGAGCAGGGCAGCTTTTTCCGGTGGCTGGCCTGGACCGCCAGCAGCTTCATGCTGGCGGTGGTGGCGGGCAATATCCTGCTTTTCATGCTCGCCATGCTGGTTACCAGCACCTACCTCTATCGGCTTCTGACCTTTTACCACGAGCGCATCCGGGCCCAGATGGTGGCCCACAAGAAGCTGCTGTTCAGCCGCATGGCGGACGCGTGCTTGCTGTCCGCTTCGGTGCTGCTCGCTTTCGGCCTGGGCACGCTGTCCTTCGATGGCATCGCCGCCGAGGTGCGCGCGGGCACCGAGCTGCCCTGGCAGGCCACGCTGGCGGCATGGCTGATCGTGGCGTACGCCATCCTCAAGAGCGGTCAGTTCCCCTTTCACGGCTGGCTCCTGCAGGTGATGGAGGCCCCCACGCCGGTCTCGGCACTACTGCACGCCGGTATCGTCTACAGCGGGGCCATTATCGTGCTGCGCACCCACGAGCTGCTGGTGGTCGAGGGCACCGCGCTCACCGTGCTGGTTCTGGTGGGGCTCATGACCGCGACCATCGCCTCGCTGGCCATGCTGACCCAGACCGCCATCAAGAGCTCGTTGGCCTGGTCCACCGCCGGCCAGCTGGGATTCATGCTCATGGAGCTGGGGCTTGGACTGTTCGTCCTCGGGCTTCTGCACCTGATAACCCACTCTCTTTACAAGGCCCATGCCTTCCTGTCCTCCGGGAGCATCGTCGACCAGTTGCGGGCCCCGGCCGCGCCGCCCAAGGCCAAACCCGGGATCCCGGTTTGGCTGGTCACGGTTGCCGGAGGCGCAGTGGTCACCTTCGGCATGGCGGCGCTGTGGGGAGTGACTCCGGCCCACGAGCCGGCCCTGATCGCCCTCGGCACCATCCTGACGGTGGCCGCCGCCCAGCTGCTGGCTGCCGCGGGGGCCCGGGGGGTCGGAATCGGTTTCGTGGTGCGCCTGGGCGGGCTGATGGTACTGGTTAGCGCGGCTTACTTCGCCCTGCACAAGGTGTTCGCGACGGTCTTCGCGAGCGCGCTGCGGCCCATCCCAGAGTCCGCCTCGGCGGCGCAATACCTGTTGCTGGCCCTGGTGGCTGCGGTTTTTCTGGGCCTGTCCTTCTTCCAGACGGTTCTGATCCACGCCGGAGATCGGCCCTGGCTGGTGCGGCTGTATGTCCACCTCTACAACGGCCTCTACACCGACCAGCCGGTGGAGCGACTGGTTTACCGGGTGTGGCCCGCCCGTTTCCGGAAGTGAATGCCTGTAGCGGAGGCTGAGCGATGACGATTCAAGATGCGCAGCTCATGAGCGGGACCGAAGCGAACATCGACCGGGCGGTGGATGCCGTGTGTGACCGCATCCCGCCTTTCTGGCCGCTGGATGCCATGGTGGCCACCAACCCGTATCTCGGCTTCGTGGATTGGGAGTTCGATGAGGCCGCGGAATATCAGCTTCGGGTCGTGGGCCGGCCCCTGACCATGGACCGGCGGTGGCTGGCGCGGCAGCTCGACAACGGCCGTATCACCGACGCCGACCTGGCCGAGGCCGGCGCCCGCATGGGCAGCGACCTGGAGCCGTCGGACGTGCGTGCGGCGGCCGCTGGTCCAGCCCCGCCGGCGGCGCGTTTCCTTCTGTACTCGGACCTGCTGGATGAGCGCTACCGGCCGCGTTATTCGCGCTATGTAATCCAGCAGATCAGCTCCTTCTGCGCCGCCTATTACGATCTCGGCCAGGCGCAGTGGCCCATGCCCCGCTTCGGCGATTCGCTGTACGAGGCCTGGCTGGCGTACACCCGGATCGACCAGACCCCGGGGGAGATGGAGATCCGGACCGCAGGCTCCCTGGAGAAGCTGCCCGAGGCGCCGCGAGACGCCATACGGTTCGTCCTGGAGCGCTTCGGGGTTCCGGCCGATCGCGTCGAGGATTTCCTGTACTTGGCGCTGACCCGGGTGCGTGGCTGGGCCAGCTACCTCCGGCACCTACGCTGGGAGGCGGAGCTGGCCGGGGAGCGCAACGACGATATCGTCGGTCTGCTGGCGATTCGCATGGCCTGGGAGTTCATCCTGGTGGATACCTGCGATCGTCCTGCGCGGACCTATCTGTGGCTGCGCTCCCTACACTGCCTGCCCCGGGAGCTGCGTAGCGACCAGGCCCGGGCCCTGGAGGTGGACTGCCTGCTGCAGCGGGCCCTCGAGATCGGGTATCAGCGCCGGCTGGTGGCGGGACTGCGCGAAAGCCCATCACGGCCGTCGGAGGGCCCTTCCCAAACCGAGCGCCCCCTGGTCCAGGCTGCCTTCTGCATCGATGTGCGCTCCGAGGTCTTCCGCCGCTCCCTGGAAACGGTTACCAGCGAGGTGCAGACCCTGGGGTTCGCCGGGTTCTTCGGTGTGATGGCCGAGTACCAGCCCTTGGGCGCCGGCCAGCCCCGATCCCACCTGCCGGTGCTCTTGCCGGCGCGCTACCGGGTTTGCGAGGCCGCGGCCGGAGGGGACCCGGAGGCCACCGAGAGCCTCCTTAGCCGCCGCCGGGGGGCGCTGGCGCTGAGCAAGGCCTGGAAGCAGTTCAAGCTTTCCAGCGCGTCCTGCTTCTCGTTCGTGGAATCGGCGGGCCTGATGTACGGACCCAAGCTGATCCTGGATCACCTGGGACTGACCCGGCCGGTACCCGATCCCGAGGCCAAGGGGCTGACCCGGGAGCAGGCCGCCGAGCTGGGCCCCGACGTGGACGGACGGGCCCGCCTCGGCGGCGACGGGAGCAAGGACTTGAGCACCGGGATCCCGGCCTCGGACCGGCCGCAGGTGGCGGCCTTCATTCTCAATGCCATGGGGCTGACCGAAGGGTTCGGGCGTCTCGTCCTGCTCGCCGGTCACGGCAGCTCCACCGTCAACAACCCCCACCGGGCGGGCCTGGACTGCGGCGCCTGCGGGGGGCAGACCGGAGAGGCTAGCGTGCGCATTGCGTGCGCTCTGCTGAATGACGAGGCGGTGCGTGCCGCCCTGGCTTCGGAGCACGGCATCGAGGTGCCCGTGGACACCTGGTTCCTGCCGGCGCTGCACGACACCACCACCGACGAGGTGGAGCTGCTGGATACCCCCCACGTGCCGAGGGAGCTGGAAGGGGATCTGGCGCATCTGCGCGGGCTGCTGGAGCGGGCCGGCGACTTGGCCCGCAGCGAGCGGCTGGGGCTGCTCCAGGACCGTCCGCCCGAATCCGCCGAGGGGGCGCTCAAGGCGGTCCGCCGACGCGGCGCCGATTGGGCCCAGGTGCGCCCCGAGTGGGGCCTGGCGCGCAACGCCGCCTTCATTGCCGCGCCCCGCTGGCGCACAGCACACCTGAGCCTGGAGGGGCGGGCCTTCCTGCACGAGTACGACTGGCGGAGGGATGACGGCTTCGAGGTGCTCAACCTGATCATGACGGCCCCCATGGTGGTCGCCAACTGGATCAACCTGCAGTACTACGGCTCCACCGTGGACCCCGAGCACCTGAGCGCCGGCAACAAGGTCCTGCACAACGTGGTGGGTGGCCGCTTGGGCGTCCTCGAGGGCAACGGCGGGGACCTGCGCATCGGTCTGGCCAAGCAGTCCCTGCATGACGGCAACGACTGGGTGCACGAGCCGTTGCGACTGAGCGTCTTCCTGGAGGCCCCCCGGGAGGAGATGGACCGGATCATCGAGGCCAACGAAATGGTCCACAACCTGGTAAGCAACGAGTGGCTCCATCTGTTCCAGATCGAGGACGACGGAACCGTCTGGCGCCGCCATCCCGAGGGGAGCTGGGTCTCCGCCCCGGAGGGCGTGGGGTCCGCCGCGGCCCTGGAGGCGTAGCGCGGTCAGCTCCGCACCCCGAGCCTGCCCGAAAGCCGGATAGCGTGCCTGATGGCCAATGGCCGGCAGCAGCTCGGGAGGACCGCTCGGCGGCGGACTACGGCGCGGCAAGCTGGCTACGCTAGCGCACAAAAAGCCCGGGATCTCGCGATCCCGGGCTTTTCACGGGGCCGGTATGCCCGATCAGGTGGTAAGACCGGCGAACAGGTCCGGCAGGCGCTCCGGAAGGCGCTCCACGTTGTCCAGCACGGTGTAGCCGCCGGGTCCGAAGATCTTGCCCACATAGTCGTCCGCCTGGCTGTCCAGGGTCAGGTTGTAGGTGAAGATCCCCTGCGCGGCCAGCTCCTCCACCGCCTTCTTGGTATCGAAGCGCAGGTACTGCGGGTCCCGCTCGTCGATGTCGGCGGGCTCGCCGTCGCTGACCATGAGCACCAGCTTCTTCGACTGGGGCATGTGGCTCAGATTGGCCGCCGCGTGGCGCAGGGCGCCGCCCATGCGGGTGGAGTAGCTTCCCTTCATGCCGGCCATCCGGGACTTCACCTCGTCGTCATAGGGCTCGAAGAAGTCCTTGAAGCGCTGGTACTGCACATCGTGCCGTCCATCGGAGGAGAAGCCGTGCACGGCGAAGGGGTCGCCGATGCCGTCGATGGCCCAGGACAGCAGGGCGGTTGCCTCCCGGGTCAGCTCGATAACCGGTCGGTCCGTGCCCTCGAGGGTCTCGTTGGTGGACTCCGACAGGTCGAGCAGCACCAGCACGGCCAGATCCCGGGTATGACGCTCCATGCGCAGGTTCACCCGATTGTCCGGTGACACACCCATGCGCAGATCCACCATGGCCTCGATGGCCGCGTCCAGGTCGATGTCGTGGCCCTCCTCCTGGCGCTTCTTGCGCACCAAGCCCTCGGGCTGCAGGCCGTCGATCAGGTAGCGGATATGACTGGCCAGCCCCTTGTGCTCCTCCAGGATGGCGTCGAGGGTCTCCGGGTCCCCCACGGCGGGCTTGCGCTCCAGGACGGTGACCCAGTCCGGACGGTGGAGCTGGATCTGGTAGTCCCACTCCTGGTAGTGGAAGGGACGGCTGATCTGTTCCCGGCCCTCCTGCTCGTTGATGCTGGTGTACTCGCTGTCCCGGAAGAACTCCGTCTCCAGGATCAGGATCTCCTCGGCATCGTCGCCTGCGGTCGGCACGTCCAGCTCGTTGACCATCTCCATGACGTTGACCACGCGGCGCTCCTGGTGGTCGGGGGACTCGTAGCCCTTGGCCGCGCCCTCGTCGGAGCCTTCCGTGGCGAATTCCCAGCACCACTGGTTATCGTCGCGGTAGAAGGGTAGCAGCTCCTCCAGGACACTGGTGGACGGTGGCGTGAAGCGCTTGAACAGTCGCTTGTGCAGCTCAAGGCCCACCTCCCAGCCCAGCTCCATATGGTTGGGATTGCGTTCCATGCGTTCGCGGAAGTCCGCCACCACGGCGGCCACGTCCTCGTCCCGGGGATCGAACTCCGGGTCCATGAGGGCCCGGATGGCCCGTTTGACGACGCCGGTCACCGAATCGTCTTCCACGTCCGCCTCGGCGAAGGGCAGCCACAGCTCGTGCAGGCCCGGGAACTCCGTGGCGGCCCGGTGCTCCACCCGGGCATCCTCGGCGAGGCCGATGAAGAAGCGCTGGGAGGTGGTGAGCTCCTGCGGCGAAAGGCGGATCGGGGTGTAGACCACGTGCGCCGCCGCGTGCGTGGCCGCCGCGCGGTAGACCATGTTTCCCGGTACGCCGTTGACGGCGTCGTAGGCGTCCGGAAGGTGGATCACCTGCTCGTCGATGTAGGGCCGGTAGCCCTCCCGGGTCTCGAAGTCCCCGGAGGTGGGGCGCATGAAGAAGTCGCGCCCCCACAGCGCCCGCAGGTAAAAGTTCAGCCGCCGCTGCTGGTCCACGAACAGCATGCCGCGGCGCTCCTGCTGCAGAACCGCCTGGGAGTCCGAGGATTCCAGGCTGAAATACTGCTGCTGGCCCTGGAAGTCGCGGCCGTAAGCCTCCGCGCCCCAGTTCGCCCAGCGGCGCAGGCCGCCGAGGGTCAGCTTGCCGAGCAGCACGTCCAGGTGCTCCAGCATGGGCCGCAGGCCGCGGGGCGCCCTGCTGGACAGTCGGTGGATGAGCTGGAGGTAGTCGCCCAGCAGCTCGGCGTCGCCCAGGCGGCGGGCGGCAACCGGCAGGGTGGCGAACAGCAGGGAGATCACCTGGCCGGAGACCATGGAGGAGAGCTTCATGGCCTCCTCCACCGCGCGCGGAATGATGTCCTCGCCCACCTCCTTGGCCACCGCAGGCGCCTCCTGGAGGTAGGTCTCCACCAGCTCGGTGCCGCGGCCCAGGTTCTTCAGGGCCTTCGCGCCCTCCAGGTAGGTCCGCAGTCCCCCCGGCGACATGACCTGCGCGGCTTCGTGGTAGCTCGCCTCCAGGGTATCCCGGATGTGGCCGTCCTCGGCCTCCAGAAGCTCCTGGTATTCATCAAGATGTACGGTGGTCATGGCTGGACCTCGGTTCTTCTGTGGGAACCGCTCCTAGAAGTAAGTCGTAACCGCGGCGTCGAGGGTGTCCCGCATGTCGGCATCGTCGGTGATGGGCCGCACCAGGGCCATCCGGCAGGCGTTCACCGGGTCCACGCCCTTGGCGATGAGCTGGGCGGCGTACACCAGCAGGCGGGTGGACATGCCCTCGTCGAGGCCGTGGCCCTTGAGGTTGCGGGAGCGCTCGGCGATGGAGACCAGCTTTTGCGCCGAATCCTTGTCCACCCCGGTCTCGTGGGCGATCACCTCGGCCTCCACTTCAGGGTCCGGGTAGTCGAAGTCCATGGCGCCGAAGCGCTGCTTGGTGGACTGCTTGAGGTCCTTCATGAGGCTCTGGTAGCCCGGGTTGTAGGAGATCACCAGCTGGAAGTCCGGATGGGCCTCCACCACCTCGCCCTTCTTCTCCAGCGGCAGGGTCCGCCGGTGGTCGGTGAGCGGGTGGATCATCACCGTGGTGTCGGTGCGGGCCTCCACCACCTCGTCCAGGTAGCAGATGGCGCCGATGCGGGCGGCCACCGTGAGCGGGCCGTCGTGCCAGCGGGTGCCGTCGGCATCGAGGAGATAGCGGCCCACCAGGTCGGAGGCGGTCATGTCCTCGTTACAGGCCACGGTTACCAGCGGTCGTCCCAGCTTGTAGGCCATGTGCTCCACGAAGCGGGACTTGCCGCAGCCCGTGGGGCCCTTGAGCATCACCGGCATGCGGGCGCTGTAGGCGGCCTCGTAGAGGTCCATCTCCTCGCCCACCGGGCGGTAATAGGGCTCTTCGGTAATCTTGTACTGTTCGGCGTCGATCTCGTAGCGCGTCGTATCGTTCATGGTCGGGCTCCTAATGGTCCGAACGGCCAAGTTCGCCAGGAACACCAAAGAATCCGGAAATCGCCAAGTAGCCACGCCGCGAAGAAGAACGCAGAAGGTTGCCTTCGGGCGAGCCTGGCGTTTTTTGTCTTTAGCTCGGTTCGATGCTCTTGGCGGACCTTGCCGCCGGTATTCCAAAAAAAGGCCCCTGGCCGGGCGGGCCGGGCACAGGGGCCTTGCTGCCGGGCGGTCCCCGCCTACTTCATGGGGCCGCGGTAGACCACGAAGGCCGTTCCCTGGGTCTGCGCGAAAGGATCGTAGCCGATCACCTTCACGTGGTGCTCCGGATAGGCCTCGTGGGCCTTCTTGGCCTCGCCCAGGATGGCGTCCACGTCGGTCTCGCCGAACATGGGCAGCTTCCACATGTACCAGTAGTCGTCGTTGGCGCGCTCCGGCTCGGTGTGCTCGATGGCCGGCTGCCAGCCCTGGTCGACGACGTACTGCACCTGCGTGCGGATCTCCTCGTCGGTCAGCTGGGGCAGGTAGGAGAAGGTCTCCATCTTGCGGCTGGCCGGGTCGGTGACCTTGGAGTTGTAGTTCTGAATCTCGGACATTGTTGGCTTCCTCGTTCGCTAGCGTTCGAGCTGGTGGCGGGCCCGGACGGACCGGGCTGCTCCGCCACCAACCGTCTTACTTGTGCTGGGCGTCCAGCTTGTCGACGGTGTCGTACTCGAACTTGATCTCCTGCCAGGTCTCCATGGCGGCCTTGAGCTCGGGGCTGTTCTTGGAGGCCTCGGTAAGGACGTCCTTGGCTTCCTTCTCCAGCTCCCGGCCCTCGTTGCGGGCCTTGACGCAGGCCTCGAGGGCCACGCGGTTGGCCGCGGCACCGGCCGCGTTGCCCCAGGGGTGGCCCAGGGTGCCGCCGCCGAACTGCAGCACGGAGTCGTCGCCGAAGATGGAAACCAGGGCGGGCATGTGCCACACGTGAATGCCGCCGGAGGCCACCGGCAGGACGCCCGGCATGGAGCCGAAGTCCTGGTCGAAGAAGAGGCCGCGGCTGCGGTCTTCCTCGATGAAGGAATCGCGCATGATGTCGATCCAGCCCAGGGTGGCCTCGCGGTCGCCCTCGAGCTTGCCGACCACGGTGCCGCTGTGCAGGTGGTCACCGCCGGACAGGCGCAGGGCCTTGGCGAGCACGCGGAAGTGGATGCCGTGCTTGGGGTGGCGGTCGATCACGGCGTGCATGGCGCGGTGGATGTGCAGCAGCATGCCGTTCTCGCGGCACCAGTCGGCGATGCCGGTGTTGGCGGTAAAGCCGCCGGTCAGGAAGTCGTGCATGATGATCGGCATGTCGAGCTCTTTGGCGCGCTCGGCACGCTTGTACATCTCTTCCGGGGTGGGCGCGGTCACGTTGCAGTAGTGGCCCTTGCGCTCGCCGGTCTCTTCCTGGGCCTTGTGGATGGCCTCGGCGATGTAGCCGAAGCGATCCCGCCAGCGCATGAAGGGCTGGCTGTTGATGTTCTCGTCGTCCTTGGTGAAGTCCAGGCCGCCGCGCAGGCACTCGTAGGCGGCGCGGCCGTAGTTCTTCGCCGACAGGCCGAGCTTGGGCTTGAGGGTGCAGCCCAGCATGGGCCGGCCGTACTTGTTCATCATGTCCCGCTCGACCTGGATGCCGTTCGGCGGGCCGCCGCAGGTCTTCACGAAGGCCAGCGGGAAGCGCACGTCTTCCAGGCGCAGGGTGCGGATGGCCTTGAAGCCGAACACGTTGCCCACCAGGGAGGTGAACACGTTTACCACCGAGCCTTCCTCGAACAGGTCGATGGGGTAGGCGATGAAGGCGTAGAAAGCCTCGTCGTCGCCGGGGACGTCCTCGACCTTGTAGGCCCGGCCCTTGTAGTAGTCCAGGTCGGTGAGCAGGTCGGTCCAGACGGTGGTCCAGGTCCCGGTGGAGGACTCGGCCGCCACGGCCGCGGCGGCCTCTTCACGCGGCACGCCGGGCTGGGGGGTCACCTTGAAGCAGGCGAGAACGTCGCTTTCCTTGATGGGGTAGTCCGGTTCCCAATAGGTTTCCCGGTACTCCTTTACCCCGGCCTCGAACTTCTTGCCCATGGCGCTTCTCCTATCATGGGGTCTGTGGATTCGGTCGGGCGCCTTTGGCGCCTTCCTGCGGGTGCCCGCCTCCGGCGTGCCCCGGTTCGTCCAGACCGACGAAACTTTGTCGGGGTGCGCCTTTCGGCGCTTTCCCGGTCCGTCTACGAGATGACGGAGCTTCTCGGGGTGCCGGCCCGATGACTGCGAGCAAGTCTAGGCCGGCTTAAAAATAATTTGAAATCGCGTTTTTTTCGGGTAACCATAACCTAATAATTATGGTTTGATCTGGCCGCCTGCCCACCTGCGAAGCAGTCTAGGTTGGCCGGGGAATAATTTGAAATCGTGATTCCTTCGGGAATCCATAACCATTTTCTTATGCTGTTTCGCCGGGATGGATGAACAATATGCACCTTACCCTGCGCCAGTTACAGGTCTTCGAGGCGGTGGCTCGCCATCTCAACTTCACGCGGGCGGCCGACGAGCTGTTCATGACCCAGCCGGCCGTTTCCGGGCACATCCGCCAGATGGAGGAGGAGGCCGGGCTGCCCCTGATCGAGCATGTGGGAAAGCGCCTCTACCTGACCGAGGCCGGCGCCGAGGTGCAGCGCGCTGCGCTCGACGTACGCCACCGGCTCGAGGACCTGGAGATGAGCATGGCGGACCTGGCGGGCATGGTGCGCGGCAATCTGCGGCTCGCCGTTACCACCACCGCCAAGTATTTCGCCCCCCACCTGCTGGGGGTCTTCTCCCGCCGCTTCCCGGGCGTGGAGATCCGCCTGGAGGTGAGCAACCGGGAGAATGTGCTTGATCGGCTGGCGAGCAACGAGGACGAGCTCGCCATCATGGGCCGGGTGCCTCAGGGAATGAGCGTGACGGGTACCGCCTTCACCGAGAATCCGCTGGTGGTGGTGGCCCCCGCGGAGCATCCCCTTGCCGGGGAGCGGGACATCGCTCCGGAGCGCCTGGCCGAGGAGTCGTTTCTGGTGCGGGAGGCGGGCTCGGGAACGCGCCTGGCCATGGAGCAGTACTTCGCCGAGCACGGACTCTCCCTGAAGGGGGGCATGGAGCTGGGCAGCAATGAAACCATCAAGCAGGCGGTTATGGCGGGACTGGGCCTATCGGTGCTTTCCCTGCACACCCTCCCCATAGAGCGCTCCATGGGTCGGCTGGTGATCCTGGACGTGGCGGGCTTCCCCCTGAAGCGCCACTGGTACGCCGTTCATCTCAAGGAGAAAAAGCTCTCGGTGGTGGCGCGGACCTTCCTGGATTTCCTGACCGAAGAGGGCGGCGCGCTCGTGGAGCAGGTGGCCTCGGGCAACGGCATCTCGCAGAACGACGTTTAACGGTCGCGGCCAGGACGAGCCCGCCGCCGGGGCCGAGGTACCGGGCATGCATAACGGAGCCGGCCGGATGGTCTAACCGATTAGAGATCCTTGGGGTGTAAGGTTCCCCGACAAATCGTTAAGGAGGAGCAGTAATGGGTGAGGTCTTAGAGGGGCCATGGATCCGTGACTGGCGCTGCCCCACCTGTGCCCGCCCCGCGCCGTTGTTCCTGCCCAACGGCGCCCTGAACCGGACTCGCCTGGGACCGGCGGATTACGCGCTCACCGATCCCTGGGTGCTGGCGGAAGCGGAGCAGAACATAGAGGTGACCGATGTGGAGGTCTGCCGCTCCTGTGGGGAGTCCATTCCCGCCCTGGTTGGGAGCCTCGTGGTTCCCCATGGGCGGCAGGGCATGGTCCTGGGCAATGCCGGCAAGGCCGAGACCCAGATCATCGGCGGTATCCTACCCACCGCCAGCCCGAACCGGTCCGGCCTCATGCTCTTCTTCGGCGATGCGGGGACCGGTCCCTACCTCGCAGAGCGGCAGGCCCTGGCCGCCTTCACCACCGGTCGGCTCACTTCCCCGGAGAGCCAGGGGGATATCACTTCCTGGGTGTGGAATCTGTACCGCGCCCGCCTGGATTGGCTCACGCGTCACCGCAACCACCACGGCGGGTCCTAACCCCTCTCCCTTCGGGGATCCGCCTTCCGGTCGTGCCCCGCTCGACGTGCTCCGCCGCGGTCTTCCCCGGTTATAAGCCCTAGTACTTTGAGGGTCCGTCCCAGTAGCGCCGTTCGCGGCAAGTCCTAATACTAAACATACGGTTTTACGGCGGAGCGGGCGGGCCAGCGAGCTGGCGCGTTATGCTGCGCTTTGCATGCACGGTCCGGTGATGAATGGGAGGAGGCCATGCCGCAACAAGGACAGACGCTGGATCGCGTGGGCCTCACCGGCCTGAAGCAGCTGCATCACAACTGGGGATGGTTCCTGGCCCTGGGCATCGGGCTGATCGTGCTCGGTGCGATCGCGCTGGGCTCGGTGGTGGCGACCACCGCGGTATCAATAATGGTGTTCGGTTGGCTGCTGGCCGCCGCGGCCATCCTGGAGGTGGCCTTCGCCTTCTGGCAAAGGACCTGGGGGAGCTTCTTCATCGATCTGCTGATGGGGATCCTGTACGGAGTGGTGGCCTTCCTGGTGCTGGCGAATCCGGGCCTGGCGGCGGTGACCTATACCCTGATCATCGCCATGTACCTGATCGTCACCGGGATCTTCCGCGTGATCGCCGCATCCGCCACCCGCTATCCGGGCCGGGGCTGGCTGGCCCTGCACGGGGTTGTCGCGGTGATCCTGGGTGTCCTGATCTGGCAGCAGTGGCCAGGCTCGGGGATGTGGGTCATCGGCATGTTCATCGGCATCGAGCTCATTTTCAACGGCTGGGCGCTGCTGATGCTGGGCATTGCCGCCCACCGGTCCCCGGAGGAAGAGCTCGAAGCCTGAACGGGTGGGCCGATCCCGGCCAGCGACATCGTGCCGGGCTCGGGGCTCAGATGGCGAGGGAGCTCCGAAGGCGGCGCGTCTTATCCATCATGCGCCAGGTGGAGCGGTTGTTGTTCAGGCGCGGCACCTCATTCAAAGCGAGCCAGAGGACGTCGTGGGATTCCACGTTCCCCGGAACCGGCAGCCGGTCATCGATCTCCACCAGGAAGCGCACGTCGAAATGGAAATGCTCGGGGAAGTGCGGCTGGGCGGGGATGGTGTGCTGGTCGAAGTCGAAAATGGTGCCGTCCACCAGATGGATCCGCTCCGGGTCCAGGCCGGTTTCCTCGCTCGTCTCCCGCAGGGCCACCCGCAGGATGTCGGCATCCCCGTCGGCATGGCCGCCGGGCTGGAACCAGCGGTCATGCTTACGGTGGTGCAGCAGAAGCACCCGGTCGCGGGCGGGATTGACTACCCAGGCGGATCCGGTCACATGGCCGGGCAACAGGTCTCGGTGGAAGCAGTCGGGCTGTTCGCCGACGAAACGGCGGGCGCGGTCCACGTAGCCCGCCTCTTCGGGAAAACGGGTGCGGTGGTTTTCCAGCAGGGAGAGCAGTTCGCGCCGATGCATGGTTTCAGGTTCCCGCGGGTCGCTCCACGGCGGCCATGGCGGCCGCCGCCGCTTCGTCCACGTCCGCCTCGCTGCCGGCAAGGGTCAGGCGGCCGAAGGCGCCTACGGCGCGGACATCGATGAGGGTGATATTGGCCGCCTTCTCCGCTTGGTTGGCGGCGTAAACGATATAGCCGGCGGGCTCCGTCTCCAGGATGTACATGCTCTGCTCCGGGAGGATCATGGATCCGCGCCGGTCCTGCCGGTTGATGAGCACCGTATGGTCGGGGGTCATGCCCCGAATGATCTCGCTCCAGGCAACCTGGCAGGTCTGACGCTCGGCTTCCTGCGCCGAAAGGCGATGCAGAAGGGTGTGGCCGGCCTCCTGGACATCGCTCTGGTCCGGATGGTGGAGAACGAGGGAGCCGTATTCGCGCTCGATCACCTGCTGGGCCAACCGGACGCGGGTGGCCTTCAGGGCGACGTCCGTTAGCCGGTGCACCGCCATGCCGGGCGAAACCTCGACCCACAGGCAGGAATCCCCGGGAATGGGAAGGAAGCCCTGGGACACGGTGGCCATGTATTCGGCCAGCTGAGGCTGCAGGGAATCGATATAGACGTAGGTTCGGAGCTGTATCATTGGCCCGGCGGCCTGGTCCCTAAAGATCGTAATTCGCTGAATGGGGGCGAAAAGCCCGGTGTGAAGGGCTGCCTCCCTGTTTGCCTGGGGGAGCCACCTGCCACGGACCGAATTCTACCTAGCTTGCTGGGGCCTAAGAAGAATGAATTTCTTCTGGGTTTCATAGATAAAACTCTATATGTCATCCAGGGAGCCGTGTGCACGCGATAAATGGCCGGCCGCCCGGTGCCTTCCTGATCCCTTCCTAGGGGCCATCCCAATAGAGCCCGTTCCGGGCATCTCGAATACTGGTCATACCGATTTCGGTGCCCGTACTGGACAGTAGCCGTCCAGAGGGCCTCCGGGACTGCCGGAATGTCCCCTCGGAAGTACCCCCTCCAGCGCCGAGACATCCGCCTTCGCCAGCACGCCCCGGTGGAAAATCCGGAATGGGCGAGCCGCGCTTCCTCCAGGTGCGGCACGGGGAGGTGGCGGCCTTCATGGCTTCCGCCCACGTCAAGTTCACCGGCGGGATGGTGCTCGGCCTGGGAACCTTGGACCCGGGCGCCATCCACCTGCTCAATGGGGGCTACGATGCCAAGATGGACCACCCGCCGGTGGTGGCTATCATCGGCCAGCAGCGCCGTTGGCAGAGCCTGGGGCGCCGAGGAGAGGAAGGCTTCCGGGCGTACATGGAGGAGCAGTACCCCCATATCGCCAAACGATGAAGTGTGCCCTTAAGCCTCCGCAGGGCCTTCCAGCTCGAGGTGCCTATCTGGCCAGGGTGGGCTTTACCGGTTGCGGCGGGCCAGCGCGCCAGGAGGGCCTGCCACACGTGGAGCGTCCCGAGCGCCTGGTACCTGGCCAGCTCCTCCATTTCGCCACGGCCAAGGGGCCTGGACGGCTACGCGACCGGGCTGCTGGTGCAGAGCCGCGAAGGGCCTCCGGGCGGTGGCGGAGGCGGCGGGCTTCCGTTACGCTAACGACGAAAAAACCGACCAGTACGCACATCCGGCGGACAGCGTCCTCGCGACCCTCAAGGGATGGGTGTCCCGCTATCTGTTGGGGGTGCAGTATCCCGCGCCGGCCCGTGCCCGGGGCTGTTGGAGGCTTCCCGGCAGCGCATCGGCCGTGGCGGACCAAGTGCTACTCAGCCGCCACGGCTTGGACCCGTGGAAAGGGCAGTACACCCTGGCGGTCATGAGGTGCATGCGTGGGGCGGCGCCATCCTCCACCCGCGCCGCCGGGAGCGGCGGTCCTTACCGGGGGGCGCCTGTCCGGGGCTGGTCGGCGACCGGAAACCCAATGATAGGAGCCGCAATGTACGCCTTTCTCGTAGCGGTCCACGTGGTCTTCGTGGTGCTCTGGGTAGGAGGCATGATCTTCGCCTGGTCCTTCCAGCGGCCTGCCGCCGGAACGCAGCTGGAGGGGCCCCAGCGACTCCGGCTGTGGGTGCACACCTTCCGGGGCTTCTTCCCCTGGGTCTGGGCGTCGGTGATCCTGCTTCCGGTTACCGGGTACTGGGTCATCTTCGGCTACATGGGCGGCATGGGCGGCGCCCCCCTGTACGTGCACCTCATGAACGGGCTCGGTTTCCTGATGATCGCCCTCTACCTGCACGTCTTCTTCGCCCCCTACCGCAAGCTCAAACGGGCCGTGGAAGCGGAGGACTGGCAGGAAGGCGGCCGTCAGCTGGGCCGCATCCGCCGGACGGTGGGTATCAACTTCTCCATCGGCCTGGTGGTCATCGTCATCGCCACCGCCGGCTCCCGGGGGCTGCCCGTGCTGCAGTAGCGGGCTCCTCCCGCACAGCCTTTCCGGGCAGGGCGGGTAGCCAGCAAGCCGTATCGGGACCGCCATGGACCTGCGTCTGACCTTTCTCGGTACCGGTGCCGGCTATCCCACGCCGGAGCGCAACGTCACTGCCCTCGCCGTGGAGCGGGGGCGGCGGCTCTATCTGCTCGACTGCGGCGAGGGTACCCTGCGCGCCCTGCAGGCCGCGGGCGTGGGCTACGGCCGGCTGCGCGCCGTGCTCTTCTCCCACTTCCACGCCGATCACTGCCTGGGCCTGCCCGGGCTCCTGCAGACCTTCCAGCTCATGGGCCGCGAGCGGCGCCTCGACGTCTACGGGCCGCCCGGGACGAAGGAATTCGTCCGCCGCGCCGTGAACCTGGCACCGTTCTCGCCGGGATTCTGCACCATCGCTCACGAGGTGGCCCCCGACACGCCCGTGGAGCTGGACGGTCTCACGGTTACCAGCGCGTGGATGGACCATTCCGCTCCGGTGCTCGGCTATCGGCTCCAGGAGCTGGATCAGCCGGGACGGATGGACGCGGAGCGCGCTCGCGCCCTTGGCGTGCCGGAAGGCCCGGCCCTGGGACGCCTCAAGGCGGGCGAAACGGTGATCGGAGCAGACGGACGCACCGTGCGCCCGGAGGAGGTGGTGGGGCGGAGCCGACCGGGACGCAGCCTGGTGTTCTCCTCGGATACCCGCCCCAACCGCAACCTGACGGAGCTGGCCGAAGGGGCTGACCTGCTGGTCCACGACAGCACCTTCACCGGGGAGCACCGCGAACGGGCGAACGAGACCGGCCACAGCACCGCCGCCCAGGCCGCGGCCACGGCCCGGGAGGCCGGCGTCGGTACGCTCTATCTCTGGCACTTCTCCCAGCGCTACCGCGATTCGGATACCCACCTTTCCGAGGCTCGGGCGGTATTCCCCGCTACCGAGGCCTCGGTGGATGGCCTCTCCCTGGAGCTTCCACTGGGGAAGGACTAGGAAACGCCGATTAGCCAAGAAGCGGAGAAAGGGCGAGACCGGCAAACAAAAAACCGGATCTGAGCTGGCTGGTGCTCGGCTGGTTTTCTTGGCGATCTTGGCTGCTCGGCGTTTTTTCTGTTTCCGGCTATCCCTTGCGCTCGCCCCCGTGGAAAAACGGCTTCATCAGGTCGATGGGAATGGGGAACAGGGTGGTGGAGTTGTTCTCCGTGGCCACGTCGGTAAGGGTCTGCAGGTAGCGCAGCTGCAGCGCGCCGGGATGCTCCTCCATGCGCGCGGCCGTCTCCACCAGCTTCTCCGCCGCCTGCAGCTCGCCCTCGGCGTGGATGACCTTGGCCCGCCGCTCGCGCTCGGCCTCCGCCTGGCGGGCGATGGCCCGGACCATGGAGTCCGGGATCTCCACGTGCTTGATCTCCACGTTGGTGACCTTGATGCCCCAGGCGTCGGTCTGGGAGTCCAGGATCTCCTGGATGTCGGCGTTCAGCTCATCGCGCTTGGCGAGCAGGTCGTCGAAGTCGTGCTTGCCGAGCACCGAGCGCAGGGTGGTCTGGCCCAGCTCGCGGGTGGCGTCGCGGTAGAACTCCACCTGGATCACCGCCTTCTCCGGGTCCAATACCCGGTAGTAGAGCA
The DNA here is from genome assembly GCF_041821045.1 of Thiohalorhabdus sp. Cl-TMA. NCBI lineage: Bacteria > Pseudomonadati > Pseudomonadota > Gammaproteobacteria > Thiohalorhabdales > Thiohalorhabdaceae > Thiohalorhabdus > Thiohalorhabdus methylotrophus. The sequence continues at coordinate 318,034 of NZ_JBGUAW010000004.1, read as the reverse complement.
CCGCGTTCACCGAGGCGGTGACGTTGTCGCGGGTAATGATCTCCTGGGAGGGGATGTCGAGGACCACCGTGCGCAGGTCGATCCGCACCGCCTGCTGGATGAGCGGGATGACGATGATCAGGCCCGGCCCCTTCACCTTCCAGAAGCGGCCCAGCAGGAAGATGGTGGCCCGCTCGTACTCCCGCAAGATGCGCAGCGCGGCGATCAGGAACAGGACAATGAGAATCCCCGCCACCACCAGCGGGTTGGTCAATATGGCTTCTATATCCATCGCTCACTCCTCCTGGTGGGGCGAATCCGGTTTGGTGACTTCCAGCGTCAGGCCGTGCACGGCGGTTATACGCACCTCTTCGCCGGCCTGAATCGGCTGCTCGGCATGTGCCTGCCACCGCTCCCCCTCGAAGCGGACCCAGCCCTCCGGGTCGAGGTCCCCGATGGCCACGGCGGTATGGCCAATCAGATGGCCCGTGCCGCTAACCGACTGACGGCGGTGGCTGCGTGCGGCCATGGTGGCTACGGCCAGCATGAATCCTCCGGTGATCACCGACATGGTGCCGATCAGGGCCCAGTCCACCTCCAGGGCGGGGAGGTCCGTATCCATGAGCAGGATGGAGCCCAGCACGAAGGCCGCAAGGCCGCCGATGCCCAGGGCCCCGAAGCTCGGCACCAGGGCCTCGGCGATGAAGAACAGGACGCCCAGCCCCATGAGGGCCAGCCCCGCGAAGTTCACGGGCAGGGCCTGGAAGGCGTAGAGGGCGAGCAGGAGGCTGATGCCGCCCAGGACGCCGGGCACGATGGCTCCGGGGCTGGCCAGCTCGAAGATCAGGCCGTAGATACCCACGAGCATCAGGATATAGGCGATGTTGGGATTGGCGAGGATCTGCAGCAGGCGGATGCGCCAGCCGGGCTCGATCCGCTCCACGGGGGCGCCTTCCAGGGCGAGGGTGACCTCGCCCTTTTCCGTCTGCACGGTCCTGCCCTCCGCCCGGGTCAGGAGCCTGTCCAGGTTCGCGGCCATGAAGTCCGCCACGTTCTCGTCCACCGCTTCCCGGGCCGGTAGGCTGGCTCCCTCGCGCACCGCCCGCTCCGCCCACCGACGGTTGCGCTCGCGCAGGTCCGCCAGGCTCTGCAGATAGGCCACGGCGTCCTCCACCATCTTGCGCTTTGCGGGGTCCTGCGGCCCCTGCTGTCCCTCTCCCTCTTTGCCGTCCTGCCGGTCCTTGGGCTCTTCCTGCGGGGAGCCGGGCATGCCCCCGCCGCCCATCTGGATGGGCGTGGCCGCGCCCAGGTTGGTCCCCGGCGCCATGGCGGCGACGTGGGAGGCGTAAAAGATGTAGGTGCCGGCGCTGGCGGCCCGGCTGCCGCTAGGCGCCACCCAGGTAAGCACCGGGATGGGGGAGGAGAGGATGGACTGGATGATGTCGCGCATGGCGGAGGACAGGCCGCCGGGGGTATCCAGACGCAGCACCAGCGCCCGGGCGTTCCTGGCCGTGGCGCGGTCCAGGCTCTGGGCCATCCAGTCCGCCTGGGGCGGACCGATGATCCCTTCCATGGCGGTTACCACCACCGGCCGTGCCGCCTCACCGTCCTCCTTCGGGGGTGCGGCGGCGGCACGCAGGAGCACCACGACGCCGGCCGCGATCAGTAGCAGGAAGAAGCCGCGTCGCAGCACAATGCGCTCCTTGCGGGGGGATCCTTTTTCGACCATACCGCCAAGACGGAGTGGGTGACAAAAGGCGACGCTGGGTAGGGATCCGGCGGACCCCCACCGGAAAACGGCGGATCGCCCGCGGGGTCCAATACAGGGAAGCTTTCGGCGCGGGAGAAGTCCTATGCGGACTCTGTTCGTGGCCGTTGCCCTGCTGCTGGCGGGATCCCTGTCGGGAACCGGATACGCCGTGGCGGGGCAGCGGGTCCAAACCCCCTACGAAGCCCAGAAGGTGGTCTACGACTTCTACTTCGACACGCCGGAGAAGATCGGGACCGCCCTCTATTGGCTGCGTGCCCATCTCCAGCCCCTGGAGCGGGCCCCTTACGGCATACCGTCGGACTTCATGGACATCAAGGTGGTCATCCACGGCACGGAGATCGTCACCATGGCCCGGAAGAACTACGATCGCTACCGGGAATCCGTGGAGCGCATGCGCTACTACGATCAGATGGGGGTGTCATTCAAGGTATGCGGTCTGGCCGCGCGGGATTACGACTATCGTCCGGAGGACTTCTATGACTTCGTGGACGTGGTGCCCTCCGCCCAGGCTGAGCTCGCCCACTGGCAATCCCGCGGTTACGCCCTCATCATCCCGCAGGTACACGAGCGCAGGCAGTCCATCGAGGAGATCCGCTAGCGGGCTGATGCGGGCGCCCGGCAGTAGGACATGCCCCGGTGCTGACGGCAAGAGCAGGCTCGGGATTTCCGCGGCAGGGCGTCCCGGCCCCGTTGTCAAAGCGCGCGGCGATCCGTAAAATCTTCGATTTCCTTATGGAGAGGTGGCCGAGTGGTCGAAGGCGCACGCCTGGAAAGCGTGTGTGCCCTAACCGGGCACCGAGGGTTCGAATCCCTCCCTCTCCGCCATCCATTTCACCCCGGCGGCTGTGCCGCCGCTGAGGTCAGCCGGGGTCATCCCGATCGATGGCGGCGCTGAAGGCAGGCCCCCACGCAACGGTAAGCTGTGAACCCCGTCAGGCCCGGAAGGGAGCAGCGGTAGCAGTGACCCCGTGTGCCGTGGTGCGGCTTGCCGGAGCCGCCTCCAGCTTCCCCCGAGCGGGATACCCGGAGCCGCAAGGCCGGCGGTCCCGCTTTCCCTTACCGTGCTTGCAGGCCCGCCCATGAGCTATCTGGTCCTTGCCCGCAAATGGCGTCCCCAGCGGTTCGGCGACCTGGTGGGCCAGGAGCACGTGGTGCGCGCCCTCACCAATGCCCTGGCCAGTGGCCGGGTGGGTCATGCCTTCCTGTTCTCCGGCTCCCGCGGCGTGGGCAAGACCACCGTGGGGCGGCTCCTGGCCAAGGGACTCAATTGCGGCCAAGGCGTCACCGCCGAGCCCTGCGGCGAATGCGCCAACTGCCAGGCCATCGAGGAGAACCGCTTCGTCGACCTGATCGAGGTGGATGCCGCCTCCCGGACCAAGGTGGACGACACCCGCGACCTCCTGGACAACGTCCAGTACCTGCCTTCCGTGGGCCGCTACAAGGTGTACCTCATCGACGAGGTGCACATGCTCTCCAACCACAGCTTCAACGCCCTGCTGAAGACGCTCGAGGAGCCCCCCGAGCACGCCAAGTTCATCTTCGCCACCACCGAGCCGGCGCGCATCCCGGTCACCATCCTGTCCCGCTGCCTGCAGTTCGAGCTCAAGCGCATCGGCGCCGACCGCATCCGTGAGCGCATGGGGGCCATCCTGGAGGCGGAGGGGATACCCACCGAGTCCGAGGCCCTGGAGCTGTTGGCGCGATCCGCCGACGGCAGCCTGCGGGACGGGCTTTCCCTCCTGGACCAGGCCATCAACTTTGGCGAGGGCCGGGTGGCGGACGCGGTGGTGCGGGACATGCTCGGCACCGTCAACCGCGATCGGGTGCTCACCCTCCTGGAAGCGGTGACCGCCCGGGACGGCGCGGCGGTCCTGGACCGGGTCGCGGAGGTGGCGGAAAGCGGCATGGACCTGGACGCCGCGCTGGCCGAGCTGCTGGGGCTTCTGCACCGGGTGGCGGTCATGCAGGCGGTGCCCGACCGCGGCGCCGGCGACGAGACCCTGGTTGTGGAAGAGCGCCGCCGGCTGGAGGCCCTCGCCGAGTCCACCCCGGCCGAGGACGTGCAGCTCTTTTACCAGATGGGCCTGCAGGGCCGGCGGGATCTGGCGGCGGCCCCCGACCCGCGTGTGGGCCTGGAGATGGCCGTGCTGCGCATGGTGGCCTTCGATCCCTTCGAAGCGGTCGGGGAAGAGCGGCCGGCGGCGGCCGTCGGTCCGGCCTCGGCGGCGCGGGAGCAGGCTGGGAAGGGGCGGCCCGCGCCGGAGCCGGATGCTCCGCGCCGCGCCGCGCCGCCACCCGCCGAACCGCAGCCTGCCGCCCCCGAGGCGGATACCGGCTCGCCCTCCGGGTCGGGAACCGCCGGGGACGCACCGGTCTCTGAATGGGAAGGGATCGTGCGTACACTGGAGATGCCCCCTTCGTGGCGGTCGGTGCTGGAGTTCGCCGTGCCCCGGGAGTTCACCGCCGAGCAGGTGCGGCTGGGCTTCCCGTCGGAACAGCTGCTCTCGGCGGGCAGCGAGCGTTTCCGCACGGCGCTGGAGTCGGCACTGGCCGCCCACTTCGGGGCGACGCCGAAGATCGTCATCGAGGAGCTCGGCCAGGGCTCCGGCGAGGAGAGTCCGGCGGCCGCCCGGGAGCGGCGCAGCCGCGAGGCGCAGGAGTCCGCCGAGCAGGCGGTGGCCGAGGACCCCAACATGCAGATCCTGCAGGAGCAGTTCGGTGCCCGGGTGGAATCCGTGCGTCCCGACGAGCAGGATCCTTCCTCCAACTGAGCGGACACACGTAGGAGAGCAGCGATGAAAGGCGGCATGGGTGGTCTGATGAAGCAGGCCAAGCAGATGCAGGAACAGATGCAGAAGGCCCAGGAAAAGCTCGCCGAGGAGGAGGTGACCGGACAGGCGGGCGGCGGTATGGTCCAGGTGACCATGACCTGCAAGTACTCGGTGCGCAAGGTGACCATCGATCCCTCCCTGATGGAGGACAACGATGCCGAGATGCTCGAGGATCTCGTGACTGCCGCCATGAATGACGGTCTGGGCAAGGTGGAGAGCCGCAGCCAGGAGCTCATGGGCGACGTCACCGGGGGCCTGGGTAACATCCCCGGCCTGGGGGATATGTTCAAATAACCACCGGACCCCTGAAACGGCCAGAACGCCAAGGAGCCAAGAACGGCTGTTCTTTGGTTTTACCTTGGTGCCTTGGCTTCTTGGCGTTTTCGTTAGCTATTAACGGAGAAAGCCTGAACGGTGAGTGAGCGCGTACCTGCCCTGGATACTCTGACCGAGGCCCTGCAGCGGTTGCCCGGCGTGGGGCCCAAGAGCGCCCGGCGCATGGTCTTCCACCTGCTTGAGCGGGACCGGGAGGGCGGGCAGGCGCTGGCGCGCGCGCTGGACCGGGCCCTCGAGGAAGTGGGGCATTGTCGCAGGTGCAATAACCTCACCGACAGCGAGCTTTGCCCCATCTGCGCCTCCCCCAGGCGGGACCAGTCCTTTCTGTGCGTGGTGGAGAGTCCCTCCGATATCCCCGCCGTAGAGCAGGCGGCCTCCTTCAACGGCACCTACTTCGTGCTCATGGGCCGGTTGTCCCCATTGGACGGCATCGGGCCGGAGGATCTGGCCTTCGAGGGCCTGGACCAGCGCATCGCCGAGGGTGTGACGGAGGTGGTAGTGGCCACCAACGCCACCGTGGAGGGGGAGGCGACCGCCCATTACATCTACGACCGCCTGGAGCCCCAGGGGGTGCGGGTCACCCGCCTGGCCCACGGCGTGCCCCTGGGCGGCGAGCTGGAGTTCGTGGACGGCTCCACCATCGATCAGGCGCTCATGCGGCGCTATTCGCTGGAGGAGGGCTAGATCCTGCCGAAGCTCCGGGCTGCCGGGCGAACGGCCCGGAGTCCGCAGAGAACGGCGAGAAATGAGAAAGGCCCGCGGTGCTTGCCGCGGGCCTTTTTGCGGTCGGATGGGCCGCCCGCTCGGCTCCCGGGTGCCGCCGCCTTACCCCAGCCAGCGATCCAGCTGAGCGCGGGCGCGCTGCCGCGCATGGGGCGTGACGTGGGCCGCCACCGTGGCAAGGGCGGCGGTGACCACGCCGAGGTCGTCGGCGTAGCCCGCGCCGGGAATGAAGTCCGGCGCCGCATCCCAGGGGGTGAGGAAGTAGCCCAGGGCCCCGTAGATCACCGAGCGTGCCCAGGCGGGCAGTTGGGGCTCCTCCAGGGTGTAGTACAGGCAGAGCACCTTCTCGCCCACCTCGCGGCCGGCGCGCCGCAGGTACGTCTTGGCGCGCTTGCGGAAGCCGCCCTCCGAATAATGCTCCGAGTACGAGGGCCCGTGTGGATGCGGTCCGCCGGTGGCTTCGCTCATGCTTACCTCGTCATTCGTCCAGGGTGAAGTTGACCTTCACGGTTACCTGCCAGTGGTCGATTCTACCGCCATCGATGTGCCCACGGGTATCGGTAACCTCGAACCAGCGGAGATTATGCAGGGTCTTGCCGGCCCTGGAAACGGCATTGGCGACCGCTTCCTCCATGGAGTTGGGCGAAGTGCCTGTCAGCTCGATACTTTTGTAGACATGCTCGCTCATCACGCTTCCTCCGGTTGCGCCAGGGTGCTTGCGCCCATTATTGGCGTGCGGCTCAACCGGAAAACAACCCCGTCATGTGGTCGAGGTCGTTGATGACGCGCCACTGGCCGCCGGCCTGCTCCACCCGCTTCTGCCATTGCTCCAGGCGGCCCAGGTACTTGCGCGGGTCGACGATGTCGCTGCGCAGCTTGGTGACGTTCAGGGCCACCACCTCCACCCCGGAAAGCTCGAAGGGCACGTCCCGTACGTAGTTCTCGGGCAGGTCCTCCTTCATGTCCGAGAAGACCAGCACCACCTTCTGGCCGGGGTCTACCTCGTTCAGCCATTCGGTGGCCTGGAGCACACCGCCGGAAATGTCCGTGTGCTTGGCCGGCTCCACGTTGTCGATGAACTTGCCCACCTTGTCCCGGAAGCGCCGCTTTTGCTGATTGGCCACGCTGGGCCGGTCCTCGAAGGAGGTGCGGGCGATGATGTCCTTCTCGCTGAAGCTGCCGGTGTCGATCCGGGCCACCGCGAAGGAGTCTCCGGGGTTCAGGCGGGCGAGGATGAAGCTGATGATGCGCTGGGCCTTGTCCAGCTCCTTGGTGTAGGTCCCGGAGGTATCGAGCAGCAGGTAGACGCCGCGGTTGGGCGGAGCCTGCTGGGGACAGCCGGCCAGGACCAGGCCGGCCAGGATCGTCAGAAAGATGACGAGGCGCTTCATGCCGGTTCTCCCTCGGTGCTGTCCTGGCTTTCGCCGGCTGTCCCGGACCGCGTGGCGCGCGCTGTGCCGCTCCCGGCCCCTTCGGCGGCGCCCTGGGTGCTTCTGCCCCGTTCGCTCAGCCGGGCTTCGATCCAGAGCGGTGCGAAGATCAGCAGGTCATAGAGGTCGACGAGCAGATTGCCGATGTACCGGGAGCCGCTGGACAGCAACCGGAGGAAGAAGGCCAGCACCCGCAGGGCGCCCACGGCGAGGATGCCGAGCACCGTCCGCAGGGACTGCACGAAGGTTTCCAGGGGTATGGCCACGAACACCAGGGCGAAGGGCAGGATGAAGCCCAGCCCCATCTGGGCGGTGGTGGTGATCCAGCGGAAGGAGCTGCTCACCGCCTCGGAGGAGCCGTCGCCCCGCAGCAGGGCCGAGGTGGCGAGCTGGTCCTGCATGAGCACCTCGCGCATGTAGGCCAGCCCCGCCTCCACGGAGGCCAGCGCGAACAGGATGGCGAAGGTGACCCAGACCATGCGGTTGCGCTGGCGGTCACTCAGTGCGCCGATCACCGGGAACAATCGGGTGATGCGCAGCGACTCCATGAGGAACAGGCCCATGGAGACCTCCACGAAGATGATCACCAGGGCCGCGATGTCGGCGGTCCGGAAGCCGGCGATGTCGCTGGTGCCACCGACCATCTCCGCCATGGGCCGCGCGATCAGGTGGAAGTTGATGGTGGCGCCGCCGATGGCGATCAGCATCACCACCAGGGAAATGAAGAACTGGCTGAGGGTGGACGAGGAGAGCATGCGCACGGCCCGCTCCGTTCCGCGGACCGTCTCCTCGTACTCCTGCATGCGCCGGTCGATGGCCTGACTGCGCTCCAGGAGGCTGTTGATGTTCCGATCCACGTCGGCCACCTGCTGCTGCAGGTTGCGCCAATGCGGCCGCATGCGCTCCAGGAGCTTGTGCCGTTCCCCGGTGGCTCGGCGGTATTCCGTGATGGCTTTCTCGTGGGCCTTAACCAGGGACTTGCGGATGTCCTCCAGGATATTGCCCACCATGGGGTCGGCCTTGGCCGGGATCCGGGCAACGGCGTCCACGGCCTCCGTCCAGCCCGGGGGAGTCGGCGGGACGTCCTGGCTGTTTTTGTGCTCCTCCTCGATGGCGGTGATCTCCTCGCTCATCCGCCGGTGGAGGTCGGGGTAGCCGGCGAGCTCGCGATGCACCGTTTCGTCCACCCGGTCGAACTCCCGCTCGATCTGGCGCTCCGCCGCCTCGCGGCCCTGGGCCAGGAGCACCTGGCGGTTGCGCTCGGCGATCCGGTCCTCGGCGCGCTGGACAGAGAAGGCGGACAACCGCAGCGCGCGGTGCAGACCGCGGCTGGCGGAGAGGATGACCCGGTGTATCGGTACCCGCGCGGCATAGAGCAGGGCGGACAGCAGGACAAGCCAGATCAGCACCGACAGAAAGGCGCTGGGCACGATCATGAAAACGTTGGGTAATGGCATAGTTTTCCCGTTCGATTTCTTTTCGGGCCCGGCAGAATTATCCGGATTGCATGGGGCCCAGGGCGTCATATCCGGGAACTATCGCGTTAAATTTATTGACACGCAATAACCGGGCCGAACTTGACGTCCACAGGCGACACATCTGTCCGGAAAAGGGATGGAGAAGGTAAGTAGCCGGGAAAAAAACGGAATCAGATGGAGGGGGTGGCGGGCGGCTCGGCCCGGAAACGGAGCCGGGTGCGCAGGACACCCTCGAACCAAGCCTCCACGGTGATGCGTCCGGTCTCCTTGTCCACAGCGAGTCCGGGACGGGGCGTCGGTTCAATGGCCACGTACCGGAGCCGGTCCGCCGGGAAATCCACCACCAGGGTCACGTGCATGGGGAAATAGCTGTCCAGGAGTCGGCGCATGAAGGGACCGTTGCGTACCACCAGGTGCCCGTCCCCGGTGCGTTCCAGGACCCGGCTCTCGGCGCGTAGGCAGACCTTCGCGCCCGGCTCTACTCCGTCCAGCAGCACCCGGGCGCCCGCCACGCGGGCGCGGTCGATGTTCCGGGTGCGCACCACCTCCAGCGCGCGGGTCCGCTCTTCGCTGAACACGATCTGGGTGGCGCCGAGGGCATCCATGTTGTCGTGGCACTGGAAGAGCCCCGCCCAGCCGGAGCGGAGGGTTTCCGGGGTGATGGTGATGCGGTTGATGTGGTGGTGCACCGCTTGTTGCGGGGGCTCCGCCAGGAAGCGCAGCGGAGGCTGCTCCGCGGCGGCTGGCCGGACGCCGCAGAGGGCGGCCAGGAAAAGGGTCGAAAGAAGGCTCGGACGCGCCATGACAGCCCCCTAGGGAACGAGGACCACCGGCGCGTCCAGGGACTCCAGCAGCCGCCGCCGGGCGTCGCCGCCCAGCAGCGGACTGTCCCGGTGGACGACCAGGGCCTGCAGGTCCTCGTGGAGGGCCGTGGCGGCAAGGTCCCCGGAAGTGGCCCCGTGAAGCGGCTTCAGGGTAGCCTCCACACCATGGTCGCTCAGCCATTTCCGAGCCGCGGGGATCAGCCGGTCGGCATCGGGCTCGGGGATCAGCACGGTGAGCGCTTCGGAGTCGGCGCGGGCGAGAAAGGTGGCCAGGCCTAGCGTGCGCGGACCGCTCTCCGGATCGTCGAACAGGGCCACCACGGGACTCCGGGCGGTGCGGGCGGGCCGCGCGTAGACCATGACCGAGACCTGGGCCTTGCTGAGCAGGCGCTGGGGCGTGGAGCCCAGGCGCTGGTGGGGCAGGCGCGACCAGCCGGTCTTGCCCACCACCAGCAGGTCACCGGGTGCCGCGCGGGCCAGGGCCTCCGCGTCGGCACGGCCGCGCGCCACCTGCAGGGACCAGCGCATGGCGTGCCGGGCGGCGAGTCCGGCCAGCCGCCTACGCAGCTCCGCCGCCTCGCCCCGGAGCCGGCGCTCCAGCTGGTCGCGGCTCAGGGGTCGGCTGGTCCCCGAGGTGGTGCCCAGCTCGCGGGCGAAGGGCAGGCCGGCCAGCCTCAGCAGGTCCGACTCCTCCACGAACAGGGAGAGCAGCTCGGCGTCATGGCGGGCGGCGAGCTCCGCCGCCGCTTCCAGGGCCCCCTGACTGCTCCGGGAGGCATCCACCAGCACTACGATGCGTCGGATCGGCCCGGCATCGTTCGGGGGAGGCTCAGCCATCGTCGCCGCCGTCCCCGGGCGGATCATCCTCCCGCTCGACTTGATCCCGGCGGTGGAGCTGCGAATAGCGCTCCAGGCGGTCCTCCACGCGCCGGTTGATGGTGCCTTCCGGGAAACGTCCGGTCTCCGGATCCCGCTCTCCCGCCTCGAGCCCGGTGAACAGGGCCAGGGCCTCGTCTACCGTGGCGATGGGATAGATGGCGAAGCGCCCCGTCTCCGCGGCCTCCCGGACGTCGGAGCGCAGCATGAGGTGGTCCACGTTGGCGCGGGGAACGGCCACCCCGTGCTCGCCCGAGAGGCCGCGCTGGCTGCAGATGTCGAAAAAGCCCTCCACTTTCTCGTTGACGCCGCCGATGGGCTGGACCTCGCCGTGCTGATTCACGGAGCCGGTCACCGCCAGGGACTGCTTCAGCGGCATATCCGCCAGGACCGAAAGCAGGGCGCAGAGCTCCGCGGTGGAGGCGGAATCGCCGTCCACCATGCCGTAGGACTGCTCGAAGGTGAGGCTGGCGGACAGCGACAGGCTGCGCTCCGGCGCATAGCGGGCGGCCAGGAAGTTGGAGAGGATCATGACGCCCTTGGAGTGGAGGTTGCCGCCCAGCTCCGCCTCGCGCTCGATGTCCACCACCTGTCCGTCGCCGAGGCGGGCGGTAGCGGTGATGCGGTTGGGCCGGCCGAAGCTGAAGTCGCCGAGCTGGAGGACCGCGAGTCCGTTGATCTGGCCCACGGCGGCCCCCTCCGTGTCGATCATCAGTACGTCGCGCTGGATGGACCGCTGCAGGCGCTCGCGGACCCGGTCCGAGCGGTAGACCTGCTTGTCGATGGCGGTCTGCACGTCCTCCGCCCGGATCAAGTCCTGGCCGGCCTCTTGCGCCCAGAAGTTGGCCTCCCGCAGCAGGTCCGCCAGGTCCCCCGCGTGCAGGGATAGCCGTTCACGGTCCTCCACCAGCCGCGAGCCATGCTCGATGACCCGGGCGACACCGGTGCGATCCAGGGCCCGCAGGTCCTCGCGCCGGGCCAGGGTGGCGATGAGCTGGGCGTAGAGGTCGTTGTTCTCGCGGTTGCGGCCGAAGTCCTCCTCGAAATCCGCCTGCACCTTGAAGAGCTCGCGGAAATCGGGGTCGTAGGCGGACAGCAGGTAGTACAGGAAGCGGTCGCCGAGCAGCACCACCTTGATATTCAGCGGCACGGCAACCGGCTCCAGGGTGACCGTGGACATGAAGCTGTAGATCTGCTCGAGGGACTCGATGCGGATCTCGCTGGCATACAGGGCCCGCTTTAGACTCTCCCAGGCGAAGGGCTGCATGAGCAGCTTGCGCATGTCCAGGACCAGGTAGCCACCGTTGGCGCGGTGCAGGGCGCCCTGGCGGATGAGCTGGAAGTCGGTGAACAGGGCGCCCTGCTGGGCGCGATGCTCCACCCGGCCCACCAGGTGCTGGTGGGTGGGCAGATCCTCGTAGTACACGGGGGCGCCATGGCGGCCGCTGTTGTCCACCAGGACGTTGGCCCGGTAGCGCCGCAGCACGCCCTCGTAATCACCCGGCTCCTCCTCCTGCTCCTGGCCCTGCTGGGCGCCGCGGCGGAAGGCGTTCACGTGGTCGATGACGTCCTGCTTGATGGCGTCCAGGTGGGCCCGCACATCCGGGTGGTCCTCGTACTCGCTCTTGAAGCCCTCGATGAGGTGGCCCACCGCGAAGTCCGCCATCTCCCGATTCACCTCCCGGGCCTTCTCCTGGCTCTCCTTGCGCCACTTGGGGATCTGACGCAGCACCCACTGCAGGCGCTCCTGAAGGTGGGCGATATCGGCCTCCACCTGCTTGCGCTCCCCCTCGTCGAGCTTCTGGAATTCCTCCGGTCCCAGTACCTCGCCCTTGCGGACCGGGGCGAAGGTGAATCCCGAAGGGGTCTGGAGGAGGGTGATGCTGCGCTCCTCCGCCTCCTGCTGGACCCGCTGGAAGGCCTCCTCCTGGCGCTGGTTGAGCTCCTGCTGGATCTCGTGGATGCGGCCCTGGTGCTCGTCGCTCTCGAAGGTGGCCGGAATGGCGGTGCGGAGCTCGTCCACGAGCTGGTCCAGGTCGTCGCGCAGCTTCACCCCCTTGCCGGCGGTGAGCCGCAGCAGCAGGGGCCGGTTGGACTGCTCGAAGTTGTGCACGTAGCACCAGTCCGGGGGCACGGGCTCCTGGGCCGCGCGCTCGTTCAGGAAGCGCTGCACCACGGTGTGCTTGCCCATGCCGTTGGGGCCGAGCACGAACAGATTGTAGCCCTCGCTGCGGATCCCGGCGCCGAAATGCAGGGCGTCCAGGGCGCGATCCTGGCCGATGATCTGCTCCAGGTCCGCCAGCTCCGCGGTGGTGCCGAAGGAGAGGTCCAGGGGGTCACACCGCTGATACAGGGATTCCGTGGAGAGGGGCTGGGGTCCGGGCATGGCAGCGCCTCGCTCTGAACGGTGGCAGGAAGGCCCCGCGGGACCGGCATTTATTCCACACTAAAAGGCCCGCATGCGGTATGAAAGCCCGGTATCCGCAAAAGGCGCCATGCCATGTAAGCTAGGGGCCGGACCGATGTCCCCAGGCTGTCCGGACAGTTTTTCGACCGCACGGTGAATGCCCCCATGCACGCCCATCCCATGCAAGACGTCCTCGTTCTCCTGGCCCTGGCCGTGGTGGCCGTGGCGCTCCTCCGGCGGGCCCACCTGCCCCCGGTGCTCGGCTACCTGCTGGCCGGCATCCTGGCGGGCCCGCACGGCCTGGGGTGGATCCAGGACAGCGCCGCCATAGAGTTCATGGCGGAGATCGGGGTGGTGTTCCTGCTGTTCACCATCGGCCTGGAGTTCTCCCTGCCGCAGTTCCTGGCCATGCGCCACACCGTGCTGGGACTGGGCGGCGCGCAGGTGGCGCTGGGAACCGCCGCCGGGGCCGGTCTCGCCCTCTGGCACGGCGTTTCCTGGGAGGGCGCGGTGGTGGTGGGCGGGGCCCTGGCCCTGTCCTCCACGGCCATCGTGATCAAGCAGCTGGCCGACCAGCTGGAGCTGCATTCCCGGCACGGGCGGGCGGCGGTGGGCATCCTGCTGTTCCAGGACCTGGCGGTGGTCCCCTTTCTGGTGCTGATCCCCATCCTGGCCGGAGACGGCGGCGGCTCCATGTGGTGGCCGATACTGCTGGCCCTCCTGAAGGGGGCCGTGGCCCTGGCGGTGATGTTCGCCCTCGGCCGCTTCGGGCTGCGGCCCCTGTTCCACGAAGTGGGGCGGGCCCGGTCGGCGGAGCTGTTCACCCTGACGGTGCTCATGGTGGCGCTTGCCGCCGCCTGGATCACCAACCAGCTCGGCCTCTCCCTGGCCCTGGGGGCCTTCCTGGCCGGGCTGATGCTGGGGGAGACCGAGTACCGCCATCAGATCGAGGCGGACATCCGGCCCTTCCGGGACGTGCTGCTCGGCCTGTTCTTCATCACCATCGGCGCGCGCCTGGACGTATTCCAGCTCCCCGATATCTGGCCCCTGGTGCTGGGGCTGGTGGCCTTCCTGGTGCTGGGCAAGGGCCTGCTCGTGGCCGTTCTGGCCCGGATCGCCGGGAACGAGGCGGGGGTGGCCGTGCGCACCGGCATGGTGCTGGCCCAGGGCGGCGAGTTCGGCTTCGCCCTGCTGGCCCTGGCCATGCAGCACGACCTGTTCAGCCCGGCCACCAGCCAGGTGGTGCTTACCGCGGTGGTGATCTCCATGGCCCTGACGCCCTTCCTGGTTCGCTATAACGGCGCCGTGGCCAAGCAGCTCATGCAGGGCAACTACCTGCAGCGGCGGGCCACGCGCCAGCAGGAGATCGCCGAGGCCACCCACGAGCTGGAAGGCCACATCATCCTGTGCGGCTACGGCCGGGTAGGGCAGAACCTGGCCAAGTTCCTCCGCGACGAGGCCCTGGAATACGTGGCCCTGGACCTGGACCCCACCCGCATCCGGAACGCCCGGGATGCCGGGGAACGGGTCTTCTACGGCGACTCCACCCACCGGGACCTGCTGGAAGCGGCCGGCGTTTCCCGGGCGCGGGCCCTGGTGATCACCTTCGACAACGTGAACGCCGCCTTCCAGATTCTCGCCCGGGTGCGCGAGGACAATCCCACCCTGCCGATCCTGGTGCGAACCCGGGACGATACCTACATGGAGGAGCTTTCCAGCGCCGGGGCCACGGAGGTCCTCCCCGAGAGCCTGGAGGCCAGCCTCATGCTGGCCACGGACCTGCTGCTGACCCTGGACGTGCCGCACGGCGAGGTCATGCGCCTGCTGGAGAACGCCCGCTCCAGCAGCTACCGCCAGCTGCGCGGCCTGTTCACCGGCGTGGAGCTGGGCGAGGGCGACAAGACGCCCACCACCAGCGAGCGCCTGCACACCGTGATCTTGCCCGGCGAAGCCGAAAGCGTCGGCCGCCATCTGGGGGATCTGGGCCTGGAAGAGCGCGGCGTGCTGGTGACTGCCGTGCGCCGCGGCGGCATCCGCGGCGAGGAGCCCACCCCCGACCTGGAGCTGCGCGAGGGCGACGCCCTGGTGCTCCAGGGCCCCTCCGAGCAGCTCGAATGGGCGGAGAAGCGGCTGCTTAGCAAATAGGCGCCGCCTCGCCCGCACCATTCCGATGCACGGGAGCCGGGGCGGTGCACCGCCCTGGCCCCATTCCCCACCCCGCCGCTTCTCCCGTCGCCCCGCCCGTTGGCGGAAAGCCCCGGAATGCCGGTGCTTTCCCGGCGGCTTTCCCGGTTGGCATCCCTCTTGCCGGTGGAAGGGGGAGGCCCGGTCCGGGAAGTGTCTGGACGGACCGCGGGCAAGGAGCTCGGGAGATACCTTTATGAGCCTTCGGATCTTGCTGGTGGATGACGACCCGGAGCGGGCCGCCCAGGTGGAGCAGGGGCTGGCCGCCGCCGGCTATCGGCTGTTGGCTCGGCTTTCGAGCGGCACAGACCTGCGGACCCGCGTGGAGGAGCTGGGCCCGGACGTGGTGATCATCGATATGGAGCTCCCGGACCGGGACACCCTGGAGCACATGCAGGCCCTCCGGGAGGACCATCCCCGCCCGGTGGTGATGTTCGCCGAGGAAGGCGGCGGGGATACCATCCGGTCGGCCATCCAGGCAGGGGTCAGTGCCTACGTGGTCGACGGCCTGCGGCCGGAGCGCATTCAGCCCGTGATCGAGGTGGCCATCGAACGCTTCCGGGAGCATCAGGCCCTGAGCGCCGAGCTGGAGGCCACCCGAAACAAGCTGGCCGGCCGCAAGGAAGTGGATCGGGCCAAGGGACTGCTGATGGACAAGCGCGCCCTCAGCGAGGAAATGGCCTACAAGACCCTGCGGAAAATGGCCATGGACCGGGGCCGTCCCCTGGAGGAGGTGGCCCGGGACCTGCTGGCCATGGCCGATCTGCTCGATTGAGGACGCCGTCCGCGCACTGGAGAGAGACCAATGAACCGCCCCACCATCGAGAAGTCCACCCTGCGGCTGGGCTTCATCCCGCTCACCGACTGCGCCGTGCTGGTCATGGCCAAGGAGCTGGGCTTCTTCGCCCGGAACGGCCTGGACGTCACCCTGGTTCGGGAGGCCTCCTGGGCCAACATCCGCGACAAGGTGGCCCTCGGCGCCCTGGATGGTGCGCACATGCTCGCTACCATGCCGCTGGCGGCCACCTCCGGGGTGAGTGCCGTGAACCGGCCCATGGTGACGGCCTTCGGCATGGGGCTGGGCGGCAACGGCATCACCCTGTCCAATGCCCTCCACGAGCGGATGCGCGCCTTGGCGCCGCGGGAGGAGGCCGACTCGCCGCTCGGCAGCGCCCGGGCGCTCAAGCGGGTCATCGAGGCCGACCGGCGGCAGGGCAATCCGCCCCTGACCTTCGCCCACGTGTTCCCCGCCTCCACCCACAACTACGAGCTGCGCTACTGGCTCGCGGCGGGCGGCATCGATCCCGACCGGGACGTGCGGCTCACCGTGGTGCCGCCGCCGCAGATGGTCTCCGCCCTGGGGCACGGCGGCATCGCCGGCTACTGCGTCGGCGAGCCCTGGAACACCCGCGCGGCGGAAACGGGCCTGGGGCGCATGGTGGCCACCAGCTACGACCTGTGGAACAACAGCCCGGAAAAGGTGCTGGGCATCACCCGGGAGTGGGCGGGCCGCCATCCGCGCACCCACCAGGCGCTGCTGCGGGCCCTGCTGGAGGCGGCGCGCTGGCTGGACGACCCCGATCACCGTCGGGAGGCGGCCGGCATCCTGTCGGACGGCGCCTACGTCGGTGCCCCACGCACGGCCATCGAGCGGGGGCTATCCGGGCGCATGCAGATGGCCGGGGGCGAGCGGCTGCTCCGGGATTTCTTCGTCTTTCACCGCTACGCAGCCAATTTCCCGTGGCGAAGCCACGCGTCCTGGTTCCTGGCGCAGATGATCCGGTGGGGCGACCTGCCGCGCGCCCAGGACGTGGCGGCCACCGCCGCGGCGGTCTACAAGCCCGGGCTTTACCGGCGCGTGGCCGCCGAGCTGGGGGTTCCCTACCCCACGGTGGACCGCAAGGGAGAGGGCTTCCACTGCGCGCCCTGGACCCTGCGGGCGGCCTCCCAGCCCATCCCCATGGGCCCGGACTGCTTCCTGGACGGCGCCCGCTTCTATCCGGTCCTCGCCCGCTCCGGCACCTGCCAGTCGGATAGCAGGGAGGAGGCGGCCGGAGCCGATACCCGGCTGAGCGAGCCGCGGCGCGCACCGTGACCATACGATACGGTCCCGGGAACGGGCGCCTTGAAGCGCCCGGGCGCTGATTCGTAGAGGCCCCGCCTCCGGCACGGGTCTTGAATGGGAAAGCGGGGGGCTCCGGACTCCCCGGCGGTCCAATGGCGGGCCGGCACGAACGAGAAGCGCGGACCAGGGTGGGTCCGCACACGGGCAACGGCGCCCGTCCCCACGTCCCTGTCGGGCGTGGGGACGGGCGTTTTTTTGTCCGCCCCCGTCCCCCCAACCGTTTCGAACAAGCAAGGGAAGTACAGTGCGTTTCCGGCTATCCGTTTTCTTTCAGCGCTCTCTCCGGCTCCTCGGCGTCAAGAAAGTGGAGCACCAGTACCTGTTCGCCTTCGGGCTGATCTTCCTGCTGGCCGGAATGATCACCATCAACCTCTATCTGTCCATGGGGGCCAGCGCCAAGGCCATCAACATGGCCGGTAAGCAGCGCATGCTCTCGCAGCGCATGGCCAAGGAAGTGCTGCTGGCGAACCAGGGACTGCTGGCGCCCGCGGTGGCCCGCAAGACCATGCAGGCCTTCGAGGAGGCGCATCACGACCTATTGGAGGGCGACGAGGAGATCGGCCTCGCGCCCATCGAGGACCCGGCCACCCGGGCGCAGATGCGCAAGGTGGGAACCCTCTGGAGCGACTATCGGCAGGCCCTGACTGCCTTCCTGGCGGCGCCCGCCGATTCCAGTCTGGAGCGGGTGCGGGAGCTGTCGCCCCGGGTTCTCCGCAACCAGGACCGGGCAGTGGACATGCTGGAGGCCTCGGCCGCCGCCTCCAAGCGGCGCCAGCAGTATCTAGCGCTGGGCCTGACGGTGGCCATCCTGGTGGTGGTGGAGGTGGTCCGCTCCTTCGGGCTGACCCCGCTCATGGCCCAGCTCAACCAGCTTCGGGACCGCATGGAGTCGGTGCGCCGGGGCGATTTCACCCGGCCACTGGCGATTCAGTGGGCCGATGACGAAATGGGTCAGCTGTACTCTGCCTACAACAGCCTGCTGGAGAACCAGAGCCATACGGTGCTGGGCATTCAGGATCAGTCCGGCAGGCTGGCCGCCGCCAGCGAGGAGCTGGTATCCACCGCCGGGGGCATCCGGGACAACGCGCACGACGCGCGCTCCCAGGTGGATTATCTCCAGGGCTCCACCCGCGAGCTCAACCAGGTTGTCCAGGACGTGGCCGGCAATATCGGTGCGGTATCCGACGCCACCTCGCGCTCCACGGAGCGCACCCAGGAGGGCATGGAAGCGGTGAGCAACGCCGCCGAGCGCATCACCGCTCTCAAGGATTCCTCCCGGCGGGTGGACGAGATCATCGAGGCTATCCAGGCCATCGCCAAGAAGACCGACCTGTTGGCGCTGAACGCCGCCATCGAGGCGGCCAACGCCGGCGAGCAGGGCAAGGGCTTCGCGGTGGTGGCGGACGAGGTGCGCCAGCTGGCGGAGCAGACCGCCCATGCCACCGGGCAGGTGAACGGGATCGTGGGCGAGCTGCGCGAGCACTCGGAGGCCTCGGTAACCGCCATGACCGATGTGCGCGACAAGATGGGCGAGGTCCTGGAGCGGATCGAGGAGACGGATCGTACCGCCGGCCAGATCGCCGCGGCCACCGAGGAGCTGGCGGCTACCATGGCCGAGAACACCGGCAACATGGACGACATCGCCGGCAATGTGGACCACGTGGCGGAGAGCGTGACCCAGATCGAAAGTGCGGCACAGCAGCTGGAGGAGCTGGCGCAGGGGCTGCAGGGGGCGCTCGGCCAGTACCGGGTCCAGGAGCTCGGGCGGGGCTGAGCCACGGGTGCACCAGCCCGGGGCAAGCGCGCCGATCGGGGCCCGGCGTTGGTGCAGGCGCGGCGCTCGATCCCGTCGGAAGCCCCGGCTTCCGGGAGAATGGGTTTGGCATGCCGGTTGCTAATTTACTGAGGAATCCCTTTGGAGCCGGCAACGGTGTCGGTTCCAGCCGCGGACCCGGCTCCGCGGTGGGATGGCCGGTCCAAAGGCGGACCGGGATCCGCATTACAGCGACGGGCCAGTGACGGCCCGTACCCGGGCAACGGCGCCCGTTCGCATTCCCGAGCTTGGGCATGCGGGCGGGCGTTTTTTATGGGCATTCGCTAGTGCGGCCATTCCGGGCCGCCTTTGAGGAGGAAAGCCAAATGGGCAGGACCCACAAGGTCGAGCAGCTGGTGATCGCCACTGTCGGCTTCTTCTGGTGCTTCTTGATGTGGTTCTCCACCGCGGCGTTCAGTCCGAGCATCGCCGAGGAGTTCGATCTGACCTTGGCCCAGCTCGGCCTGCTGGCCAGCTCCGCCATCTGGCTGGCCCCGGTGGGGCGCATCATCGCCGGCTGGGCCTCGGACCGTTACGGGGCGCCGCGGGTGTTCGCGGTCATTCTTATCGGAGCGGGGCTGGTGAGCATCCATTCCGCCTTCGTCACCGACTACACCCTGCTGTTCATCGAGCGGCTGATCGTGGCCGTCGCCGGGGTGTCCTTCGTGGTGGGCATCCAGCACGTGGCCCAGTGGTTCGACGAGCACGAGATCGGTACCGCCGAGGGGCTCTATGCCGGAACCGGGAACGTGGGCGCCGGCATGGGGGCGCTGCTGCTGCCGCGTCTGTACGGCACCGAGTACGGGGACGCCTTCCTGCATCTGGGGGTGATCGCCCTGCTCATGGGGGTCTGGTACCTGTGGCGCGGCCGCGCCGCCCGCAGCACGGAGCGGGCCGCCGAGGCGCGCGCCTCCAGCGGCATGCGCGACACGGTGTATGTCTGGACCCGCTACCTCGCCATCGCGCTGATGCTCGCCTACGCCATGTCCTTCGGCCTGGAGATCGCCATGAACGCCTGGCTGCCGGGCTATTACGCCGAGGGCTTCAAGGAGGCCATCGCGGGCCTGGGCTTCGAGGGCGCGGCGCAGGTGCAGATCGCCGCCGGGACCTTCGCGGCGGTGCAGTCCTTCAACGCCAGCCTGTTCCGGCCCTTCTCGGGCTACATGTCCGACCTTTGGCAGCGCAAGGGCTGGACGCCCTTCCCGGTGCTCGCCAAGGGCCTGCCCTACAGCCCGCGCATCCACTGGCTGGCGCTGGCCCTGATCCTGATCACCCTTTCCATGGCGCTGCTCACCGCGGCGGGACTCTCCGGCTCCCTGGTGGGGTCGGTGGTGGCGCTGGTGGCCTTCGGCATCTTCGTGAGCTTCGGCACCGGCGGCACCTTCGCCCTGGTCCCGCTGCTGTTCCCGGAGCGTCCCGGCGTGGCGGCCGGCTTCATCGGCGGCGTCTCCACCGCGGGCGGCATCGTCTACCCGCTGGTGTTCGGCTCTAGCGGCAACATCCACATGGGATACCTGCTGGTGGCGCTCTGGATGTTCGTGCCCTTCCTCGCCTTCTACTTCTGGGCCGCCCGCTATGAGCGCCACCCCGAGGAGCACGGCCTGTTCGACAGCCGGCTGATCCCGCGCAAGCCCGCAACCGCCAAGGAAGGGTGACCATGACTGCGCAGAAGGAAATGAGTGAAAACCCCTGGTTCAAATACGGCGTGGCGTTCCTCTACCTGGAGATGGCGGTGGCCATCGCGGTGAGCGCCTACTCCCTGTTCATGGCCTTCAGCGGCATCGGGGGCTTCCCCGGCAAGCATTAGGCAATCGGTCCGGCCGGGGCGCCAGCGCCCCGGCCCCCCTGAGGAAACCCAGAGGAAGAAATCATGCGTGAACGACTGGTCCTGGTGGGCAACGGCATGGCCGGGGTGCGGACCCTGGAGGAGCTGCTCAAGCTCGCCCCCGACCGTTACGACATAACCGTGTTCGGGGCCGAGCCCCATCCCAACTACAACCGCATCCTGCTGTCGCCGGTGCTCTCCGGAGAGAAGACCCCGGAGGAGATCGTCCTCAATGGGCGGGACTGGTACGAGAGCCACGGCATCACCCTGCACACCGGTGCTCCGGTGACCACCCTGGACCGGGCCCGGCGCCGGGTGGTGGCCGCCGACGGCACCGAGGCGGGCTACGACCGGCTGCTGCTGGCCACCGGCTCACGACCGGTGCGGCTCCCCATCCCGGGCTCGGACCTGGACGGGGTGGTGACCTTCCGCGACATCGCCGACGTGGAGTCCATGGTGGCGGCCAGCGCCAAGGGACGCCGGGCGGCGGTCATCGGCGGCGGCCTGCTCGGCCTGGAGGCGGCCCACGGGCTGCGCGAGCGGGGCATGGAGGTGACCGTGGTCCACCTCGCCGACCACCTCATGGAGCGCCAGCTCGACGCCGAGGCGGGGGGCATGCTCCAGCAGTCCATGGCAGAGCGCGGCATCGCCTTCGAGCTCTCCGCCAAGACCGAGGCCGTACTCGGCGAGGAGGCGGTAAGCGGGATCCGGCTCGCCGACGGCCGGACGCTGGAAGCGGACCTGGTGGTGATGGCCGCCGGCATCCAGCCCGAGAAGTCCCTGGCCGAGGCCTCCGGCCTGCACTGCGAGCGCGGCGTGGTGGTGGGCGATACCATGCAGACCTTCGACCCGCGGGTCTACGCCGTGGGGGAGTGCGTCCAGCACCGCGGCGCCACCTACGGACTGGTGGCACCGCTGTTCGAGCAGGCCAAGGTGGCGGCCAATCACCTGGCGGAGCTCGGCAGTGGTCGCTACGAGGGCTCCGTCACCTCCACCAAGCTCAAGGTTTCCGGCATCGACCTGTTCTCCGCCGGTGACTTCGAGGGGGACGAGGACACCGAGTCCATGGTGCTGCACGACGCGGCGAGCGGCATCTACAAGAAGCTGGTGGTCCGGGACAACCGCATCGAGGGCGCCGTGCTGTTCGGCGACACCATCGACGGCTCCTGGTACTTCGAGCTCCTGCGCGACGGCACCGACATCAGCGACATGCGCGACCAGCTGCTGTTCGGCCAGGCGCACGTGGGCGACGCCGGCCACGGCGAGGGCGGCCGGGTGGCGGTCATGGCGGACGAGACCGAGATCTGCGGCTGCAACGGCGTCTGCAAGGGCGACATCACCAAGGCCATCACCGAGAAGGGCCTGTTCACCCTCGACGAGGTGCGCGCCCACACCAAGGCGTCCGCCTCCTGCGGCTCCTGCACCGGGCTGGTGGAGTCGCTGCTGGCCTTCACGGTGGGCGAGGGCTACGACGAGACACCGCGCAAGAAGGCCGTTTGCGGATGCACGGATTACAGCCACGACGAGGTACGGGCGGCCATCCGCGACCACGCCCTCAAGTCCATTCCCGAGGTCATGCATTTCCTCGAATGGAAAAACGAGGACGGATGCACCAAATGCCGGCCGGCGCTCAACTACTACCTGCTTTGCGAATGGCCCGGGGAGTACGCCGACGACCCCGCCTCGCGCTTCATCAACGAGCGGGCCCACGCCAACATCCAGAAGGACGGCACCTACTCGGTGGTTCCCCGCATCTGGGGCGGCGTGACGAGCCCCGCCGAGCTGCGCGCCATCGCCGAGGTGGCGGAGAAATACGAGGTGCCCACGGTGAAGTTCACCGGCGGACAGCGCATCGACCTGCTCGGCGTCACCAAGGAGGACCTGCCGCACGTCTGGGCGGACCTCAACGCCGCCGGCTTCGTCTCCGGCCACGCCTACGGCAAGGCGGTGCGTACGGTGAAGACCTGCGTGGGACAGGAGTGGTGCCGCTTCGGCGTGCAGGACTCCACCAACCTGGGAATAGAGCTGGAGCACATGGCCTGGGGCGCCTGGACCCCGCACAAGGTGAAGCTGGCGGTCTCCGGCTGCCCGCGCAACTGCGCCGAATCCACCATCAAGGACCTGGGCGTGGTGGCGGTGGAGTCCGGCTGGGAGCTGCACGTGGCCGGCAACGGCGGCACCAAGGTGCGCGCCGCGGACTTCCTGACCCGCGTGGACACGGCGGAGGAGGTGAAGGAGTACACCGCCGCCTTCCTGCAGCTCTACCGCGAGCAAGCGCACTACCTGGAGCGTACCGCCCACTGGGTGGAGCGGGTGGGCCTGGCCGCCGTCCGCGAGCGGGTGGTGGACGACGCGGAGACGCGCCGGGCGCTCGCCGACCGGTTCGCCCATTCCCAGGGCTACGCCCAGAACGATCCCTGGCGGGCGCACGCCGAGAGCGGCGACCAGCGTTCGTACATCCCCATCAAGGAAGTGACGGCCTGAGGCCGTCCCCGAGGAGCCGACCATGAGCGAGAGTCAATGGATGGAGATCGGGGCCCTGGCGGATATTCCGCCCCGGGGCGCCCGGGTGGTCCGCACCGAGCTGGGGGACATCGCCGTCTTCCGCGCCGCCGACGACGCCGTGTTCGCCCTGGACGACCGCTGCCCCCACCAGGGCGGCCCGCTCTCCCAGGGCATGGTCCTCGGCCATCGCGTTGCCTGTCCGCTGCACAACTGGCAAATCGAGCTGGGCAGCGGCGAGGCGGTGGCCCCGGACGAGGGCTGCACGCGCAGGCACCCGGTGCGCGTCGAGGACGGCCGGGTTTACCTGGCGCCCGATACGGGCGGTGCCGCCGAGGCCGCGCGCTCGGTGGAGACGGAGTCGTGAGCGAACAGAGGGAGGCGGGCCCGGTGCGCACCACCTGCCCCTACTGCGGGGTGGGCTGCGGCGTGCGCGCCGCCGGCGGGCCCGAGGGCGCGGCGGTGCAGGGCGACCGGCGGCATCCCGCCAATGCGGGCCGCCTGTGCTCCAAGGGCGCGGCCCTGGCCGACACCCTGGATGACCGCGGCCGCCTGCTGCGGCCGGTGGTGGCCGGCCAGGAGACGGACTGGGATACGGCCCTGGATGCGGTCGCCGACGGACTGCGCACGGTGATCGACCGGCACGGGCCCGAAGCGGTGGCCCTCTACTGCTCCGGCCAGCTCCTCACCGAGGACTACTACGTGGCCAACAAGCTGGTGAAGGGCTACCTGGGCACCGCCAACATCGACACCAACAGCCGCCTGTGCATGGCCTCCGCGGTAGCCGGGCACAAGCGGGCCTTCGGGGCGGACGCGGTGCCGGGCGCCTACGCCGACGCGGAGGAGGCCGATCTGGTGGTGCTGGCGGGCTCCAACGCCGCCTGGACCCATCCTGTCTGGTTCCAGCGCCTGCAGGCCGCCAGGAAGGCGAATCCCGCCATGCAGGTGGTGGTCATCGACCCCCGCCGGACGGCTACCTGCGAGCTGGCCGACCGCCACCTGGCCCTTGCACCCGGCACCGACGCGGTGCTCTGGAACGGCCTGCTCGTCCATCCGGCCGAGAGCGACGCTTTCGAAGCGGATTTCCTGCGCGGGCACACCGGAGGCGTGGAGGAAGCCCTGCGGGCCGCCCGCGCCTCCGCTCCTTCCATCAGCGCCGTGGCCGAGGCCTGCGGGCTGAGCGCCGCGGAGGTGGCCGCCTTCTACGCCGCCTTCGCCGCCAACGAGCGGACGGTCACGGCCTTCTCCCAGGGGGTCAACCAGTCCGAGCGGGGCACCGACCAGGTGAGCGCCATCCTTAACGTGCATCTGGCCACCGGACGCATCGGCCGGCCCGGGGCGGGACCCTTCTCGCTCACCGGGCAGCCCAACGCCATGGGCGGGCGCGAGGTGGGCGGCCTCGCCAATCAGCTCGCCGCCCACATGGAGCTCACGCCGGATGCCGTGGACCGTCTGGCCCGCTTCTGGGAAACCGAGGCGGTGGCGGATGAGCCGGGCCCCAAGGCGGTGGAGCTGTTCGACCGAATCGCGGAGGGCCGTATCAAGGCGGTCTGGATCATGGCCACCAATCCCGCCGTGAGCCTGCCGGACGCCGACCGGGTGCGGGCGGCGCTGGGCGATTGCGAGCTGGTGGTGGTCTCCGATTGCGTGGCGCGCACCGACACCACCGCAACGGCGGACATCCTGCTGCCCGCGGCCGCCTGGGGGGAGAAGGACGGCACGGTGACCAATTCGGAGCGCTGCATCTCGCGGCAGCGGCCCTTCCGGGCGCCGCCCGGCGAGGCGCGGCCGGACTGGTGGATCATGTCCCGGGTTGCGCGTCGTCTGGGGTTCGGCCGGGGCTTCCCCTACGAGTCCCCCGCCGCCGTCTTCCGCGAGCACGCGGCCCTCTCGGGCTTCGAGAACCACGGCGCGCGGCCCTTCGACATCAGCGCCCTGGCGGGGCTTTCCGACGCCGAGTACGACGCCCTGGAGCCCGTGCAGTGGCCGGTTAACGCCGCCAATCCGCGCGGCACCGCCCGGCTGTT
Source organism: Thiohalorhabdus sp. Cl-TMA (assembly GCF_041821045.1). Taxonomy (NCBI): domain Bacteria; kingdom Pseudomonadati; phylum Pseudomonadota; class Gammaproteobacteria; order Thiohalorhabdales; family Thiohalorhabdaceae; genus Thiohalorhabdus; species Thiohalorhabdus methylotrophus. The sequence goes on along the minus strand of NZ_JBGUAW010000004.1, from coordinate 292,903 downwards.
CAGCGACGGCGTGTTCGCCACGGCCGACGGCCGGGCACGGCTCGTCCCCGTGGAGGCGGAGCGCCCGGCGGGCGCCGGATCGGACGGCTCGCTGGTGCTCAACACCGGCCGCGTCCGCGACCAGTGGCACACCATGACCCGGACGGGGGATGTGGCGCGGCTTTCCGAGCACAGTCCCGAGCCCTACGCTGCGCTCCACCCGGAAGACGCGGCGGCGCTGGGGCTCGCCGATGGTGCCCTGGCGCGGCTCGCCAACGACCGGGGCGAGGTGCTGGCGCGGGTCCGGGTGGACGTCGGCCAACGGCCGGGCTCGGTGTTCGTGCCCTTCCACTGGAGCGGGCCGTTCGCCGCCCGGGGACGCGTGGACGCCCTCGTGGCGCCCCGCCTCGACGCAGTATCCGGACAGCCCGCCTCCAAGCACGCAACTGTGCTTCCGGAGCCCTTTGCCGCGGCCTGGGAAGGGCTCCTGCTGTCGCGGCGCCCCGTGGAGCTCGACGGCGTTCCCTACTGGGCCGCCGCGCGGCGGATCGCCTGCTGGGACTACCGGCTGGCCGGCGGCGAGGCCCCGGCGGACTGGGCCGCCTGGCGGCGGGAGCGGCTGGGCGCGCAGGGTGACTGGCTGGAGCTGCGGGATCCCGGCGCGGGCCGCTATCGCGCCGCCTGCTTGGTGGACGGCCGGCTGGAGGCGGTCCTGTTCGCGGGTCCCGGCGCCCAGGCTGCCGACCGTGCCTGGCTGAGCGGCCTGTTCGAGCAGGCATGGCTGGATCCCGGCCAGCGCAATGCCCTCCTGGCCGGGCGCCTGGAGGAGGGTGCCGGCACGGGGCCGGCGGTCTGCGCCTGCTTCGGGGTGGACGCCGCGCAGATCCGGGAGGCGGTGTGCTCCGGCGCGGTGGACGCGGAAGCCGTGGGCGAGCGGCTCGGCGCCGGCACCAATTGCGGCTCCTGCCTCGCCGAGGTGCGGGAGCTGGTTCGAACGAGTCTGGCGGAGGAGACGGCATGAGCGGTGACAATCCTTCCGAAACCGGCGGTCTGGCCTATCTGCCCCTGTTCCACGACCTGCACCGGCGCCCCTGCCTGGTGGTGGGCGGCGGGACCGTGGCGGCCCGCAAGGTGGCCCTGCTGCGGCGGGCGGGCGCCCGGATCACGGTGGTGGCTCCGGAGATCGACGCCGAGCTGGCCGAATTGGCGGCGGACGGGACCATCGCCCATCGGGCCCGGCCTTTCCGGGAGACCGATGCGTGCGGCAAGGTGCTGGTGGTGGCGGCCACCGGCGATCCGGCGGTAAACCGGACCGTTGGCGCCACCGGGCGCACCCTGGGCATCCCCGTGAACGCCGTGGACGATCCGGAGGCGGGCACTGCCATCATGCCCGCGCTGGTGGATCGCTCGCCCCTTGTGGTGGCCATCTCCTCCGGGGGCGCCGCCCCGGTGCTGGCGCGCCAGATCCGGGCGCGCCTGGAAGCTTGGCTCCCGGATACCCTCGGGCGGCTGGCCGCCCTGGCGGCCGGCTATCGGGACCGGGTCAAGGCGGTCCTGCCGGACCTGGACCAGCGGCGCCGGTTCTGGGAGCGCGTCCTGGACGGACCCATCGGGCGCGCGGTGCTGGCGGGCCGCGAGTCCGCCGCCCGCGCCGCCTTGGAGGCCGACCTCTCGGAGGGCGGGTCGGAGGGCGACGAGCCTGGGGAGGTCTACCTCGTGGGCGCGGGACCGGGCGATCCGGATCTGCTGACCCTGAAGGCGGCGCGGCTGATGCAGGAATGCGACGTGGTCCTGCACGACCGGCTGGTCCCCGAGGCGGTGCTGGAGCGGGTCCGGCGCGACGCCGAGCGGATTCCCGTGGGCAAGGCGCCGGGCTGCCATACCATGTCGCAGGCGGAGATCAGCGAGCGCCTGGTGGTGGAGGCGCGACGGGGCAGGCGGGTCCTGCGCCTGAAGGGGGGCGACCCCTTCGTCTTCGGCCGCGGCGGCGAGGAGCTGGAGGCCCTGGCGGACGCCGGCGTCGCCTATCAGGTGGTGCCCGGCGTAACCGCCGCCACCGGCTGCGCGGCCTACGCCGGAATCCCGCTGACCCATCGCGCTCACGCCGATACCTGCCTGCTGGCCACCGGCTACTCCTGCCGCGAGGATGCCGAGCCGGACTGGTCCGCCCTGGCCGGCGACGGCCGCACGGCGGTCTTCTACATGGGGCTCCGCCGGCTGGAGAACATCCGCGAGCGGCTGCTGGCGCACGGGCGCGCCCCGGGAACGCCCGCCGCGGTGATCGTCGCGGGCACCACCCCCGGTCAGACCGTTCGCGTGGGGACCCTCGGGGATCTCCCGGAACTGTCCGAAGGGTTGCGGAGCGCCTCCCCGGCCCTGATTATCGTGGGAGAGGTGGCGGCGCTCCGGAAGCGCCTCGCCTGGTTCGATACGCGACCGGGCTTCGCCGCGGAGGCTGGAACCGGTTCCGCCGCCGGCCCGCCGCGCAAGGCGGTCGCCATTACCGGTTAGGGAAGGGGTTATGGAAGCCAAGCTGGCGGGGCGCGTCATCGTGCTGCCCGAGAGCCGGGAGCTGGACCTGATGGCGCGCATGGTGGAGGAGCGGGGGGCGCGCACCCACCGCTGCCCGCTGATCAGCATTCACGATCATCCGGACCAGGCCGCCGTGGAAGCCTGGATCCGACGCTTCATCGGCGCGGAGATGGATCTGGTGATCCTCTTCACGGGGGAGGGCGTATACCGACTGTTGGCGGCGGCGGAGCGCCACGGCCTGCACGACGACTTCGTCACGCAGCTGGGACGGACCCCCACCCTGACCCGGGGACCCAAGCCCGCCCGGGGCCTCCGGGAGCTGGGCATCACGCCCGCCCATTCCGCGGAGCAGCCCACCACCAGCGGGGTCATCGCCACCCTGGAGCAGATGGACCTCTACGGCTGCCAGGTGGGTGTGCAGCTCTACGGCACGGAGCCCAATAAGCCCCTCATGGACTTCCTGGAAGAGGTTGGAGCGGTCGCCGACCCCGTGGCTCCCTACGTGTACGCTTCCGACAGCGAGACCCGGGAAGTGGAGGACCTGGTGCGCCGGCTGGGCGGCGGCGAGCTGGACGCCATCGCCTTCACCAGCCGCTCGCAGGTGCGGCGGCTGTTCGACATCGCGCACCGCATGGAGGCGGAGGAGGAGCTGCAGCGGGCCCTGCGCGGCATGTCGGTGGCCGCGGTGGGGCCCATCGTCTCCCGGGAGCTCGAGGAGCGCGGAGTCCGGGTGGACATCCTCCCCGAGGAGAGCTACTTCATGAAGCCGCTGGTGCGCGCCATGGAGAGCCATCTGGGAGCCGGCTGAGGCCGCCCCGAGGACAGCGAGCTCGGGCGGCTCCCGGTGGGACCGGCTGCGGCCCGTTCCGGTGCCGGGTCTGTGACTGAGCGAGGAGCAGCAGCCCGACCGGGGCCTCCCGGCCGGCGTCGTGGGGTCTCAATCGGGTCCGGTGGCTTTGGGGTCGAGCTGGTCATCGAAGAAGCGCACCAGCTCGGGCTGGAGCTGCCCTTCATAAAGCAGCCGGAAGATCTCCCGGGGCTCGCTGCCCATCCGCTCGGCGAACTCGTAGACGTCCCGGGAGTCCCGGTGGAGCGGGGGCTCCACCGGCCCGTTGGGCCAGTCGGCCACCAGCTTCTCGGCTTGTTCCAGGAAGTGTCCGTGGGCGGGGAAACGGATCAGCCGTTCCCAGCGGTGGCGCCCGGTGCGCTCGGGGGCGATCTCGATGAGCCCTTCCTCCTGGAGGTGGTCCAGGGCCTGCCGCAGCTCCGCCGCCGACAGCCCCGTGGCCGCCTTGGCCCGTTCCAGGAAGGCCTTCATGTTGACGCCCGGAATCTCTTCCGGGGTGTCCGATTTCTCCTCCACGGCCCGGGCGTGCCGCATCAGGTCCAGGACATGGGCGGCGCGGCGAACGTCCTCCGCCCGGGAGCGGGCCTCGATGCGCTCAGTGGTGGTCTGGAGACGCTCCAGGAAGTGCTCCAGGAGCCGCTTCAGCAGTGGATGGGCCTCCTCCATGGCGGCCTTCAGCCACTTGCGGTCGATTTCCACCAGCTCGCTGTCGGCATCGGCCACGGCGGTGGCGGTACGCGGCGCCTCGGCGATGACGGCGATCTCGCCGAACACTGCCCCGGGGCCGAGGCTGTCCAGCACCACCTCCGTGCCCTCCATCTCCCTGGAGAGCACGATGCAGCCGCTCTTTACCAGAAAGGCGCGGCGGCCCCGGTCCCCTTCGCGGAAAACCGTCTCTCCCGCCTGAAAGGTGCTGGTGTTGTAGGACACGGGCGCTCCCCCGGAATTGCTCATGCAAACAGTCTGCTAAGCGTGGTGAACATGCGCCCCCAGAGGGGCGCCTAGTCCTTGTCCTCGCGGGCCCTCCGAAAGGCTTCGGCCAGAGCACCCTGGGGCTCGGATTGCGGCTTCTCCTTGCCGGCCTTGCCCTTCGGGTTCTTGCCGCCGCCCTTGGACTTTCCCTGGTCCTGTCCGGGACCCTGTTTGCCCTTCTTCCCGGTTGGCTGCCCCTCGCCGGCCTCGGTCTGCATCTTCATGGACAGGCCGATGCGGCGGCGCTCCGTATCCACTTCCAGGACCCGGACCTTGACCACGGCCCCGGGCTTGGCTACCTCGCGGGGATCGGAAACGTAGCGGTCGGCCATCTGCGAGATGTGGACCAGGCCGTCCTGGTGGACGCCCACGTCCACGAAGGCGCCGAAGTTGGTGACGTTGGTGACCACGCCCTCCAGGATCATGTCCGGCTCCAGGTCCTCCAGCTTCTCCACGCCCTCGCGGAAGCTGGCGGTCTCGAATTCGGGACGGGGATCGCGGCCGGGCTTGTCCAGCTCGGCGAGGATGTCGGTCACCGTGGGCACGCCGAAGCGGTCGTCGGTGTAGGCCTCGGGCCGCAGGGATTTGAGCAGCCTGGAATCACCCAGCACCTGATCGATGCGGCGGCCGGCGTCCTCCAGGATGCGCTGCACCACCGGGTAGGCCTCGGGATGGACCGCCGAGGCGTCCAGCGGGTTGTCGCCGTCCTGGATGCGCAGGAAGCCGGCTGCCTGCTCGAAGGTCTTGTCGCCGAGGCGCGGCACCGCCTTCAGGTCCTCGCGGGAGCGGAAGGCGCCGTGCTCGTTGCGATACTCAACCAGGCGCTGGGCGAGGTTGGCGTTCAGCCCGGAGACCCGGGTTAGCAAGGGCGCGGAGGCGGTGTTGGCGTCCACGCCCACGGCGTTCACGCAGTCTTCCACCACGGCGTCCAGGGTGCGCGCCAAGCGGCTCTGGGAAACGTCGTGCTGGTACTGGCCCACGCCGATGGAGCCGGGATCGATCTTCACCAGCTCCGCCAGCGGGTCCTGCAGGCGGCGGGCGATGGACACGGCGCCGCGCAGGGAGACGTCCAGCTCCGGAAGCTCCTTGGAGGCCTGCTCGGAGGCGGAGTAGACCGAGGCGCCCGCCTCGGAGACCACCACCTTCTGCAGGCCCAGCTCGGGATGCGCCTTGAGCAGGTCCACGGCCAGGCGGTCGGTCTCGCGGCTGGCGGTGCCGTTGCCGATGGCCACCAGGGCGGCGTCGTGCTTCTTCGCCAGATCGGCGAGCGCCGCGATGGACTGGTCCCACTGCTTCTTGGGCTCGTGCGGGTAGATGGTGGCGGTGTCCACCACCTTGCCGGTGGCGTCCACCACGGCCACCTTGCAGCCGGTGCGCAGGCCCGGGTCGATGCCGATCACCGGGCGGGTGCCGGCGGGCGCGGCCAGCAGCAGGTCGTGAAGGTTGCCGCCGAATACCCGGATGGCCTCCTCCTCGGCGCGCTCCCGCAGGCGGGTGGTGAGCTCGGTCTCCAGCTTGGTGAGCACCTTCACCCGCCAGGTGTAGCGCACCACCTCGGCCAGCCAGGCATCCGCGGCCCGCCCCGAATCCCGGATGCCGAAGCGGGCGGCGATGTGGCTCTCGCCGGGGCCGTAGGCGCGGGGGTTCTCCGGCTCCTCCTCGCCGACGATCAGGTCGAGCTTGAGCACGCCCTCCTTGCGGCCGCGGAACAGGGCCAGGGCGCGATGGGAGGGGATGTCCTTGATGGGCTCGCGGTAGTCGAAGTAGTCGGAGAACTTGGCTCCCGCCTGGCGCTGCTCCTCCACCACCGCCGAGCGCAGCACGCCGTGCTCCCAGGCGTACTCGCGCAGCTCGCCCACCAGCTCGGGGTCCTCGGCCCATTCCTCCATGAGGATGGCGCGGGCGCCCTCCAGGGCCGCCTTGACGTCGCTTACCTCGTGCTCGGGATTGAGGTATTCCGCCGCCAGGGTCTCGGGGTCCTGGGTGGGATCCTCGTACAGGGTCCGGGCCAGTGGCTCCAGGCCGGCCTCGATGGCCTTCTGCCCCTTGGTGCGGCGTTTGGGCTTGTACGGGGCGTAGAGGTCCTCGAGGCGGGTCTTGGTGTCGGCGGCCGCGATCTGTGCGGCCAGCTCGTCGGTGAGCTTGCCCTGCTCGCGGATGGTGTCGATCACCGTCTGGCGGCGATCCTCCAGCTCCCGCAGGTAGCCGAGCCGCTCCTCGAGGGTGCGAAGCTGGCTGTCGTCGAGGCCCTCGGTGGCCTCCTTGCGATAGCGGGCGATGAAGGGAACCGTGGCGCCCTCGTCCAGGAGGCGGACGGCGGCCGTTATCTGTGATTCCCGGACGCCGAGCTCCTCGGCGATGCGTTGGCTGATGTTCTGCGGCATGATCCCTCGTTTCCGCTGGGTTACGGCCGATGACTTGTCGCGGCTATTGTACGGGCGGCGGCCATGCCGGGCCAGGAGGCGGCAATCCGCTCACACGCTGCTGACCCGGTTGCGGCCGGCCTCCTTGGCCGCGTACAGGGCGGAGTCCGCCCGTTTGATCAGCCGCTTCTTGGTATCGCCCTCCCGGAGGGTGGCCACCCCCAGGCTCAGGGTGACGGAGCCCACCTCCGGGTCCTCGTGCCCGGCGACGGCGGTTCGCATCCGCTCGGCGAGCTCCTCCGCGCCCTCAAGGCCGGTGTGCGGAGCCAGGATAAGGAACTCCTCCCCGCCCCAGCGGATGGCGGTATCCGAGTCCCTGAGCTGGCTCCGCAAGGCCCCGGCCACCCAGGACAGGATCCGGTCCCCCGCGTCGTGGCCGTGGCGGTCGTTGACGGCCTTGAAATGGTCCACATCCGCCATGATGACGCTGAACGCCTCGGCGTACCGCTCGGTGCGGTTCCATTGCCGGTCGAGGAGCTGCTCGCCATGGCTGCGGTTCGGCAGGCCGGTGAGGAGGTCCGTGGTGGCCATCTCCTCCAGCGCCTGCTCCATCTTTACCCGCTCGGTGATGTCCTTGCCGGTGGCCACGTAATGGGTGACCTCGCCGCGCTCGTCGCGCACCGGAGTGATGGTCTGCTCCATATGGAACCGGGTCCCATCGCGCGACCGGTCGGTGAAGGTGGCCTGGAAGGTTCCCCCGTCCTGTATGGTTTCCCACAGGCGGCGGTAGAACTCGGGACCGTGCTCGCCGGACTTGAGGATGCTGGGCTGCTGCCCCCGGATATCCTTCAGGGGATAGCCCGTTTGCCTGACGAAGGCCTGGTTCACGTAGGTTATGGCGCCGCTGCGGTCGGTAATGAGGACGTTGTCCGCGTTGGCGTCCAGGGCCGTCGCCAGTAGGCGCCGTTCCCGCTCGGCCATGACCTGGTCGGTGATGTCCCGCTGGACCGAGACGAAGTTGCGGATTTCCCCGGCTTCGTCGCGGATGGGGGAAATGTTCCATTCCACCCAGTAGCTGGAGCCGTCCTTGCGGTAGTTGATTGTGGTGCCCTGGAAGCTCTGGCCGTTCCAGAGGCGGTCGCGGAGCCGCTGGATCACCGAATGGTCCGTTTCCGGGCCCTGGAGGATGCGGGGCGTGCGGCCGTACACCTCCTCGGTGGTATAGCCCGTCATCCGGGTGAAGGCGGTGTTCACGTAGAGGATCTGAGGCCCGGGGAGCTCCAGCTGGGCAGTGGTTATGACCACAGGGTTGAAGGATTGCTCCACCGCCGCCTCGAGCAGCTGAGTGCGCCGATTGTTGTCCATGGGTGGCTCGCCTCCGGGCCGGGGCCGGCCCCTCGGGAGGAGGAGCCCGGCCGGATACCCTAGAGCCCCGGAACGGGCGAGGCAAGCGGCCGGTCCGCGCTCCGGACTCCTCAGGCCGCTGGGAAAGGTAACGGATTGCTGCAACGGGACACGAAGCGGGCGCGTACGTAAATATTAGAGATGGGCCGTCTCGCCGTAAGCCGCCTTGACGGCCCCGGAGCGAGCGGTCCTTGTGGGAGGGTGGGGCGCAATCGGATCGGGCCCGGCGTATCCGGCGCCGCGGCCGGGAAGGGAGACGGAAATGACAGCACGGGTGTTGGCGCGGAGCTGGCTGGGGGCCCTGCTTGCCGCGCTGGTTATCGCCGGCTGCTATACGGTCCCCGAGACGGGCCGGCAGTCCCTGATGCTGGTGCCGCAGGCCCAGATGGTGGACATGGGGATCCGGAGCTTCCGGCAGATCAAGGAAGAGGAGCCGGTATCCGACGATCCCCGGGCCCGGCGCCGGGTGGAGGAGGTGGGGAGCCGCATCGCCCGGGTAACCGCCGAGGATACCCGGGTGCCGCCCGAGGAATGGCAGTTCGTCGCCTTCGCCAACGAACAGAAGAACGCCTTCGCCCTTCCCGGCGGCCGGGTGGGGGCCTACGAGGGCATCCTGGAGGTGGCGAAGAACGATGCGCAGCTGGCCACCGTCATGGGCCACGAGGTGGCCCACGTTGCCGCCCGGCACGGGGGCGAGCGCATGTCCGAGCTGCTCCTGGTGCAGATGGGCGGCATCGCCCTGGCCACGGCCTTGAACGAAAAGCCCGCCCGGACCCAGCAGCTGTTCCTGGCCGCCTACGGGCTGGGCGCGCAGGTGGGCATCCTGCTGCCGCACAGCCGCCAGCAGGAGCTGGAGGCGGACCGCATCGGACTGATGTACATGGCGCGGGCCGGCTACGATCCACGTGCCGCCGTGGACTTCTGGCAGCGCATGGACGAGTCCACGGAGAACGGCGGGCCGCCCGTCTTCCTCTCCACCCATCCGCCGCACGGCAAGCGCATCGAGCGGCTGAAGAAATGGATGCCCGAGGCCATGGAGGAATACCGCGCCGCGCGGGCGCGGCGCGGGGCGAACCGGAACGCCGGACGGTGAGGGGGCTGCGCGTCTGGAAGGCGCGTTTCCGGCGGGAGCTCGGGGTCTACCGCCGGGTGCTGGGCCACCCGGGCACGCCGCGCGCCGCCCGTTGGCTGCTCGGCTTGGCGGTGGGCTATGCCCTGTCGCCGGTGGATCTCATCCCCGACTGGATACCGCTGCTCGGACAGCTTGACGACCTGGTGCTGGTGCCCCTGCTCGTCTGGCTTGCCCTGCGCCGCGTTCCGGGGGAGGTGCTGGCGGAATGCCGGCGCGAGGCCGAGGCGGAGCTTTGACCGTGAAAGTTGCTTATGGAATGATTCTTTTCCGTCTTTCCAGCCGCCGCACGGAAGGGAATCGCCATGGTACGGCAGGGTTGCCCGATTGCCACGCGCTTCATGGTCCTCGGCCTGCTGCTGGGTGTTATGGCCGGTCCGCCGGCCGCCGCGGAAGAGCCGCGGGCGGTGGTCAAGGATCTGTCCCCCAAGCTGGACCGGCTCCTCCGCCGCGAGATGCAGGCCATCCTGGGCGCCATGCAGACCATCTTCGGGGCCATCGTTACCGGGGACCATGGGCTCGTGGCCGAAAAGGCGCGTGCTATCCACGCCAGCTTCATCCTCAAACAGTCCCTTACTCCCTCCGACCGCCAGGACCTGGTGGCAGCCGTACCCGACCGCTTCTTGAAGCTGGACAAGCGGTTCCACAGTGCCGCCGCCGAGCTGGCGCGGGCCGCCGAGGCACGGGACACGGGCCGGCAGCTCCGCGTGCTCGGGCGCATGAGCCGGGCCTGCGTCACCTGCCACGGGGACTACGTAGCGGGCCGTTTCCCGGGGCTCCAAATGAGCCGCTGAGGCCCTCGCCGCAGCTTCCCGGGGGCGTCTAGCGGGTGGGGTCCAGGGACGGCTCGTAGAAATGGTAGCTGTTCCGCCCCCGGGACTTGCTGCGGTACATGGCCGCGTCGGCGTTGCGCACCAGGGTCTCGGCGTCGGTGCTGTCGTCGGGATAGAGGCTGATGCCGATGCTGCCGCTGACGGCCAGCTTGGAATCCGCAAGCACCATGGGGTCGTGGAAGGTGGCCAGGATACGCCGGGCCACCCGGGCGGCCTGCTCCGGACCCTCCAGCTCGGTGGCCAGGATGATGAACTCGTCCCCGCCCATGCGGGCGATGGTGTCGTCCTCGCGCACGCAGCCCCGAAGCCGCTCGGCGATGGTCACCAGGAGTCGGTCTCCGGCGGCATGGCCGAGCCGGTCGTTCACCGGCTTGAAATGGTCCAGATCCAGGAACAGAACCGCCATGCGCGATCCCTGGCGATGGCCGTGGGCGATGGCCATGCTCAGGCGGTCCTGGAATAGCCGGCGGTTGGGCAGCTCGGTGAGGGGATCGTAGTAGGCCTGGTTCCGGATGCGCTCCTCGTTCTCCTTGAGCTGGGTGATGTCGCTGAAGATGCCGGCGTAATTGGAAACTTCGCCGTCCTCACCGGGTATGGCCGTGATGGTGAGCAGCTCCGGATAGACCTCGCCGTTCTTGCGTCGGTTCCAGATCTCCCCCTGCCAGCCTCCCGTATCCCGCAGCTTGTCCCACATGGCGCGATAGAAGGCCTCGTCGTGGTATCCCGAGCTCAGGATCCCGGGGGTGCGCCCGAGGACTTCTTCCTCCGTGTAACCGGTGAGGTGCGTGAATGCGGGGTTTACCGACTCTATGCGTCCCCCGGCGTCGGTGATCATGATTCCCTCCAGGGAGGTCTCGATCACCTGCTCCGCCAGGCGCAGGTGATGGCGGGAGGCGGATAGCGCGGTGTCGCGCTCCTTCAGGGCGTTGCTCAGCTCCTCCACGTACATGTGCTCCACGTTGGAGAGGATGTCGTCGAAGCTGATGAGCCCCACGGGCCCGCCGTCGGCGTCGGTTACGCCCAGATGGCGGTGGCCGTTGTCCACCATCAGGTTGCGGGCGTGGAGAAGGGTATAGTCGCGGGGCACGGTGAGGAGCGGCTGACTGGCGGCCTCCCCGGCGTCCGCGACCGCCCGCGCCTCGCCCAGGATGCGCACCACGTCGCGCTCGGTGAGGATGCCCAGGGTGCCGTCTTCCCCGCGTACCAGGGCGGCCTCGTGGCCGTGCTCGTTCATGACGGCGGCCGCCTGGTCCAGGGGCCGGTCGCCGGGGAGGATCAGCGGGGCGCCCAGGATCGCCGAGTCCACCTCCCGCAGATGGAGATACCACTCCATCCCCTGGTTCAGCACCACGTCGGTCTGGGTGACCACGCCGCACGGGCTTCCGTCTTCCGTCACGACCAGGAGATGGCGGACGCCTTCCTCCTTGAAGCGCACCGCAACGTCACCGAGGGTGGCCCGATGCTCCACGGTCTTGAGGGGGGCGGCCATGAATTCGGCGATGGGCCGGCGCCATTCCCCGGTGGCGGCCAGATCGATTCCCAGGGCGTCCCGCTCGGTCCAGATTCCCTGCGGCTCCCCGTCCGCCATGATGACGATGGAGCTGCATCCGGCCTCGGTCATGCGTCGGGCCGCGTCGGAAAGCGGGACGTCCGGCGGGCAATGGAGGATTTCCGGGTTCATAACCCGTGCAATGGGGATCTCTGCGGTCACCATGGGCTCCGGAAGGGCTGCCGGTATTGCAGCGGGGATGATGTGCTCCGGCGGCGTGCCGTGCAAGGCGGAAACCGCGTGGCGGGTGCGGAGGCGTCATGGGGTGCAGGGGATCATCAGGGTTACAGCGCCCGGCATACATGCGAAGATCATTGGTTACGTCGCCGCGTGCGTCGGCCGGTCCCCATTCTCCCGGATGGGGACCGGCGGGCGCCCGCCCGCTTCCGGCCAACCATAGGAGCTCAAAGTGGCAACGGTCGACCTAACCAAGGACAATTTCGAGTCCACGGTCATGGACAACGACATGGTATTCGTGGATTTCTGGGCTTCCTGGTGCGAGCCCTGCAAGAGCTTCGCCCCCATCTACGAGGAGGTATCCGAGGATTATCCGGATATCGTGTTCGGCAAGGTGGATACCGAGAACCAGCAGGAGCTCGCCGGGCATTTCGGGATCCGCTCCATACCGACCCTGATGCTGTTCCGGGAGCAGGTGATCATCTTCCAGGAGTCCGGGGTCCTGCCCCGCGAGGGCCTGGAGAGCATCATCCAGCAGGCCCGGGATCTCGATATGGACCAGGTGCGCAAGGATATCGAGGAGCAGCAGAGCCAGCAGGGCGGCAAAGGATAGCCTTCCCGTTCCGGCCGAGCCCGGTGCGGGACCGCCATGAAAAAATCGGGCCCCGGGGCCCGATTTTTTGTTCGCCTACTGTCCGGCGCAGCCCGCGGGCGCCCGCCGGAACGGGTCAGGTCCCCGCGTGGATGCGCTGCTTGCGCGCCTCGTTGAAATCGAGCATGCGCTTGAGGGGCTTCCAGGCCTGACGGCCCGTTTCGGGGTCCACGAAGATCTCGTTGGCGCCCTGTTCCAGGGTGGTCACCAGGTTGGAGATGCCGTTCATGGCCATCCAGGGGCAGTGGGCGCAGCTCCGGCAGGTAGCGCCGGCGCCGGCGCTGGGCGCCTCCAGGAAGGTCTTCCCCGGGGCCACTTCCTGCATCTTGTGGAAGATCCCCCGGTCGGTGGCCACGATGAAGGTGTCCGCGTCCAGGTCCTGCACCGCCTGGATGAGCTGGGTGGTGGAGCCCACCACGTCCGCCAGCTCGATGACCGGCTGCGGGGACTCGGGATGGACCAGGACCTTGGCCCCGGGCTGCTCGGCCATGAGGGCCTGGAGCTCCTGGGCCTTGAAACGGTCGTGCACGACACAGGAGCCCGGCCAGAGCAGCAGCTCGGCCCCGGTGACGCGCTCGATGTAGTGGCCCAGGTGCTTGTCGGGCCCGAAGAGCACCTTCTCGCCGCGCTCGACGAGGTGGCGAACCACGTCCACGGCGATGGAGGAGGTCACCACCCAGTCGGCGCGGGCCTTCACCGCGGCCGAGGTGTTGGCGTAGACCACCACGGTATGATCGGGATGGGCGTCGCAGAATTCGGTAAACTGGTCGGCCGGGCATCCGAGGTCCAGCGAGCACTCGGCCTCCAGCGTGGGCATCAGGACCCGCTTTTCCGGGTTGAGGATCTTGGCCGTTTCGCCCATGAATCGGACACCCGCCACCACCAGCGTGCTTGCTGGGTGGCCATGCCCGAAGCGGGCCATCTCCAGGGAATCGGCCACGTGGCCCCCGGTTTCCTCCGCCAGATCCTGCAGGTCCCCGGAGGTATAGTAATGCGCCACCAGGACGGCGTCCTGCTCGGACAGGAGGGTCTTGGCCCGTTCCACCAGGGCCTTGCGCTCCGGTCCGGTCATGGCGTGCTCCCGGTCCTCGGTGGAGGGCCCCTCCGGAAGCTGGTTTTCGGTCACCTCGGGGATGGTGATCGTAGAATCCATCGGCATTCTCCTTGTTCCCCATCGGGGGCAGGGATCGCGACCACCGCCCGGCCTGGACTGCACCGGTCTGGTTGGACCGCCAAAGTCTACCCGGTCCCTTAGACCGGGTGAAAGGCGAAAATTTCCGATTGATTTGGTAAGGATATCATTATGGGTAAGCTGATCGATGGCGTCTGGCAGAAAGAGGCCTTTTCCCCGGAGACCGAGGGCGGCCGCTTCGTGCGTCCGGACAGCCCCTTCCGGGACTGGGTGCGCCGCGACGGCTCCACGGGCTTTCCGGCCGAGTCCGGACGGTACCACCTGTACCTGTCCCTCGCCTGTCCGTGGGCCCACCGGACCCTGATATTCCGCAAGCTCAAGGGTCTGGAGGAGGCCATCACCATCTCCATAGTGGATCCCATAATGGGCGAGGAGGGCTGGCATTTCTCCGAGGGGCCCGGATGCATTCCGGACACGGTCAACGGCTGCGCCTACCTGCGGGAAGTATACGTCAAGGGCGATCCCCGCTATACCGGACGGGTCACGGTCCCGCTGCTGTGGGACAAGCAGGCCGGAACCGCGGTGAGCAACGAGTCGGCGGATATCATCCGCATGCTCAACAGCGAATTCGACCATATAGCCGATGACCGCCTGGACTTCTATCCGGAGGCCCTCCGCGGGGAGATCGACGCGGTGAACGCCTGGGTCTACAACGACATCAACAACGGCGTCTATCGCACCGGATTCGCCCAGACCCAGGAAGCCTACGAGGAGGCCTTCGACGCCCTGTTCGGCGCCCTGGACGCCGTGGAGGACCGGCTTGCGGAGCACCGCTACCTGGTGGGGAACCGGCTAACCGAGGCGGACTGGCGGCTGTTCACCACGCTGGTGCGCTTCGATCCCGTCTATGTAGGCCATTTCAAATGCAACCGCCAGCGGATCGCCGACTTCCCCAACCTGGTGGGCTACCTGCGGGAGCTCTATCAGGTGCCGGGCGTGGCGGAAACCGTGGATCTCGACCACATTAAGCGCCACTACTACGGAAGCCACCCGACCCTCAATCCCACCGGCATCGTGCCCAAGGGGCCGCGGCTGCGCTACGACGGGCCGCATGACCGCGACCGGTTCCCGCGAGAGGGTCCCTTCCCGGGCGCGTAGGCTCGGGAAAGGCCTTACGCCCGCACACCCGCCGAGCCCGCCTGAGCGGGGCCGGACAAGCAAGCGTGCCACCAGATGTTGACGGCGTAAACTTACCACTATAAGTTTACGGTATAAACATCGGAGGAAGCCATGGCTGACCCGCCTTCGGAAGAACGGGATGACTATCACCACGGCGATCTGGAGCGGTCCCTAATCCGTGCCGGCCGGTCGCTGGTGGAGGAGGGCGGTCCCGATGCCCTGACCCTGCGCGCGGCCGCGCGGCGCAGCGGCGTTTCCCACGCCGCGCCCTACCGGCATTTCGAGGACCGGGAAGCCCTGCTGGCGGCGGTTGCCGAGGAGGGTTTCGCGGAATTCCGCGATGCGCTCACGGAGGCGGCCCGGGCGGAGCATCTGCCCGGCGATCGGGTCCGGGCCATGGGGGAGGCCTATGTGGCCTTTGGCCGGAGCCGCCCCGGACTGTTCCGGCTCATGTTCGGCCCCGCGGTAGCCGACAAGTGCCGCCACCCCGCCCTGCAGAAGCAGGCCCGGGCGGCCTACCGGGTGATCGAGGAGGGGGTGGCGCGCGCCGTCGCAGACAACGGAACCGACCCTTCCGTGGCAACCATGAGCGTGTGGGCCCTGGTGCACGGGCTGGCCAGCCTGTTCCTGGATGGACAGGGCCCCCCCGAGCTGGATACCGAGCCGGAGGCGCTTACCCGGGCCGTTACGGAATGGTTCGCAACGGCCGTGACGGAGCGCCCCGGGGGAAACGACCAGACGGAGGCATCATAAGGGCCGTGCGCCCATTCTGGCGACGTTTCTGCCCCTGGCCAATCTCTACTGGATGGTGCTCAAGCCCGTCTGAAGGAGCCGTCCCGGATAGGGGCCGGGTGGTCAGTACCCGGCCGGCCGGTTAGGGTAGGCCGTCCAGGTGGGGGGTGTTTGCCAATCCGGAGCCGTGTAAAGGGTTTAACCACGCTCCGGACCTTGCCAATATGGCTTCGATAATCCCGGTTCTCCCCCGGCTCAAGAAATGGACGACCGCAGGGCGCGCGCCCCGGTTGGAACCGTTCCCCCCCGGCCGTACCGGCGATCGGGGAGGCTTTTCTTGCCGTGGCGCCGACCGGAGAACCGCCCGTTGAAGCCCGGATCCCGATACGTTCCATCGATGGATCGATACCAGGAGAGGTGCATTCATGTTCAGCAGAATATCGGCGGGAATCCTGCTGGCCGTGCTCATGGCGTTGGCCGCCCCGGCCCTGGCCCAGGAGAAGGGTGGGGAGCCGGGGAAAGGCCCGGACGAAGAAGGGGGCATCAGCAAGGAGCTCGGTGATCTGGGCCAGGAGATCCGGAAGTCCATGCGCGAGCAGGGCCGTTACCTTGGCAAGAAGCTGAGTGAATGGAGCGAGGAAAGCAGCTCCTGGGCCGCGGACCGTGGGCTGCAGGCGCGGGTCAAGACCACCCTGTCCGGGGTCCTCGGGGCCGGCAGCATCGCCACCGTCAATGTCGACGTGAGCGACGGCGTCGTGACCCTGCAGGGCGATCTCTCCAGCTGGAAGCAGGTGGCCCGCGCCGTCCGCTCCGTGGAGCAGGTGGAGGGCGTCCGGCGGGTGATCTCGGAGCTGACCGCGTCGGGCAGCGTGTGACCGTCGGGCGTGTCCTCGCGCTGGTTTGGGTCGGGCTGCTCCTGGTACCGGCCGTGCCGGTCTGGGCGGCGGAGGGGGACCCGACCTATCTCCAATCCCTGATCCGGGAGGCCCACCGCAAGAACCTGGCGGAGCGGGCCCAATGGCGAGCCTTCCTGCACTACGAGCCCACCACCCTGGGCGGGCTGGAGAGCCGTTCGGACGATCCCGATTTCTTCTTCGCCGACGAGGGCAAGACCGATCCCCGGGCGGAGCTGGAAGCCACCCTGCGCGCCTTCTTCGCCGAGCCCACGGAGGCCCAGCCCATCGAGGCGGGGGAGACCGGCCGGCAGCATCCCCAATGCGCCTTCCCGGCGCGCTACCACTGGCTGCGCGGCGAGCTGGGCTTCGACCCGGCACGTCTTCCCGAGCGCCCCTGCCCGCGCTTCGAGTGGTGGCGGGACCAGCTGGATGCCGCCGGCCTGACCCTGGTCTTCCCCGCCGCCTACATGAACAACCCCTCATCCATGTTCGGCCATACGCTCCTGCGGCTGGACCAGCCGGACCAGACGCCCGATACGCGGATGCTGGCCTATGCCATCAATTACGCCGCCGAAACGGGCGACGACGGGGGCATGCTGTTCGCCGTGAAGGGGCTGACGGGCTTCTATCCCGGCCATTTCTCCATCGCGCCCTATTACGAGAAGGTCAAGCTCTACAGCGATCTGGAGAGCCGGGATATCTGGGAGTATCCCGTGTCCATGGACCAGCCCGAGCTGGACCGGCTGGTGCGGCATCTCTGGGAGCTGCGGGGGATCCGCTTCGATTACTATTTCTTCGACGAGAATTGCTCCTCGCAGCTGCTCGCCCTGCTGAAGGCGGCCCGGCCGGAGCTCCGTCTGGTAAGCCGTTTCGACTACTGGGCCATCCCCGCGGACACCGTGCGCGCCGTGCGGGAGGAGACCGGCCTGCGCGCCGAGCCGGTATACAGGCCCTCCCTGGCGACGCGCATCACCCATTGGGCCGGTCAGCTCCGACGACGGCAGCAAGTCACGGCCCGCCGGATCGCCGAGGGTCGCCTGATGCCGGATACGGAAAGGCTGACGGGGCTTCCCCCGAAGCCCCGCGCCCGCACCTTGGAGCTGGCCTACCACTATCTGCGCTACCTGAAGGCGGATGGCGAGCGGTCCCGCGAGGAAGCGGCGGATATCGGCCGCGCCCTGCTGGTGCGGCGCAGCCGGTTGGAGGTGGGAGCCAGGGAGAAGGGCCCGCCGGCGCCGCAAGTACGCCCGGATCGGGGCCACGCCTCGGCGCGGGTGCAATTGGGCGCCGGGGTCCGGCGGGGCTACGGTTTCCAGGAGGTGGACCTGCGGCCGGCCTTCCACGACCTGCTGGATCCCCAGGGCGGGTACGTGGACGGCGCCCAGATCGATCTGTTCGGGATCACGGTGCGCCGCTATTCGGCGGACGGGCGCACGGAGCTGCACCGGTTCTCCGTGGCGGACATCTTCTCCCTGACGCCTCGGGACCGCTTCCGCCAGTCCATCTCGTGGAAGGTGAATACCGCCCTGGACCGCTATCCCCTGGAACCGAAGGAAGGCGATTTCGGCGAGCGGCCCTGGCGCTGGCGGAGCAACGGTGGTGCCGGTCTGGCCTGGGACCTGGGCAGTGGTGGACTGGTCTATGCCTTCCTGGAGGGCACCGCGGACGTGTCGGGGAGCCTGGACAGAGCGGTGGCGCTGGGGGCGGGACCGGCCCTGGGGCTGATCGCCGACCCGCTCCCGGGCTGGCGGGTGCATCTGCGGGGACGCCTGCAGCGCTTCGCCCTGGGCGAGACCTTCACGGAGGGCTCCTACCACCTGGACCAGCGGGTCACCCTGGCGCGCAATCACGCCCTGAAGCTGAAGGCCGCCCGCCGGCACCTGTTCGGCCGCTGGTGGAACGAGGCCATACTGGAATGGGCCTGGTACGTGTAAGGGGTCCGCTACGGGCCCTGCTGTTGCTCTGCCTGCCGCTGCTGCCCGGCTGCACCGGCCTGTTCTTCTATCCGGACCGCGAGATGGTGCTGAATCCGGCCACCCTCGGCCTCGGCTTCGAGCAGGCCCGGTTCCGGTCCGTGGACGGTGTCCGTCTGCACGGCTGGTACCTCCCCGCCGAGACGGAACGGAGCCCGGCGGGGACCGTGCTGTTCCTGCACGGCAACGCGGAGAACATCAGCAACCATCTCCAGGTGGTGGACTGGCTTCCGGGACGGGGATTCAATGTCTTCCTGTTCGACTATCGGGGCTATGGCCGCTCCGGTGGCGAGGTGGAGCTGGAGGGGGTGCTGCGGGACGTCCGCAGCGCCCTGGCCTACCTTGCGGAAAGGGAGCCTCCCGGCGTGCCCCTGGCCGTCCTCGGCCAGAGCCTCGGCGGCGCTCTGGCCCCCTACGCGGTGACCCGCTCCGAGCACCGGGACCGGGTCGAGGCGGTGGTGCTGGATAGCGCCTTCTCCGGTTTCCGGACCATCACCCGGGAGAAGCTCGCCTCCGTCTGGATCACCTGGCCCTTTCAGTGGCTGGCGGGCAACGTGGAGGATCGTTTCAGCCCGCTCCGCCATGTGCCGGATCTGGCGCCCATCCCCCTGCTCGTTTCCCACAATCTGGGCGACGAGGTGGTCCCGCCGAGCCATGCCATGGACCTGTACTGGAACGCCGTGGAGCCCAAGCGGCTCTGGCTGTTTCCGGATGGTCGCCACGGTATCACCTACTTCCGGCCCCAGGCCCGCGACCTGCTCGCCGCCTATCTCTGGGAGCGCTTCGGACAGCCTGGGGAACCTCCCGAACCCGGAGACGGGATGCCCCCATTCCACCTTGACACCCCCTGAAACCGGTGCCCCTAATGCCTTACTACACTGCTTTTCTGCCCGAATCACCGGACAAGGGGATAGGTACATGTGGAAAAAGTCTTTGCTAATTGGCGCCCTGGCCGCGTTTCCGATGTCCTCCGCCATGGCCGAGGACAGCACCGGCTGCGGTGCCGGAACCATGCTGTTCGACGGCCAGCAGGGCATCGCGCCACAGGTGCTGGCGGTGACCACCAACGGCATCTTCGGTAACCAGACCTTTGGCATCACCTCCGGGACCCTGGGCTGCGACCAGGACGGCGTGGTCAAGTCCACGGAGAAGCTCTCCAAGTTCATCGACGACAACATGAACAAGCTGGCGGCGGACATGGCCACGGGCGGCGGGGAAACCCTGGCTTCCCTGGCCAGCCTGATGGGCGTCGAGCAGGACGATCGTGCGGCCTTCTACCGCTCCGCCCAGGAGCATTTCAAGCGCATCTATGGCGAGGAGGATGTGACCGCCAGCGAGGTGGTGAAGAACCTGAACGCCGTCATGGCGGAGAATCCGCGCCTGTCCGGCTACACCACCGCCTAGGTTGGCGGCACGCCTCGGTCAACAAAGCGGCCCAGGGGGGCCCGCTTTGTTGTGGGCGTCCGGCGGACTATCTGGCGGACTCCCGGGAGCCCCCGAAATGAAAAAGGCGGCCCCGGACGGGGCCGCCTTCCGCGGCAGGCGCGGGCCTCGGGCCTCAGATGGCGCGCGCCTGCTCGGCGGCGTTGCCGATGTAGCTGGCGGGGGTGAGGGCCTTGAGCTTTTGCTTCTCGGATTCGGGCAGCGGCAAGGTCTCCACGAATTCGGCCAGCTTCTCGGCGTCCACCGCACGGCCCCGGGTGAGCTCCTTTAGGCGCTCGTAGGGCCGGTCGACGCCGTTACGGCGCATGACCGTCTGGATGGGCTCGGCGAGCACCTCCCAGGCGCCGTCCAGGTCCTCCGCCAGCCGCTCGCGGTTGATCTCCAGCTTGTCCAGCCCGCGCAGCGCGGATTTGTAGGCCAGCAGGCTGTAGCCGAATCCGGTGCCCATATTCCGCAGCACCGTGGAGTCGGTGAGATCGCGCTGGAAGCGGGAAACGGTCAGCTTGCCGGCGAGGTGGTCCAGGGTCGCGTTGGCCAGGCCCAGGTTGCCCTCAGCGTTCTCGAAATCGATGGGATTGACCTTGTGGGGCATGGTGGAGCTGCCCACCTCGCCTTCCACCAGCCGCTGCTTGAAGTAGCCGAAGCTGATATAGCCCCAGAGGTCCCGGCACAGATCGGTGAGCACCGTGTTGAACCGGCTCATGGCGCCGAATAGCTCGGCCATGTAGTCGTGCGGCTCGATCTGGGTGGTGTAGGAGCTCCACTCCAGCCCCAGGCTCTCCACGAACCGCTCGGCCAGGTCCGGCCAGTCCACCTCGGGATACGCCACCATGTGGGCGTTGAAGTTGCCGGTGGCGCCGTTCATCTTGCCGCGCACGGGACTCTCCGCCACCACCGCGCGCGCCTGGAGGAGCCGGTGGGCCAGGACCGCCAGCTCCTTGCCCACCGTTGTGGGCGTGGCGGGCTGGCCGTGGGTGCGGCCGAGCATGGGCTCCTCGGCCCAGGCATGGGCCAGCTCGCGCAGCTTGTTCACCAGGCCGTCGGCCACCGAAAGGAAGGATTCGGCGCGCGCCTCCGCCAGGGACAGGCCGTGGGCGAGGTTGTTGATGTCCTCGGAGGTGCAGGCGAAGTGGAAGAACTCGCTGCCCGCATCCACCTCGGGCAGCTCGGTGGCCCGCTCCTTGAGGTAGTATTCCACCGCCTTGACGTCGTGGTTGGTGGAGGCCTCGATCTCCTTGATTCGCTGCGCGTCCACCAGGCCGAAGTTGGACACGATGCGGTCCAGGAAGGCGTCCGCCTGCTCGGAAAGGGGCGAAAGCTCCTCCACCGCCGGCTCCGCGGCCAGGGCCTTGAACCAGGCCACCTCCACGCGGACGCGGTTGCGGATCAGGCCGTATTCGCTGAAATAGGGGCGCAGGTCCGCGATCTTGGTCCCGTAGCGTCCATCCAGGGGCGAAACGGCAGTAAGGGCAGAAAGCTCCATTCCGGCGACCTTTTCGTGAACAAAGGCGTGATACTTTACCATGCCGAGCGGCCGGGCTCAGCGGCTTTTCCGCGTCCCGGGGCCGAAAAACCGGATCGGCCCGGTGGGAATCGGCCGGCGGTTCCGTCGGCAGGCCGATCGTCGGGCTCGGCGGGGCGCGCCGCTCCGCCGTCGGAACGGGCCATGAAAGGGACAGCGCATGGAACGACTGAACGCCTTCCTGGAGTCCGTCAGCGGGGTCCTCTGGACGCCGGTGATGCTGATCCTCCTCCTGGGCACCGGGATGTACCTCACCCTCGGCCTCCGGCTGCTGCCGCTGCGGAAGCTCGGCTACGGCTTCCGCATGCTGTGGGCCGGCATCCGTCCCGGGGCCCAGAAGGGGGAGGGGGAGATCACCCCCTTCGGCGCGCTCATGACCAGCCTCTCCGCCACCATCGGCACCGGGAACATCGCCGGCGTGGGCACGGCCATCCATCTGGGCGGACCGGGCGCAGTCTTCTGGATGTGGGTTACCGCCCTGGTGGGCATGGCCACCAAGTACTCCGAGGCCGTGCTGGCCGTGCGCTACCGGGAGGTGGACAGCCGCTCCATGCACGTGGGCGGACCCATGTACTACATCAAGAACGGCCTCGGCCCGCGCTGGCAGTGGCTCGGCGTCGCCTTCGCCCTGTTCGGCCTGATCGCGGCCTTCGGCATCGGCAACACCGTGCAGTCCAACTCCGTTGCCGATTCCATGAACCAGGCCCTGGGCGTGCCGCAGTGGGCCACGGGGGCGGTGATCGCGATGGTGGCATTCGCCGTCATCGTCGGCGGGATCGGCCGCATCGCCCGGGTGGCGGAAGCCCTGGTGCCCGTCATGGGCTTAATCTACGTGGCGGGCGCCCTGGTGATCCTGGCCTTCAATCTCCCGGACATCCCGCAGGGCGTGGCGCGGATCTTCACCGACGCCTTCAGCGGTACCGCGGCCGTGGGCGGCTTCGCGGGCGCCGGGGTGGTGGCGGCGGTGCAGTTCGGCGTGGCCCGCGGCCTGTTCTCCAACGAGGCCGGTCTCGGCTCCGCGCCGATGGCCCACGCCGCGGCGCAGACCACCGATCCGGTTCGCCAGGGGGTGGTGGGTATGCTCGGCACCTTCATCGACACTATTCTGGTCTGCACCATGACCGCGCTGGTCATCGTTACCACCGGCGCCTGGGACAGCGGCGAAACCGGTGCGGGCCTGACCACCATGGCCTTCAACAAGGGGCTGCCCGGCCCGGGTGATTTCGTGGTGGCCTTCGGACTCATCGTCTTCGCCTTCACCACAACGCTGACCTGGGCCTATTACGGCGAGCGCTGCGTGGAGTTCCTGGTGGGCGTTAAGCCGCTGAAGGCCTTCCGGCTGATCTGGGTGGCGGGCATTCTGGTGGGGTCGGTGGCCAGCCTGGAGCTGATCTGGAATCTGGCGGACATCACCCTGGCGCTCATGGCCTTCCCCAATCTGCTGGCGCTCCTGCTCCTGTCTCCGGTGGTCATGCGCATCAGCCGGGAGTACTTCCTGCGCGAGGAAGAAGGGACCGCCCGCTAGGGGGCTGCCGTTATTCGGGGATGCGCACTTCCTCGCCGATCTCCATAAGCATCAGGACCAGATGGGCCACCGAGCCGGCGCCCACCTTCTCCATCAAGCGGTAGCGGTGGGTCTCCACCGTCCGGGGGCTGAGCTGCAGACGGCGGGCGATCTCCTTGCTGGAACGTCCGCCGGCCACCTCCCGGGCAACCTCCTGCTCCCGGGGACTCAGCTTGGAGAAGCGGTTGGCGTAGAGCGCGCGCCGCCGCTGCGCGTCCTGGCGCATTTCCGACCATTCCACGGCACGCTCCACGCTCTCCAGAAGCTGCCGCGGATCGTACGGCTTCTCTATGAAATCCCACGCCCCGAGCTTCATGGCCTGAACGGTCTGCGGAATGTCGCCGTGGGCGGTGATGAAGACGATCGGGATCTCCGCGCCGATCTTCACGAGCTCGTTCTGTAGCGCCAGGCCGGTCATCCCGGGCATGCGGATGTCGAGGATCACGCACCCCGTGGTCTCGTTCCGATAGGCGGCGAAGAAGGATTCGGCGTGGTCATGGGTCTCCGTATGGAACCCGGAGTTCTCCAGCAGCCAACGCGTGGAATCCAGAACGTAAGGATCGTCATCCACCACGAAGACCGTGCTTCCCCGTTGCTTATTCGGCATCGCGGAGCAGCCCTCCTGTCCGTGGGAGGGTGAATCGGAACCGAGCTCCGCTTCCCGCCGTGCAGGGCTCCCCCCAGAACCTCCCGCCGTGGGCTTCAATGATCGAATGGCAGATGGGCAGTCCCCGGCCCACTCCTTGTTGCTTCGTCGAAAAGAAGGGCTGGTATATGGACTCCAAATGATGGTCCGGTAATCCGGGGCCTTGGTCTTCAATGGTAACTCCGACCTCCTTGTTTCCACTGGTCGTGATCGTGATAGCTGTTTCCGTTTTTTCTTCGGAACCGTTCTCTTCCAGGGCTTCAAAGGCATTACGGACCAGGTTCAGTATAACCTCCTGAATCTGGATGGCATCACAGGGAACCTTCGGAAGGTCCGGGGTCAGATCCAACCGGATCCTGGATGTTTGCGCCCAAGAAGTTTCCGCCTCGAGAAGCTCAAGCGCTTCTCTCAATAAAGCATTCCGGTCGGTTTCCTCTTTTTGGAGCTTCCCCTGTCGCAGGAAGTTGCGCATGTCAGTAACGATCCGATGAATGCGCTGAACCTGGGCAAGATTCTTGCGTAGGAAGTCCGCTCCGCCATGAGAATCAGCTTGGGACCCCATGGTCTCCATGGCTAAATTGCCGTAATTGATGGCTGCGGTGAGCGGTTGGCGGGGCTGGTGGGCAAGGGAAGCGCCCACTTGGCTCAAGTGCATTACTCTACGGGTATCGCTGCGGTGCCGACGGTTCTGCCGCGCTCCTTCCGCGATTCGGTTGCGTTCAATCAACTCCCCCATTAGGGCGCCGACCGTGACCAGGAATCGCTTTCGGTCTTCGGATAGCAGAGTAGGTTTGGAAAAGAAAAGGCTAAGGACCCCTGCCTCGGAGCTAGCGTTACCCGAGAGGGGAATGGAGATTTGGGCTTTGGGCCCGTTTGCCTGATCGGGGATATCCGGGCTGAGCTCCACAAGCCTGTCCTCCTGCAGCGCCATTTCGCAAAGACACCAGTAATTCCGGGTAGCTGGAGTACATGGACAGACTGGTAGGGAAGGCAGGTTATAGCTGCCCAGAAGAGTGAAACCAGCCGGGTTCCGCGTTTCCGCAAGCAGGACTGCCCCGGAAAATATTGCTGTACCCCATCGCAGCTCGGCGAGGAGGGTAAGGCTGCGGTTCAGTTTCTCTTCAAGTGGCTCCCAACCCATAGATAGTCGGAACATCCCGACAAGTGCCTGGTGCTGAGCCCAGTCCCCTTCCTGTCCGAGGGGCTCCCGACCATGGCAAGGGGCAAGATCCCGAGAGGCCAGACCAAAGGCGAGATTTCCTGCCAGCTCCTCTAGAAGTGGAACCGTTTCTGAATCGAAGCCCCCTGACACGGAGGAAAAAAGCACCATGCCGCCGAAGGTGACCCCCTCGTGGGTCAGAGGAAGGGCGATCATGGCGCGCATGCCGCGAAGGCTCGCCAACCGGGCCTGAGGGTCGGACTCCGCTGCTTGGGGGAGTTGTTAAGCACCAGGCAAAAGCCCCGACCCACGTCTCCCACGGCTACCTGCCCGTATTTCCTGCCGTCCGCTTTGGAAACCTGCCGAAGGAATTCCGAATCCATGCCCTTGAAGGCCACTGGCCGTAACGCTCCAGGATCGTCGGAGGAAGCAAAACCGATCCAGATCATCGGGTACTCTGCCGTCTCAACGGCTGCGCGATAGATAGCGCGCAGAAGTGGTCCCTCCCCTGTGACCCCGCGGACCGGGGCATTACCGGTTCTCAGGAATTCCAGGGCAGGTGCCTTCCGGGGCATATCCTCGCGAGCCTAGTGTGGTGAGCCCTGACGGTAGGGAGTGTGGAAAGGAGGGGGTATCCGTAAAATTTTGTATTTATTAAGTATATTTACGTAATAATAAGTGCGCAGGCGTACGCCCATATCAACATGGTTCCTCTTAGGCTATATGTGCTGTGACAGAGTTCATTTCGCGGTCCAGGAGGCATCGGGATTTTGGATTGGTGAAAGTGGGTACTAGCTTATATGGCGAATGCCATCGCCCTCCCGGTCTAATGGCTAGCCCAATCCCCCGGGCATTTCCGCATTATCTTGAAGTATGTAGAGAATTTCCCGTGGCTGCGCTACCCTGTATCGCCCGCCGCATGGGGCCACCCGGCCGGCTGGGCCTTTCCTTCTCCGGGAGAATGATGATGGGATCATGAGAGGGGGACCGGCCATGCCCAGGGCCGTACCCCGCGCGGTTTCCCATTCCGCCACCGGGAGTGATCATGGCCATCATCGAGGAAGTCTCCACCCCCTTCGACGACCAGCGCCCCGGAACGTCCGGGCTCCGCAAGACGGTGGAGCAGTTCTCACAGCCTCGCTATCTGGAGAACTTCATCCAGGCCATCTTCGATACCTGCACGGAGCTCCAGGGAGGTACCCTCGTCCTTGGGGGAGACGGCCGCTACTACTCCGAGACCGCCATCGACACCATTCTCCGCATGGCGGCCGCCAACGGGGTGGGGCGGGTCCTGGTGGGCCGGGAGGGGCTGTTCTCGACCCCGGCGGTTTCCGCCACCATCCGTCGCCGCGGCGCGGCGGGGGGCATCCTGCTGACCGCCAGCCACAACCCCGGCGGCCCGGAAGGGGACTTCGGGGTGAAGTACAACGTCGCCAACGGCGGTCCGGCCCCCGAGCAGGTGACCGAGGCCATTTTCGCCCGCTCCCGGGAGATAACCGGGTACCGGATCGTCCAGGCGTTCGCCGCGGTGGACTTGGCCCGGGAGGGCGCGGCGGAGGTGGACGGCATGCCGGTGGAGGTGATCGACCCGGTGGCCGACTACCGCGCGCTCATGGCGGAGCTCTTCGACTTCGACGCCCTGCGCGCCCTGTTCCGATCCGGGACCTTCACCATGGTCTTCGACGCCATGCACGCGGTTACCGGCCCCTACGCCAAGGCCCTCCTGGAGGAGGAGCTGGGCGCCCCCGCGGGTACCGTTATCAACGGCGAGCCCCGCCCCGACTTCGCCGGCGGTCACCCCGATCCGAACCCCATCCACGCGCGCGACCTGATGGAGCGCATGTACCGCCACGACGCCCCGGATTTCGGCGCCGCCTCGGACGGGGACGGCGACCGCAACATGATCGTGGGCCGGCACTTCTTCGTGAATCCCTCCGACAGTCTGGCGGTGATCGCCGACCACCTGGACACGATTCCGGGCTACCGGGGGCGGGTGACGGGCGTGGCCCGCTCCATGCCCACCAGCCGGGCGGTAGTGCGGGTAGCGGAGGCGAGGGGCTATGACCACTACGAGACCCCCACCGGCTGGAAGTTCTTCGGCAATCTGCTGGATGCCGGCCGGGTCCAGCTGTGCGGCGAGGAATCCTTCGGGACCTCCTCCGATCACGTCCGCGAGAAGGACGGTCTCTGGGCGGTCCTCGCCTGGCTGTCCATTCTGGCTGGCAGGCGGGAGTCCGTGGAGGCGGTGGTTCGCGCCCATTGGACCGCGTACGGTCGGGATCTCTACTCCCGCCACGACTACGAGGGACTGACCAAGGACCAGGGCGAGCGGCTCATGGCCAACCTGCGGGACAAGCTGTCCGGGCTCCGGGGTACGGCCACCCGGCCGGGTCCGCGCGTTTCGGACGCCGACGAGTTCGCCTACACCGATCCCGTGGACGGTCATACCACTTCCGGGCAGGGCTTCCGGCTCTGGTTCGACAACGGCGCCCGGGCGGTGCTGCGGCTTTCGGGGACGGGCACCTCAGGGGCCACCCTGCGGGCATACCTGGAAAAGTGGCAGGGGGACACGCTCAAGCACAACGATGACGTCCAGGAGCTCCTTGCCGACGTGGCCGAGGCCGCCCGGGAGGTGGCGGAAGTGGAGGCCTTCACGGGCCGGCGGGAGCCGAGCCTGGTGGTGTGAGGGAGCGCCCCGTGCGTCTGATGCTGTCCATTCTGGTACCCCCCGTTGCGGGGCTGGCCGCCTTCGGGCTCCTCTGGGTGGGCCCTTTCCTGGCCGGAATCCGGCATTTGCCCGCCGATTCCTATTCGCTCGGTGCCCTGTTCGCGGCCTGGGCCATTCCCGTCTACCCCCTGGTTACGGTCCTGCATCTGCCGGTCTTCCTGGCAGCCTGGTGGTGGCCCCGCGTGGCGGGCCCCATCCAGTTCCTGGGCATGATCGGCATCTACACCGGCTCCTTCGCCTTGATCGGTGTCGCCTGGATGGGGGTGTCCCTCCTCATCGGCTCCTGGCACCAGTGGGTGGCGCTGGGGACCGCCTCCGCGCTCCATGCCGGGGCTTTCCTGAACCTGCGGCCCGCCCGCTAGGGCGGCATTTCCCGCCGGGGACCTATTCCCGGGATTCCTCGGACGGAGGCTCTTCAGTCACGGGCAGGAGGATTTGAAAGGTGGCCCCCTCGGCCTCGGCATTGTTCCGGGCCGTCAAACGGCCGCCGTGGGCCTGGATGATGGAGCGGGTGATCCAG
The DNA here is from genome assembly GCF_041821045.1 of Thiohalorhabdus sp. Cl-TMA. Classification (NCBI taxonomy): domain Bacteria; kingdom Pseudomonadati; phylum Pseudomonadota; class Gammaproteobacteria; order Thiohalorhabdales; family Thiohalorhabdaceae; genus Thiohalorhabdus; species Thiohalorhabdus methylotrophus. The sequence goes on along the minus strand of NZ_JBGUAW010000004.1, from coordinate 264,972 downwards.
AGCCCCAGCCCAAGGCCCTTTTCCTTGGTGGTGAAGAAGGGCGCCAGGGCGTCCAGCTCGAGGCCCGCGGGCAGGCCCGTGCCGTGGTCGGTAATGGTTACCTCCACGTACTCCCCTTCCCGGCGGGTGGTCAGGATCAAGGGCCCGGGACTGTCCGGATTCTGTTCCATGCAGGATTCCATGCCGTTGCGGGCCAGGTTGAAGATGGCCTCCTGGATCTGGACCCGGTCCACCTCGACGCGGGGCAGGTCCTCCTCCAGTTCCGGCAGGATGGATGGCACGGTCCCGGTGCAGCCGGTACAGATGAAGGGAATGATCTCCAGGATGAGCCGGTTGAGATCGAGGGGCTGGAGCTCGGGGCCCTGGCCCTTCAGGAAGTTCCGGATCTGCGTCAGGATTTCCGAGGCTTTCTGGGCTTCGTTCTCCACGCCTTCCAGGATCTCCCCCAGCTGCGAGGGCATGGCGCCCTGATTGGAGAGTAGCTGGCTGCCCGCCGCTGCGTAGTTGTTCAAGGAGGTGAGCGGCTGATTGAGCTGGTGGCTCAGGATGGATATCAGCTCGCCCATGGAGATCAGCCGGCTGACCCGGTTCAATTGCTCCAGGTATTGACGCTCCCGCTCCTCCGCTTCCTTCTGCGCCGAAATATCCACCCCGATGGCGGAGAACCGCTCCACGCTTCCCTCCCGGGTGAAGTGCGCCACCAGGGTCAGCAAAAAGGGGATCTCCCGGCCTTCCTTGTCCAGCAGTACCGTTTGCCCGGTCCACAGGCCTTCCCGTCTCGCGGTGGGCAGGGCCTCCTCCTCTAGGACCTCCCGGAGGCTGTGCTCGGCGAAGAAGCTTTCCGCCGAGGCGGCCCCGGCGTCGCGGGGGGCCAGCATTTCCTGCGCATAATGATTGTGGTAGAGGAGATTCAGGTCGGCGTCGCAGATCCCCACCGGCCCGGGGAAGGCTTCCAGGATGTCGGCCAGCCGTTTCAGGCTCTTCTCGGTATGCCGCAAGCGGCTGACATCGGTTATGAAGGCTACCGAGTAGGCGGGGCGCCCGTCGGGATCGGAATAGGTGCTGACGTTCGCCACCACCGGCACCTTGTGCCCGTCACTGGCCAGGAAGCGCACCTCGTAATGCCGGGTACTGTGCTCACGGCGCTGATTCGCCTTCTCCCAGAAGGCCTCCCGGTCTTCCGGATCGAGCCAGGCGTCGGGCCGGGCTCCGAGCAGCTCCTCCCGGCTCCGGCCGAGCATGCGGCAGAAGGCGCTGTTTACCTCGACGGTTTCCAGGGTCTCGAAATCCCCCATCCAGAAGCCTTCGGGGGAAGCCCCCAGGATCTCCTGCAGCATATGCTCGCTGTTCTGGAGGCGCTGTTCCGTATGGCGGTGGTCGGTGATGTCCCGGCCCAGTCCGATGACGCCGCGGAGCCGGCCGTCCGTGTCCCGATAGGGAAGCTTCAGGAGCTCCAGCAGCGACCATTCGCCGTCGGTGTTCCGGACCCAGCGCTCGGTCTTCCGCGGGCGCTGCTCCGTGAGCACTTCCCGGTCGGTGGCGGTGCAACGGTCGGCGATGTGCGCGGGCAACAGGTCATGGTCCCGGGCGCCCACAACTTCGTGGATGTCCTTTCCGAGCCCCTCCAGGAAGCGCTGGTTGCAGGATTCGTAAACGCCGTGGTGGTCCTTCAGGAAGGCGGCATCGGGAAAATGCTCCATGAGGGATTCCTGAAAACCCAGCACCCGGGTCAGCTCCTCCTCCCGGGAGGCGTCCAGCAGGGCGGTGTGGATATGGAGCTGTCCAGCGGCATGCAGGACAGTACCCCGAAGCTCCAGCACGCCGGGGGTGGGCGGATAGGCCCCGGTCCGGATGCGCTGGGAGGCGTTGGTATCCCGGACCGCCCGCTCCAGGAAATCGGCGACGCGATCGGCCGCATCCGGAAACAGGTCGCCCGCCAGGCTCCCTTCCACCCGGCTTTTCGGGGTGCCGAGCAGCCGGCAGGCCGCGGGGCTGGCGCGCAGGATGCCGCCCTGCTCCGGCTCCATCAGGAGCTGGGGAAGCGGGCTCCTATTGAATAACTGCTCGAACAGGCCGGATTCTTCTCCCCGGGGCTGCGCGTCGGTTTCGGAATCCATATGCATTTATTCCCCCCCAGCCCATTTTTTCTCCCCGCCCTGGTTATACCGCAAAAGGCGATCCCGTATTGCCGGGGTTGCACTACCTGGGTACGGGTGCATCCCGGATGGAAAGTCCACGAAAAGTTCCCTTTTAACCACTTATAAAGCAATTAGAAAAACCGGCATAGACCTCAGTACACGTCCTGCATTGTCTCGCCGTCGGGGAGGATCATCTGCAGGGTCGCCCCTTCCCCGTGGGGGTTATTCCAGGCCTCGAGGCGGCCATGGTGGGCTTCCAGGATCGAATAGGTTATCCAGAGGCCCAGGCCCAGCCCCTCCGCCTTGGTGGAGAAAAAGGGTGTAAGGGCCTGGACATCCAGATCCGCCGGAAGCCCCCCACCGGAATCGATGATCGAGATCACCATGTGCCCGTCGCCTTGGCGGGTGCGGATGGTGACGGGCCCAGGGTCCGAAGGGCGGTGCTCGCGGCTCGCTTCCATGGCATTCCGGACCAGGTTCAGCAGGGCCTCCTGAAGCTGCACGTAATCCGCCACCACCCGGGCCGGGCCCGTATCCAGGTCGAGCCGGATGGGTACGGGATGCGCTTCCGGGAGGCTGGAGCGGACGAAGGGCAGGAGCTCGCGGATCAGGCTGTTGATGTCCAGGGCTTCGAAGGCGGGCCCCTCTCCCTTCAGGAACTTGCGGACATGGGCGAGGATGTCCCCGGCCTTTTGCGCTTCCCCCGCGATTCGGGTCATCAGGTCCTCGAAGCGCGTGGATTCCGGGCATTCCCGGGGAAGCAGCCGGATGCCCGCCGTCGCGTAGTTGCTGAGCGCCGCCAGCGGCTGGTTGAGCTGGTGGCTCAGGAGGGAGACCAGTCCGCCCATGGAGATCAGCCGGCTGATGCTGTTCAACTGCTCCGCGTAGCGGCGCTCCCGCAGCTCCGCCGTTTTCTGGGCGGTGATGTTCACGCCGATGGTGGAGTACCGCTCCACCGTCCCGGCGGCGTTGTAGTGGGCCAGAATGGTCTGGAGGATGGGTGTCTCGCGGCCCTGCGTATCGAGCAGGGCGGTTTCCCCCGCCCATTTGCCTTCCCGGGCGGCGGTAGGAACGCCTTCCTCCAATATTATCCGCTCGGCCCACTCGGGGTGGAACTCGGGAACCCTGGAGTGTCCCGGATGCAAGGGACCGAAGAGCTCCGTGGCGTATTGGTTGTGATAGAGGATGCGGAGGTTGCTGTCGGCCATGCCCACCAGCCCGGGGAAGGCCTCCAGGATGTCCTCGAGCTGCTTGAGGAATTCCGCCTTGGCCTTCACCTCGGAGATGTCCGTGACGAAGGCGAAGGAATGGACCGGATTCCCCGCCTCATCGAAGGAGGTGGAGGCATTGGCGATGACCGGAATCCGCCGCCCTTTGCGGTCCACGAAGCGCAGCTCGTAGCGACGGTTGCCGGTGTGCTTGCGCCGCTCCGATTCCCGCCAGAGAAGGGGATGATCCTCCGGATCGATCCAGTCCTCCGGCCGGGTGCCCAGCAGCTCCTCCCGGCTGCGGTCGAGCATGCGGCAGAAGGTGTCGTTGACCTCCACCGTCTCCAGCGTCGCGAAATCGCCCATCCAGAAGCCTTCGGTGGAGGTGGCCAGGATCTTGCGGAGCCGACGCTCGCTTTCCCGGAGCTGCTCCTCGGCCCGGTGCCGTTCGGTGATGTCGCGGGCGATGCCGAACAAGCCCTGGATCTCGCCCCGGGCGTCCCGGTAGGGAAGCTTGAGGACGTCGTAGAGCGACCAGGAACCGTCCGGGTTGGGGATCCATTCCTCCGTGTGCCGGGGACGGTCGGTGGTAAAGGCCTCGTAATCGCCCACCTTGCAGCCCTCGGCGATCTCCGCGGGTGCGAGCTCGGCGGTGGTCCTGCCGATGACCTCCCCGCGGGTCCTGCCGATCCGCTGCAGGAATTCCTCGTTGCAGAAGCGGAAGACGCCGTTCCGGTCCCGCTGGAAGATCAGGTCGGGCATATGCTCGATCAGGGATTCGTGGAAGGCGTGGGCATCCTGTAGCTGCTCCTCGGCGGAAACATCCTGAAGCTGGATATGGATGCGTGCCCCGCTCTCCAGACGCAGAGGCGTCCCCTGGAGCTCCAGGAGGGCGGACCCGCCGCCATTCCCGGTTCCGGGACGCACCCGCAGGGAGGCCGCCTCCCCGGTGATTACCGTCCGGAGGAAGGAATCCAGGGCCTCGGCGCTATCCGGGAGGATAGCGGCCAGCGGGCATCCCATGGGCGCATCGTGGAATCGCCCGAGCAGACGGCGTGCCGGGAGGTTGCTTTCCAGGATGACGCCGCTTTCGGGGTCGAGGAGGAGCTGCGGAGCCGGACTATTCCGGAAGAGCTGACCCAGGGGCGTGCTTTCCCAGGGGAGGGCGGAGGCGCCCGGTCCGGAGTCGCTTGGCATTGGCGGCTTCCCAGGGCATGGCGTATGGAGCTCTGGCAGGAGCGGATCGGGAGGAGTGCTTTCGGCGAATCGGCGTACCCTTTCCCCATTCCCGCAGTGGGCGGGGAGCCGGGCAAGGGCCGGAACCGAATCCCGGCAAGTGCCGGGACAGCGAGCCGGCTCCGGAGCCCGTCCCGCCGACCGCGTTCCCAAGCTCTTTAACAGATTTCGACCGTGACGGGCAAGGGAATATCCGGATACGGGGAAACCGCTCTTGCCAGCCCCGGCTCCTGCGGTGTCGCCATTCTCGTTGCAAGGATTCACGCCGGTTTTCAAAGCGCTGTAAAGGTTCCGGACAGCCCGGTGTCGCCGGGCGGCGCCAGGAAGCGGGGCCCCCGTCCGGCGAAACCGGAGCTTATTCATGGAATTCAGTCGCTTGTGCGCTTGGCCCGGCTTTTGCTGCCCCTTTCTTGAATGGAAACCCCGAAGTCGGGAGGAAAGGGACCATGCGCACGTTTTTCGCCTTTCTGGTCAGCCCCCTGGCGGGGATAACCGTCTTTTTCATGGTCTGGCTGCTGGCGGGCATGGCCGTGGAATGGGCCGATACCGGGGAGGCGACCCTGGCGCCGGACAAGCCGTTACCGGCCTGGGCCCTGGCGGCCTATCCGGTGGTGCTGCTGTTGAGCATTCCCCTGTTCCTGGAGATCCGGGCCGCCGTGGGCTGGACCACGGGCAGCCTGTTCTTCGCCGCCGCCGCGGCCTATCCCTCGGTACTGTTGCTGCTGGGCTACGCGGGAGTGGAATTCCATTCCCTCATGCGTGGCTGGCCGGACTGGCTCGGGGTGCTGGTGGCGGCCCTGGTGCATGCCGAGCTCTTCCAGGGCATCGTTCATTCCCAGCAAAAGAACTATTTCTATCGGTAAAGGTCGGGGAAGGGCGCTCCGCCAAACGGAGTCCCGGGGCGGGATGCATCCCGCCCCGCCCGCTGACGAAGGGCCGCCGCGGTGCCAAGGTGGAAAGAGGACGGGCTTTCCACGGAGGCGCCGCCAGGGTCGAGCTTACCGTCAACGGCGTGGCCCGCCGCTGTGAGGCCGCGCCGGAGCGGCCCCTGCTCTGGGTCCTCCGTCATGATCTCGGATTGAAGGGGACCAAATACGGCTGCGGAGTGCGGGTGTGCGGTGCCTGCCTGGTCCATCTGAACGGCGAGGCGGTCCATGCCTGCACCACCAGCCTGGACCAGGTACCTGGCGCACATGCCCCTGGAGCCCATGAACTGCACGGCCCGCGCGGACGCGGCGCATTGCGAGGTCTGGGTGGGCACCCAGGCGCAGACCCGCGCGCCGGGCCGCGGCGGAGGCCGCTGGACTCCCCCTGGAGCGTGTGCGGGTGCATACCACCTTCCTGGGCGGAGGGTTCGGTCGGCGCCTGGAAACGGATTTCGTCAGCGAGGCGGTGGCCGTGGCGCGGCGGCTGGACGGCCCGGTGCAGGTACTCTGGACCCCCACGGACGACACCCGGCACGGCTTCTACCGTCCCGGCCACGCCGCCCGGCTATGCGGCGTCCTGGACGGCGCGGGCCGGCTGTCGGCCTGGTGGATGCGGATCGCCGGTCCCACTTTGGCGCTGGGCGGCGTTTCCGTCCCCTACGCGCTTCCCCATTACCGCGAGGAGCGCGTGGAGTCGGATCCGGGGATTCCGGGGGGGCATGGCGCTCCGTGGAGGCTTCCAACAACGCCTTCCCCGTGGAATGCTTCCTGGACGAGCTGGCCGAGGCGGCGGGACGGGATCCGCTGGCCTTCCGCCTCGACCACCTGGCCGACGCCCCGCGTCACCGCGCGGTCCTGGAAGAGGCGGCCCGGGGGCCGGCTGGGGCGCGGCGCCCGAGGGACGGCATCAGGGCCTGGCCGTCTACCGGGCCTTCGGCAGCATCGTGGCCCAGGTGGTGGAGCTGGCGGTGGATGCCGCGGACCGGGTTACGGTTTACCGGGTGACCGTGGCCATCGACTGCGGCCGCGCCGTCCAGCCGGACGGCATCCGCGCGCAGATGGAGGGAGGGCGTGGCCTTCGCCCTCTCCGCCGCTTGCGCCGGCAGCGGCCAATGCGGTTCACGCGGCCACTATCCACACGCGGGGCTCGTGGATCCAGGTGCCCCGGCACTCGGGGCATTTCCCGGGCTTGGTGAGCTTGTCGGCGGAGAAGGTGAAGCCGCACTTTCGGCAGACGGCCGGAATTACCTCCAGGCGGTACGGCTCGTTGCGGAGGCTCTGGCGCAGGTGCGTCAGCTCGTCCGCCACGTCCTTGCCGCGCATCCCCAGGGCCTGGGCCAGCTCGCCCACGCCCATGGGATTATCCCGCAGCATCAGGATCAGGTCCTTGCGGTACATGCCGGTGCCCTTGCTCCGTGGGAGCGGACTGAAAGCTCAATCCTCGGCGCGCGCGCATTCGATGCAGAAAGTGACCGAGGGGTCCGCTTCCAGACGCCCGACGCCTATGGGCTCCTCACAGCGCAGGCAGTAGCCGTACTCGCCCGATTCGATTCGCTGCAGGGCGCCGCGGATGCGCTGCTTCTCCAGCTGGGCGCGGCGGTTGCTCGCCTGGGCCATGGCCTGCTGCTGGAGGGCGTCCATGCGCGTGAGCCGACCGGTACGGGCCTGGTCCAGGTCCACCGTCCCCGAGGCCTCCGTGCGTGCGTCGTGGCCGGAGTCCAGCTCGGCCAATCGCGCCTGCAGGCGCTTCGCCAAAGCGTCCATGTCGATATCCGTTCGCATACCCCAAGCATACCGCGCCGCCCACCGTCCGCCCATGGCTTCGGAGCTGCCGTCGATCCAGCTCCCGCTGGCTCGACATCCCGGACCCGGCGTCCTTCCCTCCGGTCCGGAATTCCGGTATGAATGCACCGAATGAACATTCGGTCGGACAAAGGAGGAATGCATGCGGACTATCCTGCGGGCGGGCGGACTGGCGGTTCTGTTGTTGCTGGCGTGCTGGCCGGTCCAGGCTCCGGCGGAGGCGGCCTACGACGATTCGGCCGCGCTGAAGGGCGTGACGGAAGGCAAGGGCGTCTTTCTGGTGGACATCGGCGACCCCCGGAAGCTGGGGCTGTATCTGAACCTGATCCCGGGGACCTACCGAAACCTGGCCGATCAGGGCGCCGAGCCGGACTTCGTGCTCACCTTCATCGGACCGTCCGTGAAGTTCCTGACCAAGGACAGCGACAGCCTGCGGGCCCTCGAGCATGAAGCGGCGCTGAAGCGGGTCCGGCAGGGGATCGACAAGCTGCGCGCCCTGGACAACGTGCGTCTGGAAGTGTGCAACGTCGCCCTGGAGGTTACGGGAACCGATGCCGACAAGCTGCTTCCGGGCCTGGAGATCGTGCGTGACGGATTCGTGTCCATGATCGGCTACCAGGAGCAAGGCTACCACCTGGTCCCCGTCTACTGAGGTTCCTGCTCCCGTTTCCGGATCCCTCCCGATTCCCGGTCCCGCGGGACTCTGCTATTCCTGGCCCGAAGGCCCGGGGCAGTTTGACCGGGCCGGCTTCCGGCGAGGGGGAACGGGATGCGGATGCTGATCGTTTACGGAACCGGCGAAGGCCAGACCCGCAAGATCGCCGAAGTCCTTGCCCGGCAGTGCCGGGAGGTTGGGCACGACGCGGACCTGTACCAGGGGGATGCCCTGCCGCGCGGCCTGGCCCTGACCCCCTACGCGGGGGTGCTGGTGGGCGCCTCCGTGCACATGGCCCGCCATCAGCCCTACATCCGACGCTTCATACAGAGGTATCTGGAGGAGCTGCGGGCCCGGCCGTGCGCCTTCTTCTCCGTGAGCGCTGCAGCGGCCAGCCCCGATCCGGAGTCCCAGGCCCAGGTCCGGGAGCTGGTGACGGCCTTCCTTGCCGAGGAGGGCTGGCAGCCCGGACAATGGGCGGCCTTCGCCGGGGCCGTTCCCTATACCCGCTACGGGCGCCTGAAGCGCTGGATGATGCGCCAGATCCTCCGGCGCGCCGGCGGCCCCACCGATACCAGCCGGGACTGGGAATTCACCGACTGGGAGGCGGTGCGCCTTTTCGGGGAGCAATTCCTGCAGGCGGTGTCCCGGCAGCGTGCCGGGCGGATGGACGTGGCTTCCGGCTGATTCCCCGGCTATACAGCCCCTTGCGCCCGAGAGGGAAGCTTACCCGCCATGGAAGAACCGACCGGCATAACGCTGGAGCACCTGCGTAGCACCTTTCCCCGCGGGGGCGAGCTGGTCTGGATCGGTATCCGGCCCGGCCGGCGCACGGCCATGGAGGCCCCGGAGGCCGTCACCGCCGTTGCCGGGAGCGGCCTGGAAGGCGACCGCTATGCCGCCTCGGGGAAGCGCCAGGTCACCCTCATCCAGGCGGAGCACCTACCGGTGATCGCCGCGCTGGCGGGATGGGAGAGCCCGCTGGACCCCGCGCTTCTGCGGCGCAATCTGGTGGTGGGGGGCATCAACCTGCTGGCCCTGAAGGATTGCAGGTTCCGCATCGGCGAGGCGGTGCTGGAGGGCACGGGCCTTTGCCATCCCTGCTCGCGGATGGAGGAGGTGCTGGGGCCGGGGGGCTACAATGCCGTCCGCGGCCACGGCGGCCTTACCGCCCGGGTACTGGAAGGCGGCGGGATGCGGGTCGCCGACCCGGTGGCGCCCCTCCAATCCGGATAGCCTCGCTCCCTCCCGGGGCTATCTCCCCGGCTGCCGCGATGCCTCCGCTCCTAGGCATGCTCCCCTACATCCGGAACTCCTGGCCGGGCGCAATTTCTCATTCAAGAAAGGCCTTGAAAGTACTGTTCTCCCGAATGCCTGTTCATGCGGGGAACGGACCCGGAGCGGAGCGTCCGCCCCCGGGAAACGGCGGGCGGGACCAACCATGCACCGGGATGCCCGGTCCGCCTCCAACCGACAGGGGAATCAACCATGAGAGCACGTAACCGCATGCCGCGCTTCGCCTATCTCGGATCGATCGGGGTGGCCCTGGTATCCGCCATCGCGGTGCCTTTCTGGATGTCCCGGCGGTCCCGGCGCGGGGAGAGGGGCTACCTGCTCCGCCGCAAGGGCCATTATTTCAACCGCAAGGGCCACCTTCGCCGCGGGCATCTGTTTCACTGAGCCCTAGGGCCCGAGGGGGCCGTGGGCCCTCCGTGGCCGATTTCCTGCCCGGCGGACCGGGGAGGTGCGTGCCCCGGGCTCCGGGCGGGGTCGAGGCGCGCTACCGCCACGCCCTGATCCCTTCGCCTTTCCCGATTTCCCCGCCCATTGCCCTCCTGAACCCTTGCCGGTGCGGCCGTGCCCGGATCGTCCGCGTCCCCAAACCGAGCCCGGCCAAGTTGCGGCCAGCTTTCCGTTGCCGGCCCGTCCGGACGAGGTTTATGCAGACGGGAGGGGGCCGTCTGCACCGGGTATGCGTGGTAGGCAGCCTCCGGCCATGGAAGCCAGACAGAGGAGGCAGCAATGCCGGTTCGGAAGATGCTTCTGATAACGGGGGCCGCCGTCCTGGTGGGCTGGCCGCTGGCGGGACAGGCCGGCGGACAGAGCGGGCTCTATGTCGGTGCGGGCGTGGGAAACGCGCGGCTGGAGGCCAGCGCCGACCTGCCCGGTGGCGGTGAGGCCACCGTGAGCGGTAACGACTCCGCCTACAAGCTGATCCTGGGGTACAACTTCGGCTGGCTGCCCTTCCTGGATCTCGGTCTGGAGGGCTCCTATGTGGATTTCGGCAAGGCCTCGGAAAGGGTGGGCGGCGACAAGGTTACCTACGAGCAGACCGCCTTCGACGGCTTCGGGGTCGCCGGAGTTAGCTTCGGCCCCCTCGGGGTCTTCGCCAAGACCGGGTTCATCACCTGGAACAGCGAGATCGACGGGCCCGGGTTCTCCCGCAGCGATTCCAGCACGGATCCGGCCTACGGCATCGGCGCCCGCATCCAGGTCCTGTCCATAACCGGGCGCCTCGAGTATGAGCTGTTCGACCTGGGCGGGAACAAGGAATTGGAGATGACCTCGCTCAGCGCGCTCTACACCTTCTAGATCGGTATTGGCGTATTCAGGAAAGTTGGCCTTTCTTGCCGGATCTAAAAGGTAACGGTTGCCAAGCGGGTAATCGGCCTCAGCTCGCTCTGGCTTAGCGGCCGAGAGGAGAGGGGATGAGGTTCACGGTCGAGTTTCTGTGGAATCTGGGCGGCATGCTAGGCGAGGGATTGCCGCTCTTGCTCGGCCTGATGATGATTATCTCCCTTCTTTCGGCTGCCGCCGGCTATCGGGAAGGCTGGTCATTCGGGAACAGCCTGTATTTCGGTTTCATTACCGCCCTGACTATCGGTTATGGGGACATGCGGCCGGTATCGGGCCTCGGCAGGGCGCTGGCGGTTTTTATCGGCCTGTTCGGGCTGATTACCACCGGGCTCGTCATCGCCGTCGCCGTGGAGGCTGCCAGCCTTACCTTCCAGCAGCTCCAAGGGACCACGGATTACTCCAAAAGGTGAGGAAGGGCCCTAATGGCCGCCCAGGGGGGAACGGGATATACAGTCCAATTTTCTGGACTCCTGTTTCCCCCAGCTCCGTTGGAGCCAAGGTGGCTGTTTCGGGCAAAACCCTGGAGCTCGGGCAATGAACGAAGAAACCGAGCGCTTCATCCTCGACCTGCTGGCCGATCACAACATCCTGACCCTGGCCACGGTACGTCCCGACGGTTATCCCCAGGCCATTACCGTGGGCTACGTGAATGACGGCCTGACCCTGTATGTGGGTGTGGGTGCGGACAGCCAGAAGGCGGCGAACATCGCCAAGGATTCGAGGGCTTCCCTGACCGTGGACCGCGACTACGCGGACTGGAACAAGATCAAGGGACTTTCCATGGGGGGCCGGGCGGAGCTGGTGGACGATGAGGCGGAAATCCAGAGAGCCCTGGACCTGATGCTGAAGAAATTCCCCCAGATAACCGAGCTCCTGGGGTCGGACGAAAGTCTGGCCGAGATGGACGAGATGGCCCTGATCCGCATCACACCGGAGGTGATCTCGGTGCTGAACTATGAGCTCGGCTTCGGCCATACGGAAATGGTGTGGCTGGACTAGGCGGGAGGGTGGCCACGGACCGGGACTGGGTTGGGCTACCCGGCGCTCCGAGGAGGCCCCGTAAATGAACCCTTGCCGACATTGCAAGGAAGAGCGGGAATGAGGCGACAGACCCGCCAGGGCCCTGGAAGTAGGACGCCGGGACCGGGGATAGTGCCTTTATTGTTTCTCCTTTTGGCCCTGGCCGGCTGCGCGACCCTGCCCACGGATTTTGAGCGTACCCCCTCCCAGGCCGTCGAGCCTACGGGGGACACGAAGCTCGGGCAATTGTTTGCTCCCCGGGTGGCCGCCCACGGGGGCGACCTTTCCGGGATCCATTCCCTGCGATATGGCACCGATGCCCTGGCGGCGCGTATCGGGCTGGCCAACGCCGCCCAACGCACTCTCGACGCCCAGTACTACATCTGGAGCGGGGACCTCACTGGCAGATCGGTGCTGGCCGCGCTGATGCGGGCCGCCGACCGCGGTGTCCGGGTGCGCCTGCTGCTCGATGACCTGTCGGAATATGGCTATGACCGGGCGCTCAAGACCTTCGCGCTCCACCCCAATGTCCAGGTGCGGATGTTCAATCCCTTCGCCGAGCGGGGCTTCCTCGGCATCCAATTCCTCACCCAGTTCAGCCGCCTGAACCGGCGCATGCACAACAAGGCCTTCGTGGCGGATAACCAAGCCGCAATCGTCGGCGGGCGCAACATCGCCGATGAATACTTCGAAGCCAAGCCCGAGCACGACTACCGGGATTTCGACGTCCTTACCGTGGGGCCGGTGGTGCGGGAGGTATCCCGATCTTTCGATGCCTACTGGAACAGCAAGTTCGCCATCCCGGTAGCGGTCCTGGAGGGAGAGGGGGAGCCGCCTACCCGGGCCGACCTGAGGGAGCTTCGCGAGCGGCTCGCCGCCCATGTCCGGAAGGCCCGCCGATCCGAATATGCCGAGGCCGTTCAGGGTGGCGAATTCGTTGAAGAGGCCAAAAGCGGCGAGCTGTCGATGCTGTGGGCGGAGGCTTACGTGGTCTCCGACGCCCCGAGCAAGTTTGGCACCGATCCGGAGGACCCGTCGGGCCACCTCGGACCGCAGCTACGGTCCATTGTGGAGGGGCTGGACCAAGAGCTCTTCATTATTTCCCCGTATTTCGTTCCCGGGGAATCCGGCGTGGAGCTGTTCAGGAAATTGGAGCAGCAAGGCGTCGACGTACGCATCCTCACCAACTCCCTGGCCTCCATCGACTCTCCGTCCTTCGCCGGCTATGTCCGCTACCGGGTGCCGCTGCTGCGCGCCGGCGTGGAGCTCTACGAGCTAAAGCCCTCCGCCCGGCTCCCGGAGGAAAGGAAGCGGGGCGGCCCACTAGGGTCCAAGGGCCCTTCCGGCGGCAGTCTGCATGCCAAGGTATTCATATTCGACCGGAAAGAAACCTTTGTCGGGTCCATGAACCTGGATCCCCGCTCCCTGCGGCTGAACAGCGAGCTGGGGGTCATTGTCGAGAGCCGGGAGTTTGCGGGGGAGGTGTTAAGCACGGTGGAGAACCAGCTCGCCACCGGGGCTTACCGGCTCGACCTCGAATATGCCCCGATAATGCACCAGCCGCCGCCACGCCCAACCATGGCGTGGGATGACGTCGACCGCCCGAAGCTGGTCTGGGAAACGGTTAGCGAACAGGGGAAGAAGAAGCGATTCGAGACCGACCCGGAAACGAGCTGGTGGCGCCGGTTCCTTAACGGAGTCCTGTCCATTTTTGTGCCGGAGGGTCAGCTCTGAGCCCGGGCGGAACCACGGAAGCACAGGGACGGACAAACAGGGGGCGGGCATGGCCGAGGAAATCCGAATCGCCCACCACACGCCGAGGCGAACCCGCATGAGGGTTGCGGAAAACCTACGCGGTGGCCGGGAAACGTGGCGGATAGCGCAGACGCTCCGGAGTGCATCGAAGGCGCACGGGGTGGAGATCAGATCCAGAACGGGTAGCCTCATCGTGCATCACGAGCCCGGGGCCCTGACCGACATCAAAGCGGTGCTGGAGGACTTGGGCATTCTCCTGGCCGGTACCACTGATGTGGGAACGGAATTGGAGCGGGGCGCCGGCCCCGGTAGCGTGCTAATCAACGCCGTGAATGACTTGAACCGCCGCCTAAGACTGTCTTCGCGCGGCTTGCTCGATCTCCGGATCCTGGTCCCCGCGGGCTTCGCGGGACTCGCCGTGCGCCAAGCGCTGCGTCACGGTCTCCAGATCGAGGCCGCCCCCTGGTATCTCCTGGCCTACCTCGCCTTTGACAGCTTCGTAAAGCTGCACCCGCCACAAGGAGCCGGTTCCGGGACCATTCCGGACCGCTAGCGGTGCCTCAGGCCGCTTAGACGCCCCCATGGGGTCGGGGTCGCGTGCAAGTAGCCCGCCCTGGTGCTCTGGACCCCATGGGAGTGGCCTGTACAGCGTAGCCAAACCTCCCAATCCCATGGGCCCGGCCCGAAGCCCTATTTTGGTATGAAGGATTCTTCACGTTCGAAGATATTTGGGGATACCAAAATGGGCTACCAAAAGCGCCTCATCGCGACCGCCACGGGTGTCCTGCTGGCGGCTGGAACCGCAACGGCTCAGGCTGCCGAGGATGTAGGCCCCGGTTGGCGGGGTGTCTACTTCGGTGCCGGTGTCGGCCAGTACAGCTACAAGCAGGAAGGAGAAGTGGGCGGCATCGATTATTCCCTGGATGAGTCGGATACCGCCTACAAGGCCTTTCTCGGTTATCGTTTCACGCCCTATGTCAGCATCGAGGCGGCCTACGCGGATCTCGGCAATCCCGCGGGCAATCTGACCGAGGACCTGGGCGGTAATCGCCTCAAGGCCGATACCGAGGCCTGGTATGGGTATTTGGTGGGGTATCTGCCCATTGCGAATGCCTTCGACTTCTTCGGCAAGGTGGGCGTGGCCGACTGGAGCGTCAACGCCAAGCTTCAAGGGGACGGCTTCGAGAGCGAAATCGACAACACCCCCGACGGCACGGACTTCGCCTGGGGCCTGGGCGCGGAGGTGAACCTGCCACTCAATTTCTCAGTCCGGGCGGAGTACGAGCGGATCGAGATGGGCGAAGGGCCGCTGAAGAACCTGGACAATGAGCTGATCAGCGCATCCGTGCTCTGGCAATTCTGAGCCTTTGTTCTGACCCCCTTCCAGCCCGATTGGCGCAGCGGCCATCGGGCTGGAAGCTTTCCCAAGTAAAGCTTGGTGTCTCCCTGTCCTGTTTGCATTGCTGCCAAATGCTTTCCCCTCCCCCGTGACCCCCGGGCGCAAACCGCACAAACCGCATCAGTCCTCTTGAATTTGGGACCGGTAGGGTTGTCACCACCTTGCTGTGGAAGCCTAACTGTGCCTATAGATAATTGATAGTCACTGTCATTTATGCCGTTGGTCAGGGCACCCGACCTTTCGGTGAATCCCCGCCTGCCAGATACCAGACAGGTAATGAACCCTCCTGGTTTGGGCGCTAAGAAGGCATCCATGGCGAACTCCCGCAGAATCCTGGTAAACGCGCTCATCCTCGTCCTGGTGGCGGTCTTGGGCGCCTGCGAGCGGGGGGAGGAGCAGGATGCGCAGCGGGAGCGGACGGTTCGACCGGTCAAGACCATGGTGCTCACCGGGGCGGAGGTGGCGGGTAGCCGGCGGTTCCCGGCAACGGTGCGGGCGGCGCAGCGGGTGGATATCGCCTTTCAGGTCTCCGGCCAGGTGGTGGAGCTGCCGGTTCAAGAAGGGCAGACCATCGGTAAGGGTGGCCTGGTGGCCCGTCTGGACGCCCAGCGTTACCGGTCCAGCTTGCAGTCCGCCCGCGCGGAATACCAGGAGGCCCGCGCCAGTTTTCGGCGCGCCCGAAAGCTGGTGAAGGGAGGATTCGTTTCGCAAACCGAATTCGAACAGGCGCGGGCCCGCATGCAGAAGGCCGAGGCGGCCCTGGAAAAGGCCCGGAAGGATGTGGAGGACACCGTGCTGCGATCGCCCTTCGAGGGGGTGGTGGCCCGGGTGATGGTGGACCAGTTCCAGGAGGTGCAGGCCAAGGAGCCGGTGGCCAGCATCCAGGACATCACCACCATCGAGCTGGTGGTGGACGCCCCCGAGCGCATCGTGGCCCGCCGCGGACAGGCGCCGCGGGCGGAGATGGTGGCGGTGTTCGAGTCGCTGCCGGAGCAGGAATTCCCCGTCACCCTCAAGGAGTTCGCCACCGAGGCGGACCCGGTGACGCAAACCTTCGAATACGTCTTCGCGCTCCCCCAGCCGGAGAATGCCAACCTCCTCCCCGGAATGACCGCCTCGCTTATTGCCCGGCCCAAGGCAGAGAAGGAACAGCCAGGTAGGAAGGGCTTTGTCCTTCCCGCATCGGCGGTATTCGCCGCCGAGTCCGGGGCCCCTTCGGTGTGGGTGGTGGATCCGAAGACCAACAAGGTGTACCGCCGGAAGGTGGAAACGGGGGAGCTCACTGGGTCGGACAGTATCCGCGTACTGGAGGGCCTGGAGCGGGGGGACCGCATTGCGGTTGCCGGGGTGACCCAGTTGGAGGAGGGGATGAAGGTGAATCCGGTGGAGGAAATTGACTATTAGGACGTGGACCGGGCGTTCAGCCGCCGTGCGGCGTCTGTATGACGCCGCCCTGCGGGTCGCGGCGGGGACGCCGCCTCAAAAGGGGCCGTTTAACGCGGGGTGGCGTCTGCAATGAACCTCGCCGAATGGAGCCTCCGCAACAACATCACGGTCTGGGTGCTGACCGTGCTCATGGTGGTGGTCGGTGCCAGCTCCTTCTTTAACCTCTCCTGGCTGGAGGACCCCGAGTTCACCATCAAGGAGGCGGTGGTCATCACCCCCTATCCGGGGGCCTCGGCCCGGGAGGTGGAGGAGGAGGTCACCAACGTCATTGAGCGGGCCGTCCAGGAGATGGGCCAGCTTAAATTCGTCACTTCTCGTTCCTCCCGCGGTCGCTCGGAAGTCAATGCCACCATAAAAGACCAGTACGACAAATCCTCCCTGCCCCAGGTCTGGGACGAGCTGCGCCGCAAGGTCCACGACGCTCAGCGCAACCTCCCCCCGGGAGCGGGCCCTTCCGTGGTCAACGACGATTTCGGCGATGTCTACGGGGTCTACGTGGCCCTCACCGGCAAGGGCTATAGCGCGCAGGAGCGCTACGAAGTCGCCAAGTTCCTGCAGCGGGAGCTGCTAGGCGCCGAGGACGTCAAGCGCATCACCCTTTACGGGGCGCTCCCCGAGACCATCTACGTGGAGATGCAGCGGGACCAGATGAGCCGGTTCGGTGTCTCCCCCGAGGCCATATTCGCCGCGCTGCAGGCCAAGAATATCGCCGTGCCCGCCGGCAATCTGACCGTGGGCGACGAGCTCGTCGCCGTGGACCCCACCGGGGGATTCCGTTCCGAGGAGCAGTTCGGCGACCTGCTCATCCGGAGCGGCGGGGAAGGCGGTAACCTGATCCAGCTGCGCGACGTGGCGGAGATCAAGCGCGGCTACCAGGATCCCCCGGATACCATCCTGCGGGTGGACGGCCAGCCCGCCATCGGCCTGGGCATCTCCACGGTGGAAGGCGGCAACGTGGTCAACATGGGCAATGCCTTGAAGGAGCGCCTAGAGCAGCTTCGGGGCCAGCTGCCCATCGGCATGAAGATGCACCCCATCGCCGTGCAGAGCGATGCCGTGGTGGAGTCCGTGCGGGGGTTCCTGGTCAACCTGATCGAGGCGGTGGTGATCGTGGTCCTGGTCCTGCTGCTGTTCATGGGGCTGCGCAGCGGCTTGATCATTGGCGCCGTGCTGCTGGTGACCATCTGCGGCACCTTCATTTTCATGGACTTCCTGGACATCACCTTGCAGCGCATCTCCCTGGGGGCGCTGATCATCGCCCTGGGCATGCTCGTGGACAATGCCATCGTAGTCACCGACGGCATGCGCGTACGCATGCGCCAGGGGGAGGACGCCGACAAGGCCGCCCGCGAGGTGGTGGGCCAGACCGGCATCCCCCTGCTCGGCGCCACGGTCATCGCCGTGCTCGCCTTCGCCGCCATCGGCACGTCCCAGGACTCCACCGGGGAGTACACCCGCACCCTGTTCCAGGTGGTGCTGATCTCCCTGCTGCTAAGCTGGGTCACCGCAGTCACCGCCACGCCTTTGCTATGCAAAACCTTCCTGAAGCGGGGTGCGTCCGGCGGCGAGCAGGGCGGCGGGGACCCCTACAGCGGCGGGCTCTTCCAGGGCTATCGGCGCCTCCTGACCCTGGCCATCCGCCACCGGGGCATTACCCTGCTGGGGGTGCTTTCCCTGTTCCTGGCCGCGCTCGCCGCCTTCGGGGCGGTCTCGAAGAGCTTCTTCCCCGACTCCACCCGGCCGCAGTTCTACGTGGATTTCTGGTTCCCGCAGGGCACCCGCATCGAGGAGGTCGCCGAGCGTATGCGCCCGGTGGAGGCGTATCTGCGCGACCAGGAAGGAGTGAGCCAGGTGGCCACGCAGGTGGGCGGCAGCCAGGTGCGCTTCCTCCTCACCTACCCGGTGGAGAAGCTCGACCCGCGCTTCGCCCAGGCCCTGGTGAGCGTGGACGACTACCGCAAGATTCCGGATATGATTCAGCGCCTCCAGCGGGAGCTGCCGGAAAAGGTCCCCGATGCGGTGGTCAATGCCCGGCAGTTCATCCTCGGACCCTCCACCGGCGGCAAGGTCCAGCTCCGCATCAGCGGCCCGGACCCCCGGGTCCTGCGCCGGCTCGCCGAGGAGGCCCAGGGGATCATGCAGGACGACCCCGCCTCCAAGGGGGTGCGCAACGAATGGGGCAACATGGTCAAGGTGGTCAAGCCCATGCTGGCGGAGACCCAGGCCAGCCGGGCGGGGATCGACCGCACCGACCTGGGCCGGGCCATGGAGATGGCCGTGGACGGTACCCAGGTGGGGGTGTACCGGGAGGAGGACGAGCTGCTGCCCATCGTCGCCCGCCTGCCCTCGGCGGAGCGCTTCGACCTCGACAACCTCGGCTCCATCCCGGTGTGGAGCGAGGTGGCCGAGGAGATGATCGCCGCCGACCAGGTGGTTACCGGCTTCCGCCCTGAGTTCGAGAACACCGACATCTGGCGCCGCGACCGCACCACCATGCTGCGGCTCCACGCGGACGTGGACCGGGGCCTGCCGGCCGAAATGATGAACCGCATCAAGGCGCCCATTGAGAAGGCCCTGGGGGTGGATGCGGAAGCGGTACTGGGCCATCCGGTGTCCCGGGCGGAGTGGGGGCCGCAGACCATCCCGGTGCAGGACATGGGCAGGCTGCCGCTGAAGGGCATGCCCGGCTACTCCATCGCCTGGGGCGGCGAGGCGGAGGACTCGGCCCGAGCCAACGCCTCCCTGGCCGGCTACATCCCCATCTTCTTCGGCTTGATGGTGCTCATGGTCATCATCCTGTTCAACTCCATCCGCAAGACTCTGGTGATCTGGCTCACCGTGCCCCTGTCCATCATCGGCGTAACCGTGGGGCTCCTGCTGTTCGGCCAGCCCTTCGGCTTCATGGCCCTGCTCGGCCTAATGAGCCTTACCGGGATGCTCATCAAGAACGCCGTGGTCCTCATCGACCAGATCGATGCCGAGCGAGGGGGCGGCAAGGCGCCCTTCCCGGCGGTGGTGGATGCGGGGCTCAGCCGCCTGATCCCCGTGTCCATGGCGGCGCTTACCACCATCCTCGGCATGGTCCCGCTGGTGGGAGACGCCTTCTTTGTCGCCATGGCGGTGACCATCATGTTCGGGCTCGGCTTCGCCACGGTGCTGACCTTGGTCATCGTCCCGGTGCTCTACGCCGTCTTTTTCAAGGTGCCGAACCCTACCGTGGCGGAAACGGGGGAAAAGCAGGCTTGAAGGGGCTAACCCGTAATCTCGTCCCCCTGCTTGCCCTGCTGCTCACCACCGCAGTGGCGGTGTGGGGCATCGTCGATACCGATGGGCTGGCCGGCCTCGCCGAGCGGCACGTGGCCCTGGTTTTCCGGAGCCGGGGCTGGTTCGTGATGCTGACCACCAGCATCCTTCTCATCACGGCGGTGGCTCTGGCCCTATCCCGGTACGGCAGGCTGCGGCTCGGCGGCGATGACGACCGCCCGGAGTTCTCCACGCCCAGCTGGCTCACCATGATGTTCGCCGCCGGCATGGGCGTGGGCCTGCTCTTCTACGGCACCGCTGAGCCGGTAACCCACTTCCTCTTCCTACGCCAGGAGTTCGATCCGGCCCGGGCCTCCGACGGCGCCCTGTTCATCACCGATTTCCACTGGGGCCTGCACGCCTGGGCCATATACGGGATGACGGGGATGGTCATCGCCTACTTCAGCTTCCGCTGGGGCGGTCCGCAGCTGGTGGGCGCCCCCCTGGCGCAGGTCTACGGGGCTAATCGCTGGACCCGGGGTGCCGGGGGCGTGATCGATCTGCTGAGCATCTACGCCACCGCCATCGGCCTGGCCGGGTCGGTGGCCATGGGGGTGTTCCAGGTCTCCGACGGTCTCGCCGGGATGCTGGGGATGGAGCCCGGCGGCATGGGCTTGGCGCTGGCCGTGTTCGCCGTGCTGTTCGCCGCCTATATGTTCCCGCTTACGGTGGACCTGAGCCGCGGCATGGCCCTGCTCTCCAATACGGCCATCGCCATCACCATCGGCCTCATGGTCTACATCCTGCTGGTGGGGCCCACGGGAACCCTGATGGGCTCCATCGTGGATTCCATCGGCAACTACCTGAGCCGGGTGGCGCACCAGGGGTTCCGCACCTATGCCTTTTTCGATCGGTCCGTGGAGGGCTGGTTCGCGGAGTGGACCCTGAACTACATGGTGTGGTGGTTGGCATGGTCGCCCTTCGTCGGCGTGTTCATCGCCCGCATCTCCAGGGGGCGCACCATCCGCGAGTTCGTGGCCGGGGTGCTTCTGGTGCCCACGGCCTTCTCCATCTTCTGGTTCGGGGTACTCGGCAGCGCCGGCTTCTTCCAGGGGCGGGCGGGCCGCCTGGACCTGGAGGTGGTGAGTGAGGACGTGAACCGCGCCACCTTCCTGCTGTTGGACAACTTCCCCCTGTCGCCGCTGACCACCATCGCCACCATCGTCGCCGCCCTCCTGTTCATCATCACCAGCGTGGTGAGCGCGGCCTATGTGCTGGCCATGTTCTCCAGCCACGGCGACACCAACCCCCGGGTGCGGGTCAAGCTCACCTGGGGGGTGATCCTCGGTGTGCTGGGCCTGGCCATGATCCTGTCCGAGAGCGCCGAAGCGGTCCGCCAGATCATCGCCCTGAGTGCCGGCCCCTTCGTCTTCATCGTCCTGCTGCTGCTGGTGACCTTCTTGCGGGCCCTGCGCCAGGAACCCCCACGGAGGGCGGAATAATGGACAAATTCCTGAATGTCATGGTGTTCGCCTTTGTGGGACTGCTCATCTGGCTCTGGGTGAAACGGATTCCCGGGGAGGGCGAGGACTGAAAGGGTACTGTGGACCATTCGCGGCGGCGTGGACCCCGTTTTGCTCCCGCTACCAGGACGGAGCAGGAGGTGGTGGATAATGCTGGAAAGGCAGGGGTCCGGGGCTGGCGCAGACGGCCGGTGATCAAACTGCTGGAGTGAGGTCCGAACCGGCCCCGCGCGAGCGGGATTCGGCCGGGATCAACGGGCCGACCAGCGTCCTTGAGCAGATCAGGGAGATCAGAAAAGCGCGGGAAAAGGCGCGGCCCGTCTGGCCCACTATCCCCTCGCTGGGAAGATACGACCTCAAGCTGGCGGCTGATTACAACGCCCTGTACCAGCACCTCACCGACATCCCCGGAGAAGACACCGCGGCTGGTGGTGCCGTCCGGCTCTACGGCGAATGGCTGGGCCTCCGAGTAATAATCTTGCGCCCGTCGGCGGGGCGGGCGCTCCGTGGTACCTGAGGCGAAAAATCAACGCCTTCATATAGTTTTGTGGAGGGGTTTGCCGGAATAGTTCCTCAGTAAAGTCCCGGCCAAGGGGCATCCCACTATCCGTAAAGGCTTTGCGGGACCCGCCGAGGTGGGCCGCCGCTTCTCCTTTCGCCATGGAAGAATCCGGAGAGGTTCGGAATCCGCAATATGGGGTGGAGGGATAGTGCTGTTGGCCCGCCGACCTGTTCCATTTTCATTTAAGGAAATTCCCCGCTTTTTCTCCTGAAGATCCCTCTTTGCTCCAATTTACGGCGCCAAATGATGCCCGGCTCCTTGAGCCGGGGCGATTTGTTGTGCCCTTTTGGGAGGAGCGGAAAACCGTTATTCCGGTTTTTGAAGACAGGAATGCAGAAAGAACGGGAAATGGAAGGGTAATACTCATGAATAAGGTGACCACGGGTACCCTGGCAGCCCTACTGGGCCTGGGGGCTCCACCCGCACTGGCGCAGACCGCCGACCCGGAAGAGGAACGTCCGGATACCTTCGTCCTGAACCTGGGAGCTTTCTACATCGATGATGCGGATTCCACCATCAGCGCCAACCGGCCGGCGGGGCTGCTTGGGACCAGCATCAGCCTGGAGCGCGACCTGGATGTGGAGGAGCGGGTGACCGTACCGCGCCTGCAGGGTTATTTCCGGTTCAATCCCCACCACCGCATCGATTTCTCCTATTTCCAGTATGAACGGGACGGGAAGAAGACCATCGGCCGGGAGATCGACTTCCGGGACCAGACCTTCGACGTCGAGGCCCGGGTGAAGGGCTCGCTGGAGAACGAGGTCTGGAAGCTCGCCTATACCTGGTCCTTCTATCACACGAAAACGTTGGAGCTGGGCTTCACTGCCGGCGCGCGGGTGACCCGCTATGAAGCGGAGCTGAAGACGACCGGTGGGGCGGTTTCCGAGAAGGAGGAGGTGAAGGCGCCGCTACCCCTGCTGGGGCTGCGTCTGGACTATGCCATCAGCCGCAATTGGCATGTGCTTTTCACCACCGAATCCCTCTATGTGGAGCTGGGCGAGGATATCCGGGGCTCCTACAACGACATGCGGCTAGCTATCGAGTGGCGGCCCATCCAGCACGTGCACTTCGGCCTGGGGACCAACCGGTTTACCCTGAATGCCCGGGTGGACGAGCCGGACTGGCGGGGCCAGCTGGATAACGCCTATCGGGGCTACCTCGGGTATGTCGGGGTCCGGTTCTGACGTCTGCCGGCGGGAACCAGCTTGAGCGTACCCACCCTGTAGACCACGGACATGTATTCGAGCAGCCGGCGGTGCTTATCCATCCCGGTGGGAAGCAGTTGCTCTCCGGGGGAAGGGTTTCATGGGTGCCAGTGCAACCGTTTCCCTGATTGTTTTCGTCGCAGCCTCCATGGTGGGTATCGGCCTGCAGGTGACCACGGGGGCGATGCGAGAAGCATTGCGTCTGCGAGGTTTTCTCGGCCGCGCCCTGGTTGCGAACTTCCTGGTGATACCGCTGATGGGCGTGGCGCTGGTGCGCCTGGTGCCCATGAAGCCGGAGTTGGCGGTGGCATTATTGCTGCTGGCTTGCGCGCCCGGCGGGCCGAGCGCCTTGCAGTTTACGGGCAAACAAAAGGCGGCGCTGGCCCATGCCGGGACCACGGCTTTCGCACTTTCCCTCGTCGCGGTATTCCTTTCGCCCTTTTTGATGGAGCTAGCCCTTTCGGGGAGCATGCCCCTGGCCGTTCCCTATGCCCGGGCGTTCTGGGTGTTCCTGCTTCTCCTGGTGCTACCGCTGGGGCTCGGCCTACTCCTGCGCTCGCAGGTGCCCGGGCTGGCCACCAGGCTCGCCCCGCCCGCAGTGATTACCGGTACCTTGGCGTTCGTCGCCTTTATCGGCTTCACCCTCGCCCGGCGCCAAGCCAATATGGCGGCCTTGGAGCCCTGGGCCTTGCTGGCGATGTTCGGCTTCATCCTGGCATCCCTGGCCATTGGGTGGCTTCTGGGCGGCCCCGAAGCTCCTACCCGCAGGGTGCTGGCCACCGCCAGCAGCATGCGCAATGTGCCCTTTTGCCTTGCCGTGGCTCAGCACAGCCCCCCCGGAATAAACATCGAGGTGCCGTTGGTGGCCTTCAGCGCCCTCATGATCCCGCCGAATCTGGTTTTCTTCCTGGTGACGCTGCTGAAGGGGCGGCGGGGTGAAGGCCAAGCCAGCTAGGTAGCCGCAGCGTAACCCCCGGGTGAGCCCCTATTTTCGATCCCTTATCAGCTAGAAAGGTCAAAACAGTAAGGACCGTTGCTGTTGTAAGCGGGGCTGAGGACTGGTGCTTTTGTTTTGACCAAACCGATCGGAGAAGGGCCATGCCCGAAGGAAAACCGAACATCCTGGTCCTGTGGGGCGACGACATCGGCTGGTACAACCTGAGCTGTCACAACCACGGCGCCATGGGCTACGAAACGCCCAACCTCGATCGCCTCGCCCGCGAGGGGATCGATTTCACCGACTACTACGGCCAGCAGAGCTGCACCGCCGGCCGGGCCGCCTTTATCACCGGCCAGAACCCGGTCCGCACCGGCCTGACCAAGGTGGGCATCCCCGGGGCGGATGTGGGTCTGCAGGCCGAGGACCCCACCATCGCCGAGCTGCTCAAGCCCCTGGGCTACGTCACCGGGCAGTTCGGCAAGAACCACTTCGGCGACCTGGACAAGTTCCTGCCGCACAACCACGGTTTCGACGAGTTCTACGGCAACCTCTACCACCTGAACGCCGAGGAGGAGCCGGAGCATCCGGACTACCCCGAGGACCCCGAATTCCGCAAGCGCTTCGGTCCCCGGGGCGTGATCCACGCCTTCGCCGGCGGAGCCATGGAGGATACCGGCCCGCTGACCAAGGAGCGCATGGAGACCATCGACGACGATGTCACCGACCGTACCAAGGGCTTCATCCGGCAGGCCCACGAGGCGGGCAAGCCGTTCTTTATCTGGTGGAACGCCACGCGCATGCACCTGTGGACCTATCTCAAGGAGGAATCCCGGGGCCTGAGCGGCCAGGGCTTCTACAATGACGCCATGGTCGAGCACGACGGCCACGTGGGCCAGCTCCTCGACCTCCTGGACGAGCTCGGCATCGCCGAGGACACCATCGTCCTCTACAGCACCGACAACGGCCCCCACTACAACAGCTGGCCCGACGCCGCCATCAGCCCCTGGCGCAGCGAGAAGAACACCAACTGGGAAGGCGCCTACCGCGTGCCCTCCCTGGCCCGCTGGCCCGGCAAGTGGCGCTCCGGGGCGGTCCTGAACGGCATCGCCACCCACCAGGAATGGCTGCCCACCCTGCTGGCGGCCGTCGGGGAGCCCGATATCGTGGACAAGCTCCGCAAGGGGCACGAGGCGGGGGAGAAGCATTTCAAGGTGCACATCGACGGCTACAACCTGCTGCCCTACCTGAGCGGCGAGACCGACGAGAGTCCCCGCAAGTGGTTCTTCTACACCAACGACGACGGCAAGGTTGTTGCCATCCGCTACGGCGACTGGAAGGCGGTGTTCGCCGAGCAGCGGGCCAAGACCATGCAGCTGTGGGCGGAGCCCTTCGTGGACCTGCGCCTGCCCAAGCTCTTCAACCTGCGCCAGGACCCCTTCGAGCAGGCCGACGAGAACGCCAACGGGTACTGGAACTGGGTCATCGAGCACGCCTTCGTGATCTATCCCATGCAGGCCCTGGCGGCGGAGCAGCTCCAATCCTTCCGCGAGTTCCCGCCGCGCCAGAAACCGGCGGCCTTCAATCTGGATGCGGTGATCGAGAAGATGCAGACCGCCGTGGACGGGGGTCTTCACTAAAGGCAGGTGGGCGTCTTTTAGTGGCCTGTCCTGAGACAGGACACTAGATGCTTATGTCGTATCGGCAATTTTCTGGTTCGGCTGGCTTTCCATCTCCCTTAGCTCCCGTTGGAGGAACAAGTTCAGGGCCGTCCGGATCGCCGCGACGGCCGCCACCTGCAGCCAGGACACCGCTTGGATAAGCGCCTCTTCCACGGTCTTTCCGCAGAATGGTGCCTCCCGCGGTCAGTCTCGGGCCCGGGTGAGCTACTCGGTGCCTGGAAGACGGCTACCCGGTTGAAAACCCCTCGGAGGGCCTTCCGGGCCCACCGCACCGATGTTCTCCTGCACGTCCAGAAGGGGCTGCTGGCTCGCTGTGATGAATCCCATCCGCGCATTCTCCAGGTCCACGATCACGGTCAGCAGGATGGTGATGAGCACGACCATGGCGCCCAGGCCGATATAGAACCGGCGGTTGTCCAGCCCTGTCACGTAGCCCATGAAAAGCACCGCGATCACCGCGCCGACGTGGAGTACGAACAGCAGCGCCGGCGGGGCACGGTACAGATAGGCGGCGACCCGGCTGGTGTGCAGGTCGATGGTTTCGTTGAGGGAGCTGATGAACAGCGTCTTGCGCGCCGGATCGGCGCCGCTGCGGGAAAACTGCTCGGCCTGCTTCCACAGTGCTTCATGCAGCCGTTCCGCCTTGGCAATGGCCCGCTCAACTGCCTTTGGCATGGGCGTCGGTGTCCGGGTAATGACGTAGTCGCGCAGTAAGGCCCGCGTGCGCTCCCGCATCTTCTCGGGCATGGTGCCCGCCCGCAGGTAGGTGGTCTCGATGGCGTTGGCCTCCTGGATGACGAGCTGGCGGCGGGTGTCGAAGCGGTTGTAGGAACCGGAGTAGGTGAAGCTGAGCACCAGGGCCAGGAAACCGAGGATCGCGGCCTGGAGGGTGGTGGCCTGGGACCGCTGTGAGCTTTCTATTTGCCCCGCGTATGGACGCCCGAGCCGAAATCCGGCCTCGGTGGCTAGGAATAGCACGATCAGGACGATCAGACCCAGGAGGCGGGGGTCAAGGCCGAAGAATACGGCTTCTAGCATGGATTACTGCTCGGTGACGGATGGCTTAACGCTCTGTTGGAATTGATTCGGATCTTTCAGGTCTTCGTGCATCCGCAGGCCGTTAGGAAAGGTCTGGTAGGAAGAGCGTTAAGGGGATCGGGCGGATAATGCAATTAGGACAAGCCCAGACTCGTTGCTTGTTGTTGGATAGGCGGACGGGGTCTGATCATCCCGACCTGTAGGCTTCCCCTCCCGAAGCTGCTTGGTAGCCCTATATACACGATTCTTCCCCGGGTGTTACTCGGGAAAGAATACCGGGCGATCTTCCGTCGATCCGACTTTCCCGGCAGCGAGGTTACATGCGGCAGCGTCAGCGTCCCCGTTCCCGGAATCGACCGCCCCCAGTGTTTCGGCTGGGCCTGCGGTTCCGCGGCCGTCCCCTGCCCCGCTGGCGGCTGTTGCTTGGAATCCTGAGCGCCGGTGTCGCCGGCGTGCTCCTGCTGTGGGTTTTGCTGGGCTTCCTGCCGGGGTTTCCCCCGGTCCCGGGGGCGTCGGGACCGGGCGGATTGCGGGCGGTCGCCGCGGTGATCGTGGCGGGGCTGCTGGTGGCCAGCCTGGCCTTCGCCGATTTCTAGCTCCCGGATCCTATCTCCGGTCGGGTACCGGTTTCAGAAGGAGGCCCTGCATGTTCAAGCTTTCCGATTTCTTCATCCTGCTCGCCGTCATCGTTTCCTTCGCGGTATCCGGTTTTCTCTGGTACTCCGGAAACCAGAGCCAGGGCATCTTCACCGCCATCTGGGTCCCGGCGATCCTGTGCTTCGGGATCTATTTCAAGCTGGCGGCCCTGGTGGCCCGGAGCGAAGACCATGAGTAGTAACCTCCATCTGGCCGTAGCGGTCTTCGTGTTCTTCATGCTGGTGATCGGCCTGGCGCTGACGGTATTGGAGTTCCGCCGGGTCCGGCGTCGCGGCTGATCGGCGGCGCCAAGACGGTTGATGTACGACAAGGGCGGCATTCGGGCCGCCCTTCATCGGTGGGCTCCCGAGGGTCCGTTAGCGCCGCAGCAGCCGCAGCCAGTACCAGAGGTTGAGCATTCCGGACAGGGAGGCGGCGACATAGGTGAGGGCGGCCGCGGACAGGATGCGCCGGGCGGGGCGGCGATCGGCCTCGGGGAGATAGCCGCCCCGTTCGAGGACGGGCAGGGCGCGCTTGAAGCTGGCGTCCAGCTCCACCGGCAGGGTCACCAGATGGACCACGGCCGCCGCGCCCACGCTGACGACCCCCGCCAGCAGGGGCACCAGCAGTCCCGTGGGGGAGCGGCTGGCGAGCAGCACGAGCGGGGCGGTCATAACCACCACGGTACCGGTGCGCTGCAAGCCCTGGGCGATCTGCACCAGGCGGGTGCGCATGCGCAGCGGCCGGTAGTTGGCGTGGTCCTGCAGGGCGTGGCCGATCTCGTGGGCGGCCACCGCCACTGCCGTCAGGGAGCGTCCGTGGTAGTGCTCGGGCTGGAGGGCCACCACCTTGCGGTCCGGGTCGTAGTGGTCGCCCTTCTCCGAGGCCTCCACGCGGACGCCGTCGAGGCCCAGGTGCTCGCGGAGGTGGTCCGCCAGCTCGCCGCCCGTGCCCGGATAGTCGGGGCGGTCCTTGCCGTAGCGCGCCATGACGCTGCGGACCCAGAACTGGGGACCGAAGAGCAGGGCGAGCAGGCCGGCGGTAGCGATCAGGAGATGCATGGGAGACCCCCGCGGAACGGTTGCACCCTCGCATTATAGGACAGCGGAACGCCCGCCGGGGTTGCCG
The DNA here is from genome assembly GCF_041821045.1 of Thiohalorhabdus sp. Cl-TMA. NCBI lineage: Bacteria > Pseudomonadati > Pseudomonadota > Gammaproteobacteria > Thiohalorhabdales > Thiohalorhabdaceae > Thiohalorhabdus > Thiohalorhabdus methylotrophus. The sequence continues at coordinate 236,795 of NZ_JBGUAW010000004.1, read as the reverse complement.
GTCCGCGCGCCGCGGCCGCCAGCGGTGAACCGAGCCTGGCCAGGGCGGGACCAAATGGGGGAAAGTGGAAGATCAATTCATCCGCCATGGAGCCCTTCTCCTATGCCCTACCTCGCCCTTATCCGGCACGGCGAGAGCCAGTGGAACCTGGAAAACCGGTTCACCGGCTGGACGGACGTGGACCTTTCGGAAAAGGGAGTGCAGCAGTCCCGGGAAGCCGGTCGGCGGCTGCATGGATCCGGATACACCTTCGACACCGCCTTCACCTCCTACCTGCGCCGGGCCATCCGCACCCTGTGGATCGTTCAGGACCACATGGACCAGATGTGGATCCCGGAATTCAAGGACTGGCGGCTCAACGAGCGCCACTACGGCGCCCTGCAGGGGGAGGACAAGGCTGCCTTCCAGGAGATCTACGGCAAGGAGCAGGTGCACCAGTGGCGGCGCTCCTATGCGGTCCGCCCGCCCCAGCTCGAGCCCGACGATCCCCGCCATGCGCGCTTCGAGCCCAAATACCGCGGCCTGGAGCCCGGGGAGATTCCCGCTGCGGAATCCCTGGCCGACACCGTACACCGGGTGCTGCCGTGCTGGCGCGAGCAGCTCCAGCCCCGTCTGCGCGCGGGCTCGGATCTGGTGGTGGCCGCGCACGGCAACAGCCTGCGCGGTCTGGTGAAGTACCTGGAGGGGATCGCCGACGACGCCATCCCCCATCTCGACATCCCGCTGGCCGTGCCGCGGATCTACGAATTCGGCGACGACGGCGCCATTCGCCGCTGCTTTTACCTGCGTGAGGAAGGCGAGGAGGAGCTTTGAGCTCCGGCACCCGGAAGGAGCGCGCCCATGAGCAGCCTGCTTAGCCGACGGGAGCGGGCCCGGCTGGAGCCGGCGGAGCGCGCCGGACGCATCCAGTGGGTTAGCGACCTGGCGGAGATCCCGGAGGATTTGCGGGCGCGGTTCGGCTTCGGGCCGCTGGGTCCGGCGGACGGTCCCGTGAAGCGCGCCATGCGGGCGATGAGCGACCCAGCCGCAACACGCCCCACGGCTATGTCCGCGCGGAAGGCTAGGGGAGCGGGCAGCGGGCCGCCAGGAATGCTATAGTCCGGCGCCGGACATCCAGCATGACAGGGAGGCGCCATGTCGGACATAACCATCTACCACAATCCCCGTTGCTCCAAGAGCCGCCAGACCCTGGACCTGCTCAAGGAGGAGGGCCTGGACCCGGTGGTGATCGACTACCAGAAGACGCCCCCCGCGGCGGAGGAGCTGGACCGCATCTGCACCATGCTGGACAAGGGTCCCCTGGAGGTTACCCGGACCCAGGAAAAGCTGTTCAAGGAGCTGGGATTGTCCAAGCAGGACGAGCGGAGCCGGGCCGAATGGCTGCGGCTGCTCACCGAGAACCCCAAGCTCATCGAGCGGCCCATCGTGGTCAACGGCGATCGCGCGGCCATCGGCCGGCCTCCGGAGAATGTGCGCGCCATCCTATAGGCCGCCGGCTAGACCGCCGGCCCGCGCGTGGTAGTCAGGCCATGTGGTTCAGACCACGTAGTTGGCGACGATGATCAGGGCCAGGGTGATTCCCATGAGCCCGATGAGGATCACGGCCAAGTTCTTGACCATAAAGCTGTCTTCAGGATGCAACATGGCGGCTTGCTCCCTGGAGCCGGGCCGGCTCCCATTGCTGCCCCCCTATAAAAATCTGATTTGGTGAGGAAAATTTAGTTCCGCATCTGCACGGCAACCTAGGGCTTCCCGGCGGGCACCGCCCGGGAGCGCGGAGGAGGAGCCATGGATCTGGAATCCTTCAAGGCGAGCTTGTCCGACGACGGCCCCCCCGACGGGGTGGGACGTCCCCTGCAGGCACTCTGGTGGGACGCCCAGGGCGACTGGGACGGCGCCCACCGTCTGGCCCAGGCCGAGCCCGGCCGCAGCGGCGCCTGGGTGCACGCCTACCTGCACCGCGAGGAGGGGGATCGCGGCAACGCGCAGTACTGGTACAGCCGGGCCGGCCGCAAGATGTCCCAGTCCTCCCTGGCCGCGGAATGGGAGGAGATCGCCGCCGCCCTGCTGGGAAACGGCGGCTAGCCTTCCGGGAACGGGCCGCGTCGCTCGCCCTCCTTGGCGAGCGGCCCGCGGCCTGGGAGAGTGAGAGGATAACCCAGGGCGGCAACGCCCCACCGCGAGGTCTCTATGGGCACCCGGGGACGCTATCCCGATATCGACGCACTCCCTTCCTCCGCCCCGGTATTTCCCCTGACCGGCGCGGTGCTCCTGCCGCGGGTGCGGCTGCCGCTCAATATCTTCGAGCCCCGCTACCTGGCCATGGTGGATGCCGCGCTCGCGGGTGACCGGGTGATCGGCATGATCCAGCCCGCCACGGCCGGCGCGGAAGGGGAGTCCATGAGCCCGGATCTGGCCCGGGTGGGCTGTCTGGGGCGGCTCAGCGCCTTCAGCGAGACCGAGGACGGTCGCTACCTCATCACCCTGACCGGTCTGTGCCGGTTCTCGGTGGGCGCGGAGCTGGAGGTGGATACCCCGTTCCGGCAGGTCCGCATGGAGTACGGCCACTACAGCGGCGACCTGAAGCCCGCACCCGAGCCCGATCTGGACCGGCGACGCCTGCTCGGCGCCCTGGAAGCCTATCTGCAGAACAGGGAGCTGGAGGTGGACTGGGATTCCCTGGAGGGAGCGGGCTCCGAAGGACTGGTGAACACCCTGGCCATGATGCTCCCCCTGGGGGCGCGGGAGAAGCAGGGACTGCTGCTGGCGGAGACGCTCAACCAGCGCGCCCAGCTGCTCGTGACCCTGCTGGAGATGGACCGCTCCCGGGGCTCGGAGGACGATTCGGATACGCCCTTGCAATAGGGGGGCGCCGTGGACGCCTATCAGGCCCTGTACGGGCATTTCGAGGAGCTGGCGGCCCTGGACCACGTCCGGGGCATCCTCGACTGGGACCGCCGGGTGGTCATGCCCGCCGGGGGCGCCGAGGAGCGGGCGCGGGCCCAGGCGGCCGTGGCCCGCTGGCGGCGCGCCCGGCTCGCCGATCCGCGCGTGGGTGAATGGCTGGAGGCGGTGGAGCCCGGATCGCTTGCGGTCGAGGACCGCGCCAATCTCCGCGAGATGGCCCGGCTCCATAGGCGGGCGGCGGCGGTCCCGGAGGGACTGACCGGGGCCCTGGCCGAGGCCGCCGCCCGGGCCGAGTCCGCCTGGGCGGCCTGCCGCCCGGCGGGCGACTGGGCGGCTTTCCGGCCTCATCTGGAAACGGTGGTGGAGCGGGTGCGGGAGCAGGCCGCCGCCCTGGCCGAGACAGAGAGAGTGACCCGCTACGGGGCGCTCCTTGCCGGCTTCCAGCCGGGCCTCACCGCGGACCGGGCGGAAGGACTGCTCGGCGAGCTGGAGGACTTCCTTCCCGGCCTGGTGGCGCGGGCGGAGCGGGAGGGGGAAGCCGCCCCCGATCCGGGTGGCCCCTTCGCGGCGGATCTCCAGGAGGATCTCGCCCGGCGCGTTACGGGGCTGCTCGGCTACGATTTCCATCATGGGCGGCTGGACCGGGCGGCCCATCCCTTCACCGGCGGGGCGCCGGCCGATATCCGTATCACCACGCGGTTCGAAGAGCGCGACTTCGCCCCCGGCCTCTTGGCCGCCGTCCACGAGGCCGGCCACGCGCTCTACGAGCAGCACCTGCCGGCGCGCTGGCGCCACCAGCCCGCTGGCCGGGCGCGCGGCATGGCGGTCCACGAGGGTCAGAGCCTGTTCATGGAGAACCAGGTGGGCCTTCACCCCGGCTTCCTGGCGCAGGTGGACGGGATGCTCGCCGAGGCGCGGGGGGCGGACCCGGACCGGCGGCAAGGGTCCGGAGCGGCCCTTTTCCGGCGCCTGACCCGGGTAGCGCCGGGGCTGATCCGGGTAGAGGCCGACGAGTGCACTTATCCCCTGCACATCCGCCTGCGCCACCTGCTGGAGCAGCGGCTGGTCACCGGCGAACTGGCGGTGGCGGACCTGCCCGAGGCCTGGGAGGCCAGCATGCGCGAGCACCTCGGCGTCGCCCCGGAGGGCGACCATGGCAACGGCGTCATGCAGGACCCGCACTGGGCCGCCGGCCTCTTCGGTTATTTCCCCTGTTATGCCCTGGGTGCCCTGATCGCCGCCCAGCTCATGGAAGCCCTGCGTCTGGATCTGCCGGCGCTGGACCACCAGCTGGCGGCGGGGGATCTGGCCCCGCCGCGCCGGTGGCTTGCCGAGCGGGTGTGGGCCCGGGGCAGCCTGGAGGAATTCGAGGCGCTGATCAGTGACGCCACCGGCAAACCGCTGGACACCGGGGCCTTCCGGAGGCACCTGGAGGCTCGGTACCTGCGAGGGCCGGGCTAGCGACCGGCGGATCCGGGGCGCTCCGGGCAAATTGCGCCGGCCGCCAGATCGGGTTAGCCTTCTCCCCCGAATTGACGCGCAAGTACAGCCGCTTTCCCCGGGTGCCGGACATCCGGGGCGCGGGGTCATGGTGAAAGCAGACGGAGTGCAACACTCGATGGCGTACGACAAGATCCAGGTACCGGAAGACGGCGAACCGATCACCCGCGGCGAGGATGGCCAGTGGCGCATCCCCTCCCGCCCGATCCTGCCCTACATCGAGGGCGACGGCATCGGCACGGACATCACCCCGGCCATGCGCAAGGTGGTGGATTCCGCCGTCGAGCGGGCCTACGAGGGCCACAAGCGGATCAGCTGGATGGAGATCTACGCCGGCGAGAAGGCCGTGCACACCTACGGGGACAACAACTGGCTCCCCGAGGAGACCATGGAGGCCCTGCGCGACTACCGGGTGGCCATCAAGGGCCCGCTGACCACGCCCGTGGGCGGCGGCTTCCGCAGCCTCAACGTGACCCTGCGGCAGGAGCTGGACCTGTACGTCTGCCTGCGTCCGGTGCGCTACTTCAACGGCACGCCCTCGCCGCTGAAGAAGCCCGAGACCGTGGACATGGTCATCTTCCGCGAGAACTCCGAGGACATCTACGCCGGCATCGAGTGGCCGGCGGGCTCCCCGGAGGCCCGCAAGCTGATCAAGTTCCTGCGCGAGGAGATGGGCGTGGAGAGCATCCGCTTCCCGGATACCTCCGGCATCGGCATCAAGCCGGTGTCCGAGGAGGGCACCCAGCGGCTGGTGCGCAAGGCCATCGAGTACGCCCTGGAGAACAACCGCCAGTCGGTGACCCTGGTGCACAAGGGCAACATCATGAAGTTCACCGAGGGCTCCTTTAAGCAGTGGGGCTACGAGCTGGCTGAGCGGGAGTTCGGCGACCGCACCTTCACCTGGCGCCAGTACGAGGCCATCCGCGACCAGGACGGCGTGGAAGCCGCCAACGCCGCCTGGGACGCGGCGGAGGAGGAGGGCCGGATCCTCATCAAGGACGCCATCGCCGACAATTTCCTGCAGCAGATCCTGCTGCGTCCGGCCGAGTTCGACGTCATCGCCACCATGAACCTCAACGGCGACTACATCTCCGACGCCCTCGCCGCGGAGGTGGGCGGCATCGGCATCGCCCCGGGCGGCAATCTCTCCGACGAGTACGCCATGTTCGAGGCCACCCACGGCACGGCGCCCAGCTACGCGCACCTGGACAAGGCCAATCCCGGCTCGCTGATCCTGTCCGCGGAGATGATGCTGCGCTTCCTGGGCTGGACCGACGCCGCCGATCTGGTAATCAAGGGCATGGAAGGCGCCATTTCCAACAAGACGGTCACCTACGATTTCGAGCGGCTCATGCCCGAGGCCACCCTGCTGTCCACCTCCGAGTTCGCCCAGGCCGTCGTGGACAACATGTAGGGCGGCATGGCCTCCCGGCTGCGTACCCGGGTCCTGGGCAAGCGGGTCCACCTGAAGCGGGTGGACGGCTGGGTGCGCCAGGACGGGGAATCGTCCCGGGACGGCCTCTCTCTGGATACCGGCTCGCGCCGCCTGCCGCTCCGCATTCCCGGCAGGTTCTTCCGCGACGGGCAGCGGCTTTCCCTGGTGGCGGTCTACCGGGGCAGGGGACGCCGTCGCGCCTGGGCCCTCTGGAGCGATCCCGGCTCGGGGCTCCGGGAATGGATCACGCGTCCGGCCGCCCTGGCGCGGCGCCTGCGCCTTGCCTGGCGCCCGCTCACGCCCCTCGACGCCCTCCTCGTCGGGGCGCTGGTCTGGGCGGTGGCCGTGCGCGGCCTCCGGCTCCCCGCCCTCTATGCGGGGGCGGCGGCCTGGTTCGGCGAGGCGCCGGTCCATGCCGTGCTGGACCGGATCTCGGCGCTGTTCCACGGGCTCGACCGCCTGCTGGTGCGGCTCGAATGGATGCGGGCCTACGAGCGGGTCTTCGACCATCCCGTGTGGCTGGGCGCCGGGGTGGTCCTGGCCTATGCGGCCCTGAAGGGGGCGCTGCTGGGACTTTCCCTGGGGTATTCCATTTTCCGGCTCCGCCGCGCCGTGCTACGGGCGAGCGGGGCGAAGCACTGAACGGAGCAGGCCCGATGCATCTCCCCAAGATCGCCATGATCGGCGCCGGGCAGGTGGGCGCCACCGCCGCCCACCTGATCGCCAAGAAGGAGCTGGGCAACCTGGTGCTGGTGGATGTCGACGCCGGCATGGCCCGCGGCAAGGCCCTGGACATTGCCGAGTCCGGTCCCGTGGCCGGCTTCGACGTGGCGGTGTCCGGCACCGACGACTACGCCGACATCGCCGGCTCCGAGGTGGTGGTGATCACCGCCGGCATGGCCCGCAAGCCCGGAATGGACCGCTCCGAGCTGCTGCGCAAGAATGTCGAGATCGTCTCCGGCATCGCCCGGCAGGTGGCCGAGCATGCCCCCGAGGCCTATGTCATCGTGGTCACCAACCCCCTGGATGCCATGGTGTGCACGGTGAAGGAGGTGACCGGCTTCCCGCCCAACCGGGTCATGGGCATGGCGGGCGTCCTCGACTCCGCCCGCATGCGGCGCTTCATCTCCCAGGAGCTGCGGGTCTCCGGCAAGGACGTTACGGCCATGGTGCTGGGCAGCCACGGCGACCGCATGGTGCCGGTGCGGGGCAGCTCCACGGTGGGCGGCATTCCCATCACCGAGCTGCTCTCCGCCGAGCGGCTGGAGGCCATCGTCGAGCGCACCCGCCACGGTGGCGGCGAGGTGGTGGAGCTGCTGAAGACCGGCTCCGCCTACTACGCGCCTGGGGCGAGCATCACCGAGATGGTGGAGTCCATCGTCCGCGATCAGCGCCGCATCCGGCCGGTGGCCGCCTACCTGCAGGGGGAGTACGGCGTTTCCGATCTCTATATCGGGGTGCCGGCCATCATCGGCTCCGGCGGCGTGGAGCAGGTGGTGGAGATCCACCTCACCGAGGCCGAGCGGGAGCAGTTCGACGCCTCCGTGGAGTCGGTGCGCAAGCTGATCGCCGAGGCGCGCGCCGTGAGCGGGCCCGGAGGAGCCTAGCGGGGCGGCGGGCGCCCAGGCCTTCCTGGCCGGAAGCGCCCTCCGGGGGCGCGGACTCCGCTCAGCGCCGCCGCGTCCCCATACAGTGGCGCGGCCGGAGGCCGCTCCCACAGGGGCTATGTTTTTACAGGGCTTTCGCATCCGCCGGACGGATGGAATGATTCCCGAAATTGCAAACCGGGGTGCTAGATGCTGATTCACGAATACCAAGCCAAGGCCATCCTGGAGGAGCACGGCGTGCCCGTGCCTGCCGGGCGGCCGGCCTTCACCGTCGCCGAGGCGGTGGACGCCGCCGAGCATCTGGGCGGCGACCGCTGGGCGGTGAAGGCCCAGGTCCATGCCGGGGGTCGGGGCAAGGCGGGCGGGGTGCAGCTCGCCGATTCCCTGGACGAGGTGCGCGAGCGCGCCGACGGCCTCATGGAGCACACCCTGGTCACCGAGCAGACCGGGGCCAAGGGCCGGCTGGTGCGCCGGCTGCTGGTGGAGAAGGCCTACGGCTTCACCCAGGAGTTCTACGTGGGCGCGGTGGTGGACCGTCACGTGGACTCCATCGTCTTCATGGTCTCCAGCGAGGGCGGCGTGGAGATCGAGGAGGTGGCCCGTACCAATCCGGAGAAGATCCTCCGGGTGACCGTGGACCCCGCCGTGGGCCTGCAGCCCTTCCAGGCGCGCAAGCTGGGCTTCGGGCTCGGCATGGACTGGGCCCAGGTGCGCCAGTTCACCAAGATCCTGATGGCCCTGTACCGCGCCTTCGTGGACAAGGACGCCTCGCTGGTGGAGCTCAACCCCCTGGTGCTCACCGACGAGGGCAATCTGCTGGCCCTGGACGCCAAGTTCAACCTCGACGACAACGGGCTGATCCGCCACAAGGACCTCACCGAGCTGCGCGATCCCAACGAGGAGGAGCCCAAGGAGCACGAGGCCACCGCCCACGGGCTCAACTACATCGCCCTGGAGGGCAACATCGGCTGCATGGTCAACGGTGCCGGCCTGGCCATGGCCACCATGGACATCATCAAGCTCTACGGCGGCGAGCCGGCTAACTTCCTCGACGTGGGCGGCGGGACCTCCGTGGAGCGGGTGACCGCGGCCTTCAAGATCCTGCTCTCCGACGAGAACGTGGAGGCCATCCTCATCAACATCTTCGGCGGCATCGTCCGCTGCGACGTCATCGCCGAAGGCATCATCGCCGCGGTCCAGGAGGTGGCCCTGAACGTGCCGCTGGTGGTGCGGCTGGAGGGCACCAACGTGGAGCAGGGCCGCAAGCTGCTCCAGGACAGCGGCCTCGACCTGATCACCGCCACCACCCTGGCGGACGCGGCGGAGAAGGCGGTTACCGCCGGAAAGGGCGCGGCATGAGCATCCTCGTCGACAAGGACAGCAAGGTCATCTGCCAGGGCTTCACCGGCGAGCAGGGGACCTTCCACTCGCGGCAGGCCATCGACTACGGCACCCGCATGGTGGGCGGCGTGACCCCCGGCAAGGGCGGCCAGACCCACCTGGATCTGCCGGTGTTCGACACCGTGGAGCAGGCGGTGCGCGAGACCGGGGCCTCGGTTTCCATGCAGTACGTCCCCGCCGCCATGGCCGCCGACGCCGTCATGGAGGCGGCGGACGCCGGCATCGAGCTGGTGGTCACCATCACCGAGGGCATTCCCGTGCTGGACATGACGCGGGTGAAGGCCTACCTCAAGGACCGCCCCACGCGCCTGATCGGCCCGAATTGCCCCGGCGTGATCACCCCCGGCCAGTCCAAGGTGGGCATCATGCCCGCGGCCATCCACACGCCGGGCGGCGTGGGCGTGGTGTCGCGCTCGGGGACGCTCACCTACGAGGCGGTCTACCAGACCACCCAGCTCGGCCTGGGCCAGTCCACCTGCGTGGGCATCGGCGGCGATCCCATCAGCGGATCGGACTTCGTGGACATGCTGGCCATGTTCGAGGCCGATCCGCAGACGGAGGTGGTGATCATGGTGGGCGAGATCGGCGGCACCGCCGAGGAGGAGGCCGCCGAGTTCGTGCGCGCCCGCATGACCAAGCCCGTGGTGGGCTACATCGCCGGCATGACCGCGCCGCCGGGGCGGCGCATGGGCCATGCCGGCGCGGTGATCTCCGGCGGCAAGGGCACGGCGGAGGAGAAGTTCGCCGCCATGGAGGCGGCGGGCATCGCCATCGCCCGCTCCCCGGCGGAGATCGGCCAGCGGGCCAAGGAGGCCCTGGAGGCAACGGCCTGATACGGCGCGAATCGCCGCGGAGGGCGGTCGCCGGCCGCGGCATTTCCCTGAGCGGCTTCCCCGGATGGCGGCGAGGCCGCCGCTCCCGCATCTGATCCTGTCCTCTGAACGGAGCTGCTTGTGACCGACCGTCCCCTGCGCATCGCCCTGGCCCAGATCGATCCCGTGGTGGGCGATCTGGAAGGGAACGTGAACCGCATCCTGGGTGCCTTGGAGGGTGCCCGGGAGGCGGGAGTGGACCTGGTGGTGACCCCGGAGCTGGCCCTCACGGGGTATCCGCCGCAGGACCTGCTCCTGCACCGCCAGTTCGTGGAGGATTGCGAGAGCGCCATGGGCCGGCTGGTGCAGCAGGTGCAGGACGTGGACCTGGTGGTGGGCCATCCCGAAGTCGCCGCGGAAGGCCTGTACAACGCCGCCAGCTGGGTGCGGGCTGGGGCGGTGCGGGCGCGCTACCGCAAGCAGCGCCTGCCCAACTACGGCGTCTTCGACGAGAAGCGCTATTTCCTTACCGGCTCCGAGCCCTGCGTGGTGGAGCTGGACGGCGTGCCGGTGGGCGTCACCATCTGCGAGGACGCCTGGGAGACCGACGGTCCCATGACCCGGGCGGTTTCCGCCGGCGCCCGCATCCTGGTGAACCTCAACGCCTCGCCCTACGACTACACCAAGCTGCACAAGCGGGAGCAGGAGATCGGCCACCGCGCCCGCGAGACGGGGGTGCCCGTCGCCTACGTGAACATGGTGGGCGGCCAGGACGAGCTGGTGTTCGACGGCGCCTCCTTCGCCGTGGATGCCGGGGGCTACGTGGTGGATCGGGCGCCGGCCTTCGAGACGGTGCTCCAGGTCACGGAGTGGGAGCGCGCGGGGGACGCCCTGCTGACCGCCGGTCGGGAGGTGCTGGCCTCGGAAAGCCAGGAGGAGGGTATCTACGGCGCCCTGACCACCGGCATCCGGGATTACGTGGAGAAGAACGGCTTCCCCGGCGTGGTGGTGGGGCTGTCCGGCGGCATCGACTCCGCCCTGACCCTGTGCCTGGCGGTGGATGCCCTGGGGCCGGACCGGGTGGAAGCGGTGTTCATGCCCTCCCGCTATACCTCGGATATGTCCGGCGAGGATTCGCGCGACCTGGCGGCCAACCTCGGCGTGGCCCTCCACGAGCTTTCCATCGACCACATCCACCAGGCCTTCCTGGACGGCCTGCGCGGGGAGCTCGGCTCCGACCCGCACGGCGTCGCCGCGGAGAACATCCAGGCGCGCGCCCGCGGCATCCTGCTCATGGCCATCTCCAACGAGCGCAACCTCATGGTGCTCGCCACGGGTAACAAGAGCGAGATGTCCATGGGCTACGCCACCCTGTACGGGGACATGGTGGGCGGATTCTCGGCGCTCAAGGACGTGCCCAAGACCGTGGTGTACCGGCTGGCGGAGCTGGTGAACCGCGACGTGGAGATCCTGCCCCGGCGCATCATCGACCGGCCGCCCTCGGCCGAGCTGGCCCCGGACCAGAAGGACTCCGACACCCTGCCGCCCTACGAGGTGCTCGACGCCATCCTGTTCGCCTACGTGGAGGAGGATCTGGCCCCCGAGACCATCGCCGCACGCGGCCACGATCCGGCGCTGGTCCGCCAGGTGCTGAACCGGGTGGAGAACAACGAGTACAAGCGGCGCCAGGCCCCGCCGGGGGTGCGCATCAGTCCGCGCGGCTTCGGAACCGATCGGCGCTATCCGATCACGAACAAGTATAGGTTCTAGAGGATAGGAACGGCGGAAAAACGCCAAGGCGCCAAGACACCGAGAAGGTCAGGGAAGGCCCGGACCTCTCCGAATGGGGGGCGGGTTGGTGAAGGTGCTTCCCGGGCCCCGGAATGGCCGGACCAATGGAAGTGTTTTAATCGTATTCCTGGCTTCTTGGCGCCTTGGCGTTTTCTTTAACGCTTTTCTAGAAGGGATCTATCCATGAAGAAGATCGAGGCGATCATCAAGCCGTTCAAGCTCGACGACGTCCGCGAGGCGCTGTCGGAGATGGGCATCGCCGGGCTGACGGTGACCGAGGTGAAGGGCTTCGGCCGCCAGAAGGGCCACACCGAGCTCTACCGGGGTGCGGAGTACGTGGTGGATTTCCTGCCCAAGGTGAAGATCGAGGTGGTGCTTTCCGAGGACATGGTGGACCGGGCTATCGAGGCCATCATGGAGTCGGCCCGCAGCGGCAAGATCGGCGACGGCAAGATCTTCGTCACGCCGGTGGAGCGCATCGTGCGCATCCGCACCGGCGAGGAGAACGACAACGCCATCTGAGGCGGCGGAATCCGGCTCCGCGCCCTCCGGTCCGCGTTACTGACCAGAGGGAATGGTGCCGGCGGGCCCCGCCGGAACGGAGCCCGAAGAAGCGGATGGTTCCCGCAAGGCTGGATGATGCCTGGGGCTTCCGTGGGAGCGGCCTCCGGCCGCGACGATCCGGAAACGCACGGCCGGCAACCGCTTTTACCGGAGACCTGCGACCGCCGGGCGGGGGACGGAAACAAGCCTCCCCGTTCGCTCCCCGGTTGGAAATGGCGTCCGGCCGGCTCCTAGCGGTAGGAGACCAGCTCGTTCAGCTTGCGGCGCGGCGTGGGCTCCGGGATTTCGGCGGGATAACCGAGCGCCAGCACCGCCACGGGATGGAGATGGTCGGGAATCTCCAGGATCTCCCGCAGCGTCTCCTCCACGAAGCCCCCGGCCCAGGCCGATCCCAGCCCCTCGGCCACGGCCGCCAGCTGGATGTAGGTGGCGGCGATGGTGGCGTCCTGCAGGGCGAAGAGGTCCCGGCCCCGCTCGCCGAATTGGGTGGCGGAAAGCTCGGGGTCGGAGCAGACCACGATGTTGACCGGGGCCTTGGCCAGGAAGTCTTCCCCGGAATGTTCGGCGATGCGCTGCCGCAGCCCGGCGTCCTGGACCACCACCAGGTGGTAGGCCTGCTTGTCGCCGGCGGACGGCCCGGCCAGGGCCATTTCCAGAACGCCGTGCAGGGCCGCGGGCTCGATGGTGACGTCGCTCTGGTAGCGACGGATGCTGTGACGGTGGCGGACGGTCTGGAAGAAGTCCCACATGGTGTCGGGCGTCTCCTCGTTGGCCCCGCAGGGCGCTCAGTTGTCGTTGGCGCTTTCGCCGAATCGGTCGCTCACCGCGGAGCGGGCCCCGGACAGATAGCTGCTGTCCGGGTAGTTCTCCGACAGGATGGCGAGAGTGTCCCGAGCCAGGTCCTCGAGGCGCAGCTCAGCGTAGCTGCGCGTCAGCAGGGCCAGGGCCGGCTCCACGGAGGGGGTGCCCGGATGCTCGGTGAGGATGGTCTGGGTGCGGTTGGCCACGGCCAGGAAGGCCTCGCGGTCCATGTAGAATCGGGCCACGTGCAGCTCGTGGGCGGCCAGGATCTCGTCCACCTTGCGGAGGCGGGCGTGGGCGTCGGGCACGTACTCCGATTCCGGATGCTGGCGGATCAGCTGGGAGAGCGCCTCCAGGGCCTTGCGCGCCGGCTCCGGATCGCGGTCCGACTTGCCGATCTTCTGGTACTGGGCGATGCCCTTGAGGTAAAGGGCGTAGTCCACGTGTGGATTGCTGGGGTGCAGGCGGATGAAGCGCTCCGCGGCGTTCACCGCCGCCAGCGAGTCGCCCTTTAGGTAATAGGCGTAGGCCGTCATGATCTGCGCCTGGATGGCCCGCCGGCTGTAGGGGTACAGGGACTCCAGGCGCTGGTAATTGTCGATGGCCTGGGAGTAGAGCCTCTGCTCCATGGCCTCCCGGGCCTTGGCCAGGATCTCCTCCGGGGAATCCCCTTCGGCGACTTCCAGGGTGTTACAGCCGGCCGCCAGCAGGAGGGCGGCGAGGAGGGCGGCCAGATTTCGCGTGAGTCGGCGCATGACGAGCTCGTGCAACCTCCAGGGAAAGACGCCGCCGGCAAGCGGCGAAAGCGGCCAGTTTACGAGAATCCTGCCCATGGAAAAAGTGGACGTCCCGGAAAACCTCGACGAAACCGCCCCTTCTCCGCACCGCATCCAGCTCCCCCGGGAGTGGCGGGGCGAGCGCCTGGACCGCGCCCTGACCCGGCTGTTCGGCGGCCATTCCCGCGCCGAGATCCAGGAGTGGCTGGCGGCGGGCCGCGTGGTGCTGGAGGGCCGCCGCCCCGCCGCCAAGACCAGGGTGGCGGGCGGCGAGTGGGTGGTGGTCGATCCCCCCGCCGCGGAGGACCGCGACGAGGCCTGGGTGGCCCGTCCGGTCCCCCTGGACGTGGTCCACGCCGACGAGCACCTGATCGTCCTGGCCAAGGACCCCGGGCGGGTGGTTCACCCCGCGGCGGGGCACATGGAGGACACCCTGGTCAACGGCCTGCTGTACCGCTTTCCGGAGCTGGCCGGGGTGGAGCGGGCGGGCATCGTCCACCGCCTGGACCGCGACACCTCCGGGCTGCTGGTGGTGGCGCGTACGCCTCATGCCCGGGAGCGCCTGGTGGCACAGTTCAAGGAGCACGCCGTGGACCGCCGCTATCTGGCGGTGGTGCAGGGGGAGATCACCAGCGGCGGCCACGTGGAGGCCCCGATAGGCCGCCATCCCCGCCACCGCACCAAATTCGCCGTGGTGGAAGCGGGCAAGCACGCGCTCACCCATTACCGTGTCGAGCGGCGCTATGCCGGCGCCACGCGCATCGAGGCACGCCTGGAGACCGGCCGTACCCACCAGGTCCGGGTGCACATGGCGCACATCGGCCATCCGGTGCTCGGCGACCCCCTGTACGGCGGCAAGCGCCGGTTCCCGGGCGGGCTCGACGAGGCGGGGCGGGCCTTCGTGGGCGGATTCTCGCGGCAGGCCCTGCATGCCGGCCGCCTCACCCTCAGCCACCCCGTCACCGGCCAGCAGCTGACCTGGGAGCAGCCGCCCCCGGCGGATATGGCACGGCTGCTGGCCATCCTGGAGGACAGCGCAACATGACCGCCGTATCCGGATTCGAGCCCCACTGGACCGCGCCGCCCAATGTCCGCACCTTCGTCACCACGCGGACCGGCGGGGTTAGCGCGCCGCCCTTCGAATCCTTCAATCTGGCGCTTCACGTGGGCGACGATGCGGAGGCGGTGGCGGAGAACCGACGCCGTCTCCGGGAAGGGCTGTGCTTGCCCGCGGAGCCCGCCTGGACGGCGCAGGTCCATGGTACCCGCTGCACCCGCGCCGAGCCGGAAGGCGCCGCCGACGCGGAGGCCGACGCGGCGGTGGTGGAGGGCCCCGGCGCGGTGGGGGTGGTGCTCACCGCCGACTGCCTGCCGGTGGTGCTGGCTAGGGCCGACGGCGCCGCCGCGGCGGTGGCCCATGCCGGCTGGCGCGGTCTCGCCGCCGGAGTGGTGGACGAGGCGGTGCGCGCGCTGGGGAGCCCGGAGCGGATCCACGCCTATCTCGGCCCGGCCATCGGTCCGGACGCCTTCGAGGTGGGCGCGGAGGTGCGCGAGGCCTTCCTGGCCGGCGCGGACGAGGACCGCCGCGCTTTCCACGCCCGGAACGACCGCTGGCTCGCCAACCTCTACATCCTGGCCAGCCAGCGGCTCAAGCGCCTCGGCGTCCCGCCGCACTGTATCTCCGGCGGCGGATTCTGTACCTTCTCGGACGGGGACCGCTTCTTCAGCCACCGCCGGGATGGACAGACCGGCCGCATGGCCACCCTGGTCTGGCTGGAGGAGGGCGGGGCCTGAGATGTCGCGGCCGGGAGGCCCCTCCCACAGGGCTCCCTTGCCACCCGGCCCCTAGTGGGAGCGGCTGCCACGACAAAACCTCCAGCCGCCACCCGCAAGGGGTGCCGGGCCTTTGTGAGAGCGGCCTCCGGCCGCGACGGGCGCCGGCTTCCTCCCGGCGAGGGACGTCCGCCGCGCCCGGCGCATCGGAAACCGCGATACAGGAACGCCTCTTGACCCACTCCCTCGCCATCGCCGCCGGCGGCGCCGTCGGCGCCCTGCTCCGCTACTGGGTGGCAGCGGGCATGCACGGCCTGCTGGGCACCGGCTTCCCCTACGGCACCCTCGCCGTGAACGCGCTCGGCAGCCTGCTCATGGGCTTCCTCTCCGTGGTGCTGCTGGACCGCGCCGGGATGGGCCCCGAGGTCCGGGCGGCGGTGCTGGTGGGGCTGCTCGGCGCCTTCACCACCTTCTCCACCTTCTCCATGGAGACCCTGAACCTCCTGGAGGGCGGCTCCCGTCTGAAGGCGGCGGGGAACCTGGCCGCCAACCTGGCCCTCTGCCTGCTCGCCGTCTGGATCGGTGTCTCCGCGGGGCGCAAGCTATGACCCATACCGATGTCACCATGGTCCGCATCTACCTGACCGAGGGCGACCGCCTCCTCGACCGCCTGCTGGAGCACCTCCACGACCGCGAGCAGGTCATGGGCGTGACCGTCTTCCGCGGCACCGCCGGCTTCGGGCGGTCGGGGAAGGTCCACGGCCAGTCCCTGGTGGACATCGCCTTCGATCTGCCCCTGGTGGTGGAGTTCTTCGACGCCCCGGAGCGCGTGGAGGCGGTGCTCGACCACATCGGCGGCTGGTTCGGTCCGGGCCACATCGTCCAGTGGTCCGCCCGGGTTAACGCCTGAGCTACTTCCCCGCAAGCCCTTCCGCTCCCGTTCCGTGTGCGGTGCGTCACTCCCGCGTCCTCGGCGCCACGGGAAGCTATTGCGCATCCATAAGAGAATTGTCAGTATTCTTGCCGGGGATGCCGGACAATCCCGCCCTGGCCCGGGGAATTGCGAAATTTCGGGACAGACAGGCGGGGCCACCGGCCAAAAAGGGGGCACATCGGTCTGAACACGGGGAACACCATGACGGCACGGGCGCTCCGTCTGGGGTTGGCATGGGCGGCCATGACACTGCTGGCTGGCTGTGCGACCTACGGAGAGGGAATGAACAAGGCCCTGGTCCAGGTTGAGCAGGGCAAGTACGAGAAAGCCGACAAGAGCGTACAGAAGAGCCTCGATCCCACCGGAGACGACCAGCTCCTCTACCACCTGGAGCTCGGCACCATCCACCACCTGGCGGGCAGCTACGAGAAGAGCAACAAGCACCTGGAGCAGGCCCACGACCTGGCGGACAGTCTGCGCTCCAAGCAGGCCGAGGACTATCTGGCCGCCGCCATGGTCAGCCCCCGCGAAATGACCTACATGGGCAGCGATGTGGAGCGCGTCTACATCAGCTACTACAAGGCCCTCAACTACCTGATGCTCGCCCAGCAGGCGAAGCAGGAGCGGGTCCGGGACGAGCACCTGGAGAAGGCCGGGGTGGAGGTCCGGCGCCTGGATAACACCCTGTCCACCATCTCCTTCGACAAGGGCAACTACAAGGACGTCAAGGACAAGGAGGAGAAGACCTTCACCAAGCTCCTCGATCTCTTCCAGAAGTTCCAGGGCAACTGGCTGGACGAGGAGTGGCTGGTCTTCCGCGAGGACGCCTACGCCCGCTACCTGGCCGGGGTGCTGTACGAGAAGCGCGGCAACCTCGACGACGCGCGCATCTCCTACCAGAAGGCCGCCGAGCTGTACGAGGAGGGCTACACCAAGCAGTACCACCTGGGCGGCGGCATGGCGGAGCAGGCCTGGTTCGACGCCATCCGCATGATGCGGCGCAGCGGCGGCTGGGAGGGCGAGTGGCCGCGCCTCGCCGAGGAAAAGCTGTCCGAGTCGCGCCGGGCCCGGCTGGACCGCTACGACGACGAGACCGCCCAGATCCTGGTGATCCAGCACCTGGGCATGGTGCCCCAGCGCAAGGAGCTGAACCTGCGGCTCACGGCCCTTCCCCAGCAGCAGTCGCTGCTGCTGCGGCCGGTGCTCACCGGCGACGGCATGGAGGAGAAGGACCAGCTCAGCTGGTTCTTCCTCCTCTACGGCGACAAGGGGGTGCTGGACCTGCTGAACGGCTACCGGGAGGGCGGCCTCTACGGGGTGGCGCGCAATTTCACCAGCAAGACCGTGCCCCTCGGCCCGGCCTGGGACGTGGCGGAGCAGCTCAAGATTCCCCAGACCCTGGGCAGCACCGGTATCCGGGTTACCGTGCCCTACTACTCGCCGCTCCGAACCGCCGCCAACGGCACCCGGCTGCTGGTGGACGGCGAGGACGCCGGACAGCTCCTGGATGCGGAGTCCCTGGCGCAGCTCACCATGCAGGAGCAGCTTCTCAACGCCAGCAGCGACCTCTACAACGCCCTGGCCCGCGCTACCCTGAAGAACGTGGCCGGGTCCGAGGCGGGCGGCATGGTGAGCTCGGCCCTGGGCGGCGGAGAAGGCCTGGGCAGCCTGGCCGGCAAGCTCCTGGCCTCCGGGAGCAGCGCCGCGGAGACCCGCAACTGGCTGACGCTGCCCTACGGCATCCGGCTCATGCGCGTGGCGGTTGAGCCCGGCAAGCATCACCTGGAGCTGACCACCCTGACTCAGAACGGCAGCAGGATGGCCCGGACCGGCCGTGACTTCGAGCTGGCGCCCGGGGAGGTCCGCGTCTGGGTGCGCCGCACCATCGACCGCACCCAGGAGCGGCCGGACCGCGAATCCGACATGAAAACGGCTTCCAACTGATCCAAGAGGGGATTTCTCAGATGAACAAAGAGCACGCCTATAAAACCGCCGCCGGCCTCCTGATGGCCGCCGTGGTGGCCACTGGCCTGACCGCCTGCGGCGGCACCCAGGTCTCCCGGGTGGGCGCCAACAAGCAGATCGACGTCACCGACAAGTGGAACTCCACCGACTCCAAGCTGGTGGCCAAGCAGATGATCAAGGACATGGTCAGCTTCCCCTGGCTGGAGAAGTGGAACCAGAAGCACGACCGGATGCCGCGGGTGATCATCAAGACCGTCCGCAACAAGTCCCATGAGCACATTCCCACGGACACCTTCATCAACGACCTGAAGCGCGCCATGCTGCGCAACGGCCAGGTGGAGTTCGTGTCCGGCGGCGCCGCCCGGGAGGAGGTCCGCGAGGAGCGCAAGGAGCAGGACATCTACGCCTCCGAGGACACCCGCGCCGAGATGGGCGCCGAGACCGGCGCCGACTTCGCCCTGGCCGGCAGCATCAACTCCACGGTGCAGCAGGCCGACGGCACCCGGGTGACCTTCTACCAGGTGGACCTCAATCTGGTGGACATGACCACCACCCAGGAGGTCTGGTACGGCCAGAAGAAGATCAAGAAGGTCGCCGAGAAGGGTGGCTTCTTCTAGCGCCGGGTGGAATCGGAATCGGCTGAAAACAGGCGGTTGGGGTCCGAGGAGACTCCAACCGTTTTGGTTCGGCGAGGCCGGCGCGGAATGACGCCGCCGGCCGGCAATCCGGGCGGGAGCCCGGAAAAGGGGATTCGCATGCAGGTCAGAACGTTTCTGGGCACGCTGGCGGCGGGCCTGTCGGCCCTGGTCCTGGCGGGCTGTTTCGGCGGTGGTCCCGATGTGGGCGGCTCCGCCTCTTCCGGGGGATCCTCGGAGCTTCCGCAGTGGGTGACCTCCCCGCCGAGCGGCGACGGCTTCGCCTACGGCGTGGGCTCGGCGCGCGTCTACGCGGACCCCGCCTCCGCCCTGACGCAGGCCCAGGACCAGGCCCGGCGCGAGCTGCTCAAGCGCCTGGAGGTGACCGTGTCCGGGGAGACGGTCACCAAGGCCAGCCGCACCACCGCCGACGGCGACAGCAGCATCACCCGCTCGGTGATGGATACCGCCCGCAGCAAGGTCCGCGAGACGGAGCTCACCAACATCAAGGTGGCCGAGACCCACGTAAACCGGTCCGAGGGCATGGCCTACGCCCTGGTGAAGCTCAACCGCAGCCAGGCGGAGCTGAACCTGGCCAGCCGCATCGAGGACCTGGACGCCCGCATCGCCGAGGTGGCCGAGCGCGATAGCGGCGGCGCGCGCCTGGACCGGCTCAAGGCGCTCATGCCGGCGCTGCCCCTGCTGGCGGAGCGTAAGGAGCTCCTGCGCAAGCTGCAGCTTGTGGCCACCATGGACCCCGGGCACCGGCTGCCGGCGGAGTTCCGGGACCTGGAAAGCCGCATCGCGGGCCTGCTGGACTCCCTGGTGGTGGTGCTGCAGCCGCGGGGCGAGAGCACCCGCAAGATGGATTCCACGCTGCGCAAGGCGCTCAGCAACGAGGGGGTCCAGGTGCGGGAAGGCGGCAGCGGCGACCTTACCCTGCGCTACGAGGCTGGCCTGCGAACGGTGAACCGGGACGATCGCACCTTCGTCTTCGCCGACGGCAACGTCACTGTTCTGGACCGCGGCGGAAACGTCATCGACGAGTTCCAGGAGCGGGTCAAGGCCGGCTCCGTGGATGCCGGCGTGGCCTCCGACCGTGCCGTGGGCAAGCTCGCCGAGGGCCTCGGCAAGAAGCTGGGCTCCAGCCTGCTGGAGAGCTTCGAGCGGGCCGCCGGACGCGGCTAGTCCGCCCCGTGCAATCGCGCCGCCCCCAAAGGAAGAGCCCATGAAGCCCGGCATGCTGTGGCGCGCCGCGCTGCTCCTGCTGATGCTGGTTCCCGCCTGGGCCCAGGCAGAGCCCGACGGCGTGGTCCTGCGCACCCAGGGTACCGTCACCCTGGACGGGGAGGACGGCGCGCGAGCCCTCTCCCGGGGGGACGCCGTGAACCGGGGCGCCGCCCTCCGCACCGGCCCCGGGGCGCGCGCCAAGATCCGGATGCGCGACGGCACCGTCCTGACGCTCGGGGCGGATACCGTATTCCGGGTCGAGCGGTACCGTACCGGGCGGGACGGGGAAAAGCCGCCCGAAGGGGTCTTCCGCCTGCTGGAGGGCGTGTTCCGGGCGGTTACCGGGGCCATCACGGACAAGGGCGGCCAGATCCTGATGAAGACCCGGGTCGCCACGGTGGGCGTGCGGGGCACGGACTTCTGGGGCGGCTTCTACTTCTCCGAGGCCCTGGACGTGATCCTGCTGGAGGGGTCCGGGGTGTTCATCCGCAACGGGGCGGGTACCGTGCGGCTGAACCGGCCCAAGGAGATGACCACCGTGCGCGGTCCGGACCGGGCCCCGGAGCGGCCGGCGCTTATCGCCCCCGAGCGCCTCCAGCGGGCCGCGGGCAGCGTCGCCTTCGACTGAGGGCGCCGGCTGACGCCGAATGAAGGAGCACCTCTCGGCCGGGGGTGCTCCTTTTTGTTCCGGCCAGGCCCCGTGGGAGCGGTCTCCGGCCGGGACAATGCTTGCGGGGCCCGAAAGGCGGGGCGAGGCCTCCGGGCTCCAAGGGGACCCTGTCCTTCGGACTTCCCTTCAGTCGCCCTCCGACCTCGCCCCGCCCTTCGGGGAATGCTTTTTACGATTGCACCGCGTCAAGTCGCGGCCGGAGGCCGCCCCCACGGGCGGTCCGGCGGGCTCCTAGCGCTTGACGGCCAGGGTGATGCCGTCGGCCACGGGCAGCATGGCGAAATCAACGCGGTCGTCGGCGGCCACCTTTTCGTTGAAGTGCTTGATGGCGTCGGTGGTGGGGTCGCCCGCCCATTCCGGATCGGCCACCCGGCCGTAGCGGAGCACGTTGTCCACGGCGATCAGGCCGCCCGGCCGCACCAGCTCCAGGCAGTACTCCCAGTAGACCGGGTAGCTCTCCTTGTCGGCGTCGATGAAGGCATAGTCGAAGCTGTTGGAGCGCCCCTCGGTATTCACCAGCGTGTCCATGCTGCGGTCCGCCTCGTCGAGGTACAGGTGCATCTTGTGGCCCACGCCCGCCTCGTCCCAGTAGCGGCGCGCCACGTCCGTCCACTCCGGGCTGCTGTCCAGGGCCACCACCTCGCCGTCCTCCGGCAGGGCGAGGCCCACCGCCAGGGCGCTGTAGCCCGTGAAGACGCCCACCTCCAGGTACCTGCGCACCCCGATAAGCCTGGCCAGCAGCGCCATGAAGTGGCCCTGCTCCGGCGCGATCTGCATGTTGTGCTTGGGGTCCTTCGCCGTTTCCTCGCGCAGCCGGGTGAGGATCTCCGGCTCGGCGGGGTTGTGGGCCAGCAGGTACTCGTGTATCCGGTCATCCAGTCCGAAGGTGCGGTTGGACATTTCCGATCTCCATGAAAAACTTGTATAAACGGAATACCCTACCCGGTAGGGCCTGCTGCGGGGAAGGCCGTTCGGACCGGGCCCCGGACGTTCAGCCCGGGGGTCCGCCGCCGCTTTCGCCGTCACGCCGTTGCTTCTCGCGGCGGGCGGCCTTGGCCGCCTCGATGCGCGCCATGCAGCGCAGCGTGGCCAGGGGGCCCACCGCGACGGCGAGCACTACGGCGGCCAGCAGAAGGAGCCAGAAGGTCTCGCTCATGGTTTCTTGCTCCGGTCCTGGTAATGGCGTTGTCTTGCCGAGCGGCCCGGGCCGGGGAGGCCACCTCTTTGGCGGGCGGGGCAAAGGGTTCATTCTGTGGGGTGAGGGCACCCGGCGGGGGCCTCACCATTCCGACCTTAGCAAGGGGAGCAGCCGATGGACACGTCGTTCCTGCACAAAGCCGCCGACCTCCTGCGCAGCTGGTACGGCGAGCACACCGAGCAGGGTGCCGAAATTCCGGTGCGCACCCGGGTCAGCGACGAGGAGGACGTTCCGGGAGCGGCGCCGGTGGAGCCCCTCTATCCCGATCAGGTGGAGACCATCGCCCAGACCCTCGACCAGCGGCTCGAATCCATGGCCCAGGGTCGGCTCTACGCCTACCAGGGGGAGCCGCCCGAGGAGCTGGGCAATGCCCTCAACCTGGATGCCGGCCTGATTCTCATCGCCCTGGACGAGACCCTGAACAGCGGCGAGTCCGGCGTTGACCACCTGCGCGACATCATGGAGCAGTGGGGGCGGCTGCGCGGCGAAGCCCTGCCGGAGCAGGAGCTGGAGGACTTCCTGGGCATGGCCACCGAATACCTGTCGGCCTGGAAGGATTTCCCCGACCAGGAGGTCTTCCCCTTCGTCCTGGCCATCGGCGCCACGGACACCTACATGCTCGCCGAGGGCGAGGAAAGCCCGGAGCCCGAGCACGTTGCGCGGGTGGCGGCGGCCATGCTGGACGACGCGGCGCGCTTCTACGCCGACGTCAGCCGGATCGTGGGCGTGCGCTAGGGGCCGCTCGGCGGCGGCCCCGTGGGGGGTAGCCGGTGGCCGCGACCGTGCTGGTGGGGCCCGGAAAGAGCCGTGCTCGAAGGCGGGGCGGGGTCGGAGGGCGACTGAAGGGATGTCCGAAGGACAGGGTCCCCTTGGAGCCCGGAGGCCTCGTCCCGCCTTCGGGCCCCACCGGCATCCTGTCGCGGCCGGAGGCCGCTACCACAAAGGCGCTTCCGTACCTAGCGCGCCTCAGCGCTCCGGGCTGATCCGCTCCTCCTCCACCTCGTAGGGATAGCCCAGCCAGTCGGGGAAGTTACACACCGCCTGCCGATATTCCGCGCACTCGTCGCAGTCCGCCTGGGCGGCGCCGGGAGTGTGCGCCTGCAGCTCGCGGCAGGCCTCCAGTCGCTCCGTGATGCTCATCTCCAGGACGTTCGGTCGCATTGCCGGCCTCCCCTCGGGTATGTCCCGCATGGGCTTACCCTGTATTGGACAACGGGGGCGGCGCTCCGCTCCCGGAAAGCCGTTGTCCCCCGGGAAGGCCGCGGCTATTCGGCGGTGACCTTGCGGAGCTGCGTGAAGTCGGCCTGACCGGCCAGCACCTTGGCGATGCCGTCCTGCATGAGGGTCCGCATGCCCTGCTGCATGGCCAGGTCGCGGATCTCCGCCACCGGGGCGGAGCGGGCGATGGTCTTCTGCATGTCGGGCGAGCTCACCAGCAGCTCGTGGATGCCGGTCCGGCCCTTGTAGCCGGTGTTGCCGCACTTGGAGCAGCCCACCGCGCGGTAGAGCGTGATCTCCTCGCGCTTCAGACCCAGCTCCTCGAAGGCCTCGTCGCCGTAGGCGTGGGAGAGATTGGCGTACTCCTTCTCGTCCGGCGTGTAGGGCTCCTTGCACTCGCCGCACAGGGTGCGCATGAGCCGCTGGGCCAGCACCCCGAGCAGGGAGTCGGCGAAGTTCATGGGGTCCAGCTCCAGGTCCAGGAGCCGCGTGATGGTCTCCGGGGCGGAGTTGGTGTGCAGGGTGGAGAACACCATGTGGCCGGTGAGCGAGGCCTCCACCGCGCTCTCCGCGGTCTCTTTGTCGCGCACCTCGCCGATGAGGATGACGTCGGGGTCGGCGCGCAGGAAGGAGCGCAGGGCGGCCGCGAAGTCGAAGCCGATCTTGGGCTGCACCTGCACCTGCTGCAGGCCCTTCTGCGTGATCTCCACCGGGTCCTCGGCGGTCCAGATCTTGCGCTCGGGCGTGTTCAGCTCGCCGAGCACGCCGTGGAGCGTGGTGGTCTTGCCGGAGCCGGTGGGGCCCACCACCAGGAACAGCCCGTGCGGATGGGAGATCAGCTCCTGGATGTGCTCGTGGTTCCAGGGCTGGAAGTTCAGCTTGTCGAAGGGCAGGGCGCCGCCCGAGGCCAGCAGCCGCATCACGGCGCTCTCGCCGTTCACGGTGGGCACGGTGGCCACACGCAGCTCCAGGGGCTGGCCCTGGAGCTTCACGGAGATCTTGCCGTCCTGCGGCTTGCGCCGCTCGGCGATGTCCAGGCGCGACATGATCTTGATGCGGGCCAGCACCGCTTGGATGTGGCTGGCCGGGATGTTGAGCACCGTGCGGCAGACCCCGTCCACGCGCATGCGCACCGCCGCCGGGTCGTTGCCCTTGCCCGGCTCGATGTGGATGTCGCTGGCGCCGAGCTGGTGGGCGTCGACGATGAGCCGGTTCACCACCTGGACCACGGTGGGCTCGTTCTCGTCCACCAGCCCCTCGTCGCCCGCCTCGTCCAGGTCGTCCTCCACGTCCCCTTCGGCGAGTCGGCCGACCAGAGCCTCCAGGTTGTGGTCGGGCCCCTTGGTCTCCACCTTGGCGCCCAGGTAGCGGAGGATCTCGTCGGGGAGGCTGACGCGGATGTCGAAGTTGTAGCCGGAGAGGAAGGACTGCAGCTCCAGGATGCGGTTGGTGTCGTTGGGGTTGTCCAGGAGCAGCGTGACGGTGCTGCCCTCCACCGCCACCGGCGCGATGAGGTTGTTGCGCAGGTAGCTCCGCTTGAACCGGCCGAGCAGCTCCTCGGGGGGCTCGATGTCCGGGTCGTAGGGCATGTAGGGCACCTGGTAGTAGTGCTCCAGGGATTCCCCCACCACCGCCGGCGGCAGCTCTTCCTCCTCCAGCAGCAGCTGCACCACCGGGCTCTTGCGGTTGGCCGCCTCCTGCTGGATCTCCTGCAGGCGCTCCTGGGTGATGTGGCGGCGGCTCACCAGGTGGTCGAAGGGCCCGCGGGTGCCGCGGAAATCGTAGCGGTACTTCTGGCCGATGATGCGCGCCAGGTCCTGACAGCGGCCCAGGTCGGTCTTGTTGAAGCTGCCGCCGCCCTGGCGGTTGAGGATCTGCAGCACGCCGAGCAGCACGTCGCCGTGGATGATGGGCACCACCACCATGGAGCGGGTACGGAAGCCGGTGCGCGCGTCCACGCTGGCGTCGAAGCCCAGCTCCTCGTGGACGGCCTTGAGCTCGTCGGCGTCGTAGACGTCGCTGATGAGCAGCGGGCTCTTGGTGAGGGCCACGTAGCCGGCCACCGAGCTGGGTCCCACCGGAACGCGGATCTCCTGCACCTCGTCCCCGGTCTTGAAGCGCGAGACGATCTCGCGGTTGTGCCGGCCGCGCTGGTAGACCGTCATGCGCTCCGCCCGCAGCAGGGCCAGCATCTCCTCCTGCAAGTGCGGCAGGGCCTCGTCGAAGCTGCTGGCGTCGTGGATCTGCCGGAAGATGGCGTTCAGCCGCCGCTCGTACTCCTGCTTGTTGGCGGGCGCCTGGGCCGGCGCGGATTCCTTCTGGGTGGAGGCAGCCATGGACGTCCTCGGTAATGTCCGCAGGGAAACTGGGGGCGGGGGTCCGAAACCCGGGAGCCCCCGCCTATCGTAGCCGCCACACGTCCTTTTGGGGAGTGCCCTGATCCGTTGCGGGGTAGACCCCATGGCGGCATCCGGGTATGGTTCCTGTCGCGGGAAAGAGGGGGCCGACAAGGGCGGGGAGAACCGTATGCAGCTGCGGGTGCTCGGTTGCAGCGGCGGGGTGCAGCACGGCGCGCATACCACATCCTTTCTGTTGGACGACGACATCCTGGTGGACGCGGGTTCCGGCGTGGGGGAGCTGGACCTCGATTCCATGGCCGGGATCCGCCATATCTTTCTGTCCCATTCCCATCTCGATCACATCGGCTTCCTGCCGCTCCTTATCGACACCATCTTCGAGCGCATCCGCGAGCCGCTGGTGGTCCACGCCCGCGAGGCCACCCTGCAGGCCCTGCACGAGTACATATTCAACTGGGTGATCTGGCCGGACTTCACCGTCCTGCCCACCCCGGAGCGGCCCGTGGTGCGCTTCGAGCCCATGGAGCCCGGCGAGGTCCGGGAGCTGGAGGGCCGGCGCGTGGAGATGCTGCCCGTCCGCCACGTGGTGCCGGCCGCGGGCTTCCGCCTGAGCGACGGCGCTTCCGTGCTGGCCTTCAGCGGCGACTGCTCCACCAACGAGGTCCTCTGGGACGCCCTCAACAGCGGGCCGCGCCTGGACCACCTGCTGGTGGAGGCCGCCTTCCCCAACGAGAGCACGGAGCTGGCCCAGCAAGCCGGCCACTACACGCCGGACCTGCTGGCCGAGGACCTGCGCCGGCTTCGCCACCGGCCTGTGATCTGGATCACACATCGCATGCCGGGCGAGGAGGAGCGCATTTTCGCTGAGTGCCAACGGGCCATCGGCGATCGCGACGTGCGTCCCCTGGAGTCGGGGAAGGTGCTTCCGGAGGGATAGCGCCGGAGTCGGACTGTCAGTGCAAGGGGGGATTTCGTTATGCTCCGGGGCGCCATGGCGCGGCCCCGGGTCGGGCTGTGCCAACGGGCGGGAGCGTGCCTATGCGGGGATGGCGGAACTGGATTTTGGCGGGACTTCTGGGGGCTTCCTCGGCGGTCCACGCGCAGTCGGAGCTGGCGCCCCTGCGGGAGATGGTCCAGCAGGGGCGGATGGAGGCCGCCTACCAGTGGGCCCTGGAGCACCGCGCCGAGTACGAGGGGCGGTCCGGCTTCGACTTCTACTACGGCACCGCGGCCATCGACACCGGCCACGTGGCCGAGGGCATCTTCGCCCTGGAGCGCGTCCTCATGCGGAAGCCGGGCCTGGACCGGGCGCGCCTGGAGCTGGCGCGCGGCTACTTCCTGCTCGGCGAGGACCGGCGGGCCCGGGAGGAATTCCGCACCGTCCTCGCCCATGACCCGCCCCAGGCGGTGGTGGCCACCGTGGAGCGCTTCCTGGAGGCCATCCGCCGCCGCGCCGACCGCTACGAGACCGTCCTCACCGCCTACGCCGAGATGGGCGCCGGCTACGACACCAACGTCAACAGCGCCACCGACGCCGACAGCGTCGCCATCTTCGACGGCGCCCTGCAGCTCGAGCTGAGCGATTCCAGCCAGGAGCAGGCGGACCTCTTCCTGCGCTCCGCCGCCGGCGGCACCGTCCGCCATCCGCTGAGCCCCGACACCGGCGTCTACGGCGGCATCGACGTCCGCGGCCGCTTTCATCCCGACGAGAGCGACTTCGACACCGGGCTGCTGGCCGGCCGCGCCGGCTGGGAGTGGCGCGGCATCGACACCCGGCTGCGCCTAACGGCGCGCGCCCAGCGCTTCTTCCTGGACGCCGGCCCCTACCGCGACAGCTACGGCCTGGGCGGTGACCTGCGCTACACCTTGACCGACACCACGGCGGGAACCGGCTTCGCCCGGGTCAACCGCATCGAGTACACCGGACAGTCCATCCGCGACTCCAAGATGCTGACCGTCGGTGTCGGCGGCTCCCACCTGTTCCTCGGCGCCTACCAGCCGGCGGTGTCCGCTTCCCTGTACGCCGGGCGGGAATTGGCCGACGACAATTCCGACGCCGCCGAGGCCATCGCCGAGCGGACCCTCTACGGCCTGCAAGCGGGACTGCGCTTCGTCCTCGATCCCGATTGGACATTGCGTGTCAACGGCCAGGCGCGTTATAGCGGATACGGGGAGGAGCATGCTCTGTTCGGCGAGACCCGTAAGGAAACCTACTACCAGGCCGACGTGGCCCTGGACTGGCGGTACGACCGGCACTGGAGCGCCGGCCCCCGTCTGCGCCACAGCCGCAACGACGCCAACATCGCCCTCTACGAGTACCAGCGCACCCAGCTCTGGGTGCAGGTCCGGTACGACTACTTCTAGGAGGGAGGGCCCATGATCGCAGTGCCGCCCGAAAATCCATTCCGCCTTACCGGCGCGCCCCGCCGGGGAAACAGGCCCGCCCGAGCGGCGCGTGGCACCGCCCCCGCCTGGCCCGATTCGGCGCTGTCGCGGCCGGAGGCCGCTCCCACGGGGGGCCTCGCTGGTGGGAGCCGGGATTGTGGAAGCGGCCTCCGGCCGCGACTCCTGGAAGGGGCCACCGTCGATTCCGAATCCTCCCCGGTCCAGCCAGCGCGGCGGGAGAGTTCTGACCGAGAAGCCGCCCCGGCCCGTGGCGGCTCCCGTGGGAGCGGCCTCCGGCCGCGACGCCGTTCCCCGGCCCGGAGGCTCCTCCCCCTGGCGGCCCTGCTGCTGGCCGCCCCGGGCGCGCACGCCGCCGAGGTGGTGGGCCGGGTGCTGAGCGCCGTGGGCCCCGTGACCGCCGTGGTCCCGGAGGGCCCCGAGCGGGCCCTGGAGCGCCGCTCCCCGATCCACCAGGGCGAGACCCTGGTCACCGGTGCCGAGGGCCGGGCCCAGGTGCGCTTCGCCGACCGCGGCCTGGTGGCCCTGCGCCCCGGCTCCCGTCTGCGGGTGAAGCGCTACACCGCCGAGCCCGGCAAGGCCGAGGAGCCCGAGGCGGTGCTGGAGCTGCTGGAGGGCGGCCTGCGCACCATCACCGGCACGGTCTCCGACACCAACCGGGACGGCTACCGCATGGAGACCCCGGCGGCCTCCATCGGCATCCGCGGCACCGTCTACGCCCTGGCGGTGGGCGAGGCGGGCCTGCACGGCGGCGTGCAGCAGGGCCGCATCGAGGTCCGCAACCAGGCCGGCGCGGCCCTGGTGGAGGCGGGCACCTACTTCCACGTTGCGGCGCCCACCGTGGCGCCCGAACAGCTCATGGAGCCGCCGCGCCCGCTCCTGAAGGGATGGCGCGGGGAGCTGCGCGGCCAAGGCAAGGCCGAGTCCCCCGAGGAGTGGCGCCGGCGGCCGGACGCCGCCGGCCCCCCGGGCAAGGGCGAGGCGAAGGGCAGAGACCGGGGACGCAAGGCCCGGCCCATCGACGCCCTGGAGAAGGGCCCCGGTAATGCCCCGGCGGTGGACAACGGCCCGCCCCGGCCCAACGAGCGGGTGCGCGCCTCGGGCAATCCGAAGCCCCTGCCGCCGCAGTCCAACGGCGGCGGCAACGGGGGCGACAAGGACAGCCCGGGCAAGGGCCACAACAAATAACCGGAATCGGGAACCGGCCGCGGGCGGCCGATAGGAGAAGCCAATGACAGGGGTTCGGGCAATCGGGCTGTATGTCCTCGGTGTGGCCGTGTACCTGTCCGGTATGGGCCCGGCGGTGGCCGCCGAGACGGTGGGACGGGTCATTACCCAGGTGGGCGAGGTGGTGGCCGTGGGCCCCGACGGCGAGCGGCGCCCGCTGCGACGGCGCTCCGAGATCCGCGAGGGCGAGCGGGTTGTCACCGGCGAGGGCGGTCGGGCCCAGGTGCGCTTCAAGGACGGCGCCCTGGTGGACATCAAGCCCGACTCCGCCTTCGCCGTGAAGCGCTACCGCTCCGAGGAGGCCGGCGACGAGGAGGACAGCGCCGTCATGGGCCTGCTCAAGGGCGGCATGCGCACCATCACCGGCGCCGTGGGCGGCGGCGAGGGGCAGGAGTACGAGGTGGAGACCCCCGTGGCCAGCATCGGCGTGCGCGGCACCCAGTACCTCCTGCGCCTCTGCGACGGCGCCTGTGGCGACGTGCCCGGCGGCCTCTACGGCGGCGTGACCCAGGGCCGCATCGCCGTCTCCAACGACGCCGGCAGCAAGACCTTCGGCGGCGACCGCTACTTCCACGTGGCCTCCCGGGGCGACCTGCCGCGCGGCATCCTCCAGCCCCCTACCGACCTGGTGGCCGCCACCGGCGGCCGGGGCGGCGGCGAGGACGGTGAAGGCGGTGACGGGGAAGGGGACGCTGGGGAGAGCGGGGAAGACGCGTCCGGGGAAAACCTGGGCAGCGCCCTCAATGCCCTGGCGGACCAGGACGACTCCATGCAGGTATTCGAGGTGCCGGAGGAGGACTTCGAGGCTTCGGAGGAATCCAATAACGAAGGACAGCCCACAGGGCTGGAATCGGATCCTACACCAGAACCTGAAATTTGGGGTGCCTCCCATTTGCTTGCCCAGGAAACCTTATACTCGGGGTATTCTGGAATGGGCTACCCGGAGTCTGGGGCTACTGTAAGCATCGATGATGAGGGTGTACTGAAAGCCCAAACAATAACCGCAACCGAAAATCTAGTAATAATGGATTTTCAGGCTAATCAGGGTGCGGAACCCGCTGGGACCGGGAGGAATTTGGATCTTGGAGTTTATTGGGGGAGATGGGCCGCGGGCGATTTCAGTCTGAAGAATACAGTTCCCGGTGAGCCTGCAGGCGACTTTCATTATGCATATGTCACAGATCCTACCGCCGCGGAACAGTTGGGAAGTCTAACTGGAACCGCCACATATAATTGGGGTGGAGGAACCACTCCTACTAGTAGCACTGGCACTTGGCAGGTAGATTCTTTTTCTATGGATGTGAACTTTGGAGATAGGCAGATTTCCGGGGCAAGTTTGGAGCTTTCTCCTCATAAGGGAACATCCGGCGATTCCTTCATCGTAAATGAATACTCTTCTGTGGAACTATCTTCAAATTTTAGAATAACAATGGGCGCTTCAGGGGCGCAGGGTACTATATATGGACAATTTGTGGGTCCCTCTGCCGAGGGAAGCATGGTGATTTTCTCAGTGAAAGATGCAATCGAACTTGGTTCAACTGTGACAGGTGCGGGCCTGCTAAAACGATAAGCGCAGGAGTCCGTCATGACGGAAGTCCAAAGCAATAGATCGGTAGAAGCCCTTCTCGAACGCCTGGAGCGCCTCAACGCCATCGGCACCGCGCTGTCCGCCGAGCGGGACACCACGCGGCTCCTGGAGCAGATCCTGGTGGGCGCCAAGGAGCTCACCGGCGCCGACGGCGGCACCCTGTACCTGAAGAACGAGGCCGGGGACGCCCTGGACTTCCGCATCGTCCGCAACGATTCCCTGGGCATCGCCATGGGCGGCACCAGCGGCGAGACGGTTTCCCTGGGCGCGGTGCCCCTCCACGACGGCGCGGGGGCGCCCAACTACCACAACGTGGCCGCCTATGCCGCCCTCACCGGCAACACCGTGAACATCGCCGACGCCTACACGGCGGAGGGCTACGATTTCTCCGGGACCCGCGCCTTCGACGAGCAGACCGGCTATCGCTCGCGCTCCTTCCTGACCCTGCCGCTGGTGAGCCACGAGGGCGAGATGCTGGGGGTGCTGCAGCTCCTCAACGCCAAGTCCGAGGCCGACGGCGCGGTCACCGAGTTCTCCCCCGAGGACCAGCGCCTCGCCGAGTCCCTGGCCTCCCAGGCGGCGGTGGCGCTCTCCCAGCAGCAGCTCATCGACGCCCAGCGCGAGCTGTTCGAGTCCTTCATCCGCCTCATCGCCAAGGCCATCGACGAGAAGTCCAAGCACACCAGCGGCCACTGCCAGCGGGTGCCCGAGCTCACCATGATGATCGCCGACGCCGCTCAGCGGGCGGAGTACGGCAGCCTGGCCGAGTACGGCTTCTCTTCGGAGGAGCGCTACGAGCTGGAGATCGCCGCCTGGCTGCACGACTGCGGCAAGGTGACCACGCCCGAGCCGGTCATGGACAAGGAGACCAAGCTCCACGCCATGTACGACCGCATCAATGCCGTGGACACCCGTTTCGAGGTGCTGAAGCGCGACGCGGAGATCGCCGCCCTGCGCGAGCGCCTGGCGGCGGCCGAGGCGGGGCGGGAGCCGGCGGCGGAGGCCTCCGAGGCCGCCGTGGCGGAACAGCGGCGCACCCTGGACGAGGAGCGGGATTTCCTGCGCCGGGCCAACGTCGGCGGCGAGTTCATGCCGCCGGAGGAGCAGGAGCGGGTGCGCGCCATCGGCACGGAGCGCCGCTGGCGGGGGCCGGACGGCGCGGAGTGGCCGCTGCTGGACGAGGACGAGATCCATAACCTGTCCATCGCCAAGGGCACCCTGACCCCCGAGGAGCGGGAGGTCATGAAGGACCACATGCGGGTGACCATGGACATGCTCGAGGCGCTGCCCTATCCCCGCCACCTGCGCCGGGTGCCGGACCTCGCCGGCGGCCACCACGAGCGCATGGACGGCCAGGGCTACCCCCGCGGCCTGGTGGGCTACGAGAACCCCGACGGCGCCCGCATGATGGCCATCGCCGATGTCTTCGAGGCCCTCACCGCCGCCGACCGCCCCTACAAGACCCCCATGCCGCTGTCCCAGGCCCTCACCATCATGGGCCGCATGTGCGAGGACAGCCACTTCGACCCGGACCTATTCGACCTCTTCATCCGCGAGCGGGTCTACATGGACTACGCCGAGCGCTTCCTGAAGCCGGAGCAGATCGATGAGGTGGACGAAAGCGTCATCCCCGGCTACCAGCCCTGAGCGGGAATTGGGGGATCTACAGCGGTGTCGCGGCCGGAGGCCGCTCCCACAGGGCCCTTTTCGGATGGGGATGCCTGGGTTTTGGGGCGTAGGGGCTGAGGCTTTGTCGCGGCCAGGGGCCGCTCCTACAAGTGTCTTTCGGGCCGGGAGCGCGTTCTGTGGAGCGGCCTCCGGCCGGGTGAACCGCTCAGTCGTTCCCTCAGGCGCCGTTGTCGGTCGCTACAAAGCCCCTGGGCCCGGCTCCCGGGCTGGAAGGGCCGTTGTGGGAGCGGCCTCCGGCCGAGACGCCGTTCCTGAAGAGGCCGCACATGCCCCCGGACGATCCCCCGAAAGGATACAGGCAGCTTTGCAAAGGCCGAACCTCCATCCCCGGACAGGTATATATTCTCACCACCGTCACCCATCTCCGCCGTCCGGTCTTTTCCAGCCTTAACGACGCCCGCATTCTTATCCGGACCCTTCGCCACCAGCATGAGTCCGGCCAGGTGGACTCCCTGGCTTTCGTTGTCATGCCCGACCACCTGCATTGGCTGGTGGCCCTGCGGGACTCCGGGGAGCTTTCCAAAGTGATGCGATCGGTGAAGACCTATTCAGCCCGGAAAATCCAGTCCCGGTGCGAAATGGCCCCGAGCGGGGGGAGGTTCTGGCAGACGGGCTTCCATGACCGGGCGGTTCGACGGGAAGAGGATTTCAGGGCTCTGGCCCGCTACATCGTGGCCAATCCGCTCCGTGCCGGTCTGGCGGAAAAAATCGGGGATTATCCCCACTGGGACGCGGTCTGGCTGGACGGGGGCGACCCGGCTGGCGGGCTGGTCTGAAAGTCGCGGCCGGAGGCCGCTCCCACGGGGCCCTTTTCGGATGGGGATGGCCTGGGTTTTGGGGCGTAGGGCCGAGGTTTTGTCGCGGCCGGAGGCCGCTCCTACAAGTGCCTTTCGGGCCGGGAGCGCGTTCTGTGGAGCGCTCTCCAGCCGGGCAAACCAAACCGGGCTGTCGTTTCCGCAGGCGCCATTGCCGGTCGCTACAAAGCCCCTGGACCCGGCTCCCGGGCCGGAAGGGCCGTTGTGGGAGCGGCCTCCGGCCGCGACGACCCGGAAATCCGTCTCGACGCCTACTTGCTCTCGTGCCGGTACACCCCGTCCCAATCCGCCGGCATCCGGGTGGGGTCGATGCTTTCGATGCGCTCCAGGTAGAGCTCGTAGAGGCGCTCGTCGGGCTTGGCCCGGGACAGCTCGGTGAACAGCTCCTCGGCCTCTGCCCACTCCCGCCGCCAGTAAGCTGAAAGTGCCTGCTCGAGCTTGTCCACCTCCGCCAGCAGCTCGGCGCTGGCCTCCTCGCGCGGGCAGAGCGGCTCGAAGATGGTCAGGGGCTCGTCGCGGCCCTTCACCTGCACCCGGTCCAGGCGCCGGAACAGGATCTCGTCCTCCAGGCCCTCCCGGGTCACGTCGCTGACCACGATCGACGCGCCGTAGTGCTTGGTAAGCCCCTCCAGGCGGGAGCCCAGGTTCACGGCGTCGCCGAGTACGGTGTAGCTGCGCCGGTACTCGGAGCCCATGTTGCCCACGTTCATGGCGCCGGAGTTGAGGCCCACGCCGATGTCCACGTCGGGCAGTCCCTCCTTTTGGAACTGGAAGCGCAGGCGCTCGGCCTCGCCGCGCATGGCCAGGGCCGCCTTGACGCCGTTGCGGGCGTGCTCGGGGTCCTCCAGCGGCGCGCCCCAGAAGGCCATGATCATGTCGCCCACGTACTTGTCGATGGTGCCGCGGTGCTCGAAGATCACCCGCGTCATGGGCGTGAAGAAGCGGTTGAGGAGGTCCTTGAGCTCGGCGGCGGAGAGCTGCTCGGAGATGGCCGTGAAGCCGCGGATGTCGGCGAACAGCACGGTCATGTCCCGGCGCTCGCCTTCCATGCTGGAGGCGCTTTCCGGGTCCTGGGTCATCTCGTCCACCAGCTCCGGCGGCACGTACTGGCCGAACATGTCCTTGAGGCGCCGCCGGCCGCGCTCGGCGAACAGGAAGCCGTAGGCCATGTTCAGGGTGCCCAGCCCGAGCACCAGGAACAGCGGCAGGGCGATGGGAATGACCCAGTGCCACTGGCTCCACACCAGCACGTTGCCGGCCACCAGGGCGAGGCCCAGGGCGCCGGTGAGCAGGGAGAGGGTCAGGGGGCGCAGCAGGGGCAGCGCCACCGCCAGCAGCAGGCCCATGACCAGCATGAAGATGAAGTTGGCGCCCTCGGCCCAGGCGGGGCTGCGCGGGAACGAGCGGTTCAGCAGGCCGCGCAGGACGTTGGCGTGCACCTCCACGCCGGGGTAGACGCTCTGTACCGGGGTGGCCCGCAGGTCGTAGAGGCCGCGCGCCGTGGTGCCGATGAGCACCAGCTTGCCGGCCAGCTTGTCGGCGCTCACCTCCCCGGAGAGTACGTCGGTGGCGGAGATGTAGGGGAAGCTGCCCGCCGCGCCGCGGTAGGGCACCAGCACGTCGCCGTGGCCCCCGGTGGGGATGCGCAGGCCGCCCATGTCGAGGTGGTCCACGGTCTGCACCTCGCCCACCGGGGCGGTCACCACCCGCACCCGCTCGGCCAGGAGGTAGAGGCGCGCCATCTCCAGTGCCAGCGACGGGTACAGGGTGTCATTATGGGCCAGGATCAGGTGGTAGCGGCGCAGGATGCCGTCGCGATCCGGGAAGATGGAGAAGAAGCCGCCGGAGGCGGCGGCCTCCTGCAGCATGGGCAGGTTGCCCAGGTGGTGGTCCATGACCTGGATGGAGGTGCCCTCGGGGCCCTGGAGCTCGGCGGTGGGGAGCGGCGGTCCCAGGGCGCCCTTCTTGGGGCCCTCGCGGCTCAGCATGTAGCCCATCACCACGTCGTGGCCGTCCAGGGCGCGCGCCAGGGCGCGGTCGTCGTCCAGGGCGGGGGCGGCGGCGGACAGGGTGGCGAGCACCTCCGCCGAGGGGTCCACGCCGGGCGCCTGCTCCAGGTGGCGGGCCGTGGTGGCGGCCAGATTGCGCTGCGGCTCGGCGAAGACCATGTCCATGCCCACCACCACGGCGCCGGCCTCGAACAGGCGGTCGACGAGCTGCGCCACCTTGTCGCGGGGCCAGGGCCAGCGCCCTTCGGCGTCCAGGGACTTCTCGTCGATGTCCACGATGGCCACCGGCTCCCGTTTCTCCGTGGAGAAGGGCAGGGTGACGCGGAAGCGCAGGTCGTAGGCCACCCCTTCGAGACGCTTGCGCAGGTCCTGGACCACCGGAGCATTGGTCTGCTGGGCCCAGAGGGTCAGGACGACCAGGGCCGCGCCCAGGAGGATGGGAATGTAGTGCGCCTTCAGCTTGCCCCGGATCATGCCTGCTCCCCAATGGTATTCACCCCGGCAGTATAGCGGTCGAGCCGTTGCTGGCCAGGGGGGGATGTCCCGTGTCTCCGGGACAGGCCGTCCCGGGACTGCCCGGTGTCCCATGACGCGGTACACTCCGGCGGGGGCATTTCGTGCCGGGGGTTGCCGGATTTTGGTGTCGCGGCCGGAGGCCGCTCCCACAAACCAGGCGCCAACGGTAGGGCCCCTGTGGGAGCGGCCTCCGGCCGCGACGGATAAGGAGGCAGGAATGGCCGAGATCCTGGGCGTGGGCGGCGCCACCCTGGACATAGTCAACGTGGTGGCCGCCTATCCGGAGGAGGACAGCGAGGTGCGCGCCGAGCACCAGCGGGTGCGGCTCGGCGGCAACGTGGCCAACACGCTGGCGGTTCTCGCCCAGCTCGGCCACCGGTGCGCCTGGTCCGGGGTGTGGGCCGACGAGCCGGACGGCCGGCGCATCGTCGCCGATCTGGAGGCCTGCGGCGTGCGCACGGATCCGGCCCGGGGTCTGCCGGCGGGCAAGTCGCCCACCAGCTACATCACCCTGAGCCGGGCCAACGGCAGCCGCACCATCATCCACTGCCGGGACCTGCCGGAGCTGGACGCGGCGACCTTCGAGGCGCTGGACGTGACCCCGTACCGGTGGGTGCACGTGGAGGCGCGGCCCAACACGTCCGATGTGCTACGGATGATCCGCCACGTGCGCCGCCACAACCCGCGGGCCTGGATCTCCCTGGAGGTGGAGAAGGCCCGCGACGGTCTGGCGCACTGCCTGCACGACCCCGACGTGCTGCTGTTCTCGGGGGACTATGCCCGCCGCCAGGGGCATGCGGGGCCGGAGGCCTTCCTGCGGAGCCTGGACCCGGCGGCGGTTCCGGGGCTCAAGGTGTGCACCTGGGGCGCCGAGGGGGCGATGGCGCTGGATAACGCCGGCCGCCTCCACCATCGCCCGGCGCATCCGCCCGCCCGGGTGGTGGATACGGTGGGGGCCGGGGATACCTTCAACGCCGGACTCATCGACGCCATGGCGCGCGGCCGGTCCCTGGACGAGGCGCTGGAGGCCGCGGTGCGGCTGGCGGGGCGCAAGTGCGGCCAGGAGGGCCTGGGCGGCCTGGCGGAGGGGCCGGCATGATCCTGCGCGCCGTGACGGGGCTGTTCCCGCTGTGGGCCCTGGTGGGCGCGGTGGCCGCCTACGCCGCGCCCGGGGCCTTCGCGCCCGCCAGTCCGGCCATCCTGCCGCTTCTGGGCTTGGTCATGTTCGGCATGGGCATGACCCTGACACCGGCCAATTTCGCCGAGGTGCTGCGCCGGCCCGGTATGGTGGGGCTGGGGGTGGTGCTCCAGTACGGCATCATGCCCGCCGCCGCCTTCGCCGCGGGGCGGCTCCTGGACCTGCCGCCGGCGCTGGTGGCGGGCATGGTGCTGGTGGGGAGCTGCCCCGGCGGCACCGCCTCCAACGTCATCTGCTACCTGGGGCGGGGCGACGTGGCCCTCTCCATCACCCTCACCGCCGTATCCACCCTGCTGGCCGTGCTCCTGACCCCCGCGCTCACCTGGCTTTACGTGGGCCGCACCGTGCCCGTGCCGGTGGGCAGCATGCTGGTCACCATCGCCGAGGTGGTGCTGGTGCCCGTGGCCCTGGGCGTGGCGGCGAACGTCCTGGCCGGCGGGCGCCTGCACGGGCTGAAGCGGGTGTTCCCGGCGGTTTCGGTGGCGGCCATTGTCCTCATCATCGCCATCGTGGTGGCGCTGAACCGTGCCACCCTCGCCGGGCTGGCCCCCGCCCTGGTGGCGGCGGTGGTGCTGCACAACGGCATCGGCCTGGGGGCGGGGTACGGGGCCGCCCGGCTGCTGGGGCTCGACGCGCGCCGCGCCCGCACCCTGGCCATCGAGGTGGGCATGCAGAACTCCGGGCTCGGCGTGGCCCTGGCGGCCAAGTACCTGCCCGCCGCGGCGGCCCTTCCCGGCGCGGTTTTCAGCGTCTGGCACAACCTGTCGGGCTCGGCGCTGGCGGCCTACTGGTCGCGGCGGGCGCCCGGCGGGGAAGCCGGGCTGCGGAGCGGCCGGGCCCGCGGGGCCTGAGGAGGCGGCGCCCCGGGCCGGAGAAACACGCCGTGGGAGCGGCCTCCGGCCGCGACAGAGGTGCCGGTGGGCCCGAAGGGCGGGGCGAGGCCTCCGGGCTCCAAGGGGACCCTGTCCTTCCGACTTCCCTTCAGTCGCCCTCCGACCTCGCCCCGCCCTTCGGGGAATGCTTTTTACGATTGCACCGCGTCAAGTCGCGGCCGGAGGCCGCTCCCACGGGCATGCGGCCCGGCGCTCCGCGCGACCGACCCCGGAAAATGCCCGGAGCCATTGCGTTTCCGGAGTCCGCACGGTATGAAGGAGGGGCGGCTCCTGGCAGCCGGGAGGGCGGCCCATGCGACGTGTGATCCGGACCCATTGCGGCTGCCGCATCGTCTGCGAATGTCCCGAAACCACGGAGTGGGACTGGTGGTGCGATGCCGATGCGGTTGCCTTCTATTGCCGGTTGGTGGCCTACCGCGACCGGGAGGGCCACTGGTTCGACAGCACCGGGGCGCGGGTGGGCGGCCACCAGTTCGATCGCATCCCCAGCGCCGGGGTGACGCTGTTCGACTGCGTGCGTCTCGCCCCGGCGGTAGCCACGACTTGAGCACGGCGCGCGAAACCAGCGGTCTAGGCAGGTATCGGGGCATGTGGTAGCCTGCCTCGCTTGACCGCCGTGCGAAAGTGGCGGAATTGGTAGACGCGCTGGATTTAGGATCCAGTGCCTTCGGGCGTGGGGGTTCGAGTCCCCCCTTTCGCACCAAACGCGACCCGCAAATCCCTCCTGCAATCATCCCGTTTGAAATCCCCGGAGTGAACAGGGCCCGTTCGTTGTCGTCACTGCTGCGATCCAGCTCCGATTCCCGATGCGGCAGACCACGGGGCGGCGGGTGTGGGGGGTCCGGTATTCGGCCCGATTTGTAACCAGGAATCAGAGAACGAGGGGCAGAACATGGAAGTTTCGGTCAACGAGGGTTCTGGGCTGCAGCGCCAGGTAACCGTGACGGTCCCCGCGGAGCGGGTGAACCAGGAGCTCGATCAGCGCCTGAGCCAGCTCGCCAAGAACGTGAAGCTCCCCGGTTTCCGGCCCGGCAAGGTCCCCCTGTCGGTGGTGGAGAGCAAGTACCGGGACGAGGTTTACGGCGAGGTGCTCAACGCCCTGGTCTCCGAGACCTACAGCAGCGCGCTGGAGGAGCACTCCCTGAACCCCGTGGCCCAGCCCGACCTCCAGCCCGGCGAGCTGCAGCGGGGGCAGGATTTCTCCTACACGGCCACCTTCGATGTCTATCCGGAGATCGAGCCCACCGGCTACAAGGGCCTGGAGCTGGAGAAGAAGACGGCCGAGGTGGCCGACTCCGATATCGACGACACCATCGAACGGCTGCGCCAGATGCGCGCCGACTTCCAGGAGGTGGAGCGCGCCGCCGCCGAGGGCGATCAGGTGGTGGTGGACTTCATCGGCCGCATCGACGGCGAGGCCTTCGAGGGGGGCGAGGCCTCCGACTATCCCATGGAGCTTGGCGAGGGCCGCCACCTGAAGGAGATGGAGGAGGGCCTGGTGGGCGCCTCCGCCGGGGAGACCCGCACCATCGACGTACCCTTCCCGGAGGATTACCCCAACGAAGAGCTGGCTGGTAAGACGGCCCAGTTCGAGGTGACCGTCAAGCAGGTCCGCGAGAAGGCGCTGCCCGAGGTGAACGAGGAGTTCATCAAGGGCTTCGGCGTGGAGG
Organism: Thiohalorhabdus sp. Cl-TMA; assembly: GCF_041821045.1. NCBI lineage: Bacteria > Pseudomonadati > Pseudomonadota > Gammaproteobacteria > Thiohalorhabdales > Thiohalorhabdaceae > Thiohalorhabdus > Thiohalorhabdus methylotrophus. The sequence continues at coordinate 197,213 of NZ_JBGUAW010000004.1, read as the reverse complement.
ACGGCTCCCTGGAGACCCTACGCTCCGACATCCGCGAAGGCCTGGAGCGGGAGGTCTCGGAACGGGGCCGCGAGGAGCTGCGCCGCCAGATCTTCGAGAAGCTGGGCGAGGCCAACGACTTCCAGGTTCCGGAGCAGCTCGTGGAGCGCCAGATCGACCGCCTGGTGGAATCGCAGAAGAACCAGTACCGCCAGCAGGGCCTGGACCCCGACACCCTCGGCCTGGATTCCGACGCGATGCGCGAGCAGTTCCGGGAGAACGCCGCCAATCAGGTCAAGATCGGCCTGACCATACCGGAGATCGCTAGCGCCGAGGAGATCGAGACCACCCAGGACGAGGTCCGGGAAGAGCTCGAGCGCATGGCCGATCAGTACGGCTCCCAGCGGGACCAGTTCATGCAGTACGTGGCCCAGAACCAGGAGCAGATGCAGGAGGTCGAAGGTAGAGCGCTCGAAACCAAGGTGATAGATTGGATCGTCGAGAATGCCCAGGTGAACGAGGAAAATGTGCCCGTCAGCACCCTGTTGGGCTGGGACGAGGAATCGGGCGACGGCGAGGGGCAGTAGCGCCCGGGCCGGGTGGGGACGGATGCCGAGCTTGAAACCCCGGGGCATCGTCCCCATCTAAGGGATTACCCGATACCTTCAAACAACCGATAAGACCAGGACACCGCAATTGGATTGGGAACCGAGTCAGCACGGAGCGGTCGATACACAGGCGCTGGGCTACGTGCCCATGGTCGTGGAGCAGACCGGCCGCGGCGAGCGTGCCTATGACATCTACTCCCGCCTCCTCAAGGAGCGAATCGTCTTTCTGGTGGGCCCGGTGGAGGACCACATGGCCAATGTGGTGGTGGCCCAGCTCCTGTTCCTGGAGGCGGATAACCCCGACAAGGATATCTACCTCTACATCAACAGCCCCGGGGGTTCGGTGACGGCCGGCCTGGCCATCTACGACACCATGCGCTTCATCCGGCCCGACGTTTCCACGCTCTGCGTGGGGCAGGCGGCCAGCATGGGGGCGCTGCTGCTTACCGCGGGGGCGGAAGGCAAGCGGCATATGCTTCCCCACTCCCGGGCCATGATCCATCAGCCGTTGGGCGGCTTCCAGGGGCAGGCCACGGACGTGGACATCCACGCCCGCGAGATCCTGAAGACCCGCGAGACCCTCAACAAGATCATGCAGGAGCACACGGGTCAGAGTTACGAGCGAATTCAAGAGGACACCGAGCGCGACTTCTTCATGTCGAGCAACGAAGCGGTGGACTATGGACTCGTTGATTCGGTCCTGGAGAATCGTCCCTCCGGAGGGACCGGCTAAAGGTATCCAGCGATGAGCGATGACAAGGAAGGCCGCAACAACGGCGGGGAACAGCTTCTCTACTGTTCCTTCTGCGGGAAGAGTCAGCACGAGGTCCGCAAGCTGATCGCGGGCCCGTCGGTATTCATCTGCGACGAGTGCGTGGATCTCTGCAACGAGATTACCGCCGAGGAAGAGGAGGAGCCTTCCTCCCTGTCCGGCCTCGAGGGTCTGCCCCGGCCGCGGGAGATCTTCGATACCCTCGATGATTACGTGGTGGGCCAGGATCTGGCCAAACGGGTGCTCTCCGTGGCCGTCTACAACCACTACAAGCGGCTGGAGTCCCGCGAGCAGGAGGACGAGGTGGAGCTCTCCAAGAGCAACATCCTCCTCATGGGGCCCACCGGCTCCGGCAAGACGCTGCTCGCGCAGACGCTGGCCCGGATCCTGAACGTTCCCTTCGCCATCGCCGACGCCACTACCCTCACGGAGGCGGGCTACGTCGGCGAGGACGTGGAGAACATCATTCAGAAGATCCTCCAGAACTGCGACTACGACGTGGAGAAGGCGCAGCGCGGGATCATCTACATCGACGAGATCGACAAGGTCACCCGCAAGTCGGAGAACCCCTCCATAACCCGCGACGTGTCGGGCGAGGGGGTGCAGCAGGCCCTGCTCAAGCTCATCGAGGGCACGACCGCTTCGGTGCCGCCGCAGGGGGGGCGCAAGCATCCCCAGCAGGAGACCCTGCAGGTGGATACCACCAATATGCTCTTCATCGCTGGCGGCGCCTTCAACGGCCTGGAGGACGTGATCCGGCGGCGCAGCGAGACCGGCGGCATCGGCTTCGCCGCCGAGGTGCGCAGCGAGGAGGAGAAGGGCAAGCGCGACGAGCTGCTGCGCAAGGTGGAGCCGGACGACCTGATCAAGTACGGCCTGATCCCCGAGTTCGTGGGCCGGCTGCCGGTGCTCGCCACGCTGGACGAGCTCGACGAGGAGGCCCTGATCTCCATCCTCACCGAGCCCAAGAACTCCCTCGTGAAGCAGTACGAGCGGCTGTTCGAGATGGACGGCGTGGAGCTGGAGCTGCGCGACGACGCCTTGCACGCGGTGGCCCGCAAGGCCATCGAGCGGGGAACCGGGGCTCGGGGCCTGCGCTCCATCCTGGAGTCCGCCATGCTCGAGATCATGTACGAGCTGCCCTCCATGAGCGGTGTCAAGAAGTGCGTCATCGACGCCTCCGTGATCGAGGAGGGCGGGGATCCGCTGCTGATCTACGAGGACGAGGAAGAGAACCGATACGCCGGGGGCGACGCCCAGCGCTGAGGCCCCGGCGCTACAGGCGTGCGGCGGCGCCTGGCCGGCTTTCCGCCGGGCGGGCGCCTCCGAGCGCCGAGGAAGGTAAAGCACGATATGGCCGAACAGGAACAGAATCCGATTACCGCGCAAACCGGGGACGTGGTGCCCGTCCTGCCGCTGCGGGACGTGGTGATCTTCCCGCACATGGTGATCCCGCTGTTCGTGGGCCGGGAAAAGTCCATCGCCGCCCTCGAGGAGGCGATGGCCAACGACAAGCAGATCCTGCTCGTGGCGCAGAAGGACGCCTCCGTGGACGAGCCGGAGGCGGAAGGCGTGCATCAGGTGGGCACGCTCTCCACCATCCTGCAGCTGCTCAAGCTGCCCGATGGCACCGTGAAGGTGCTCGTGGAAGGCGGCAAGCGGGCCAAGGTCGCCGACTTCCAGGCGGAAGGCGAATACTATACCGCGCAGGTGGAGCTCCTCTCCGAGGGTCCGTTCGAGGACAAGGAGATGGATGCCCTCATGCGCTCGGTGATCAACCAGTTCGAGCAGTACGTCAAGCTCTCCAAGAAGACGCCGCCGGAGGTGCTCACCAGCCTCTCCTCCATTGAGGACCCGGCGCGCCTCGCCGACACCATCGCCGCGCACCTCTCGCTGAAGGTGGAGGAGAAGCAGGAGGTCCTGGAGATGGAGGACCTCCGCGAGCGGCTGGAGCATCTGTACTCCATGATGGAGTCTGAGATCGACCTCCTGCAGGTGGAGAAGCGCATCCGCGGCCGCGTGAAGTCGCAGATGGAGAAGTCCCAGCGCGAGTACTACCTGAATGAGCAGATGAAGGCCATTCAGAAGGAGCTCGGCGAGCTGGAGGACGGCGGCAACGAGGCCGACGAGCTGGAGGAGAAGGTCGAGAACGCGGGCATGCCCAAGGAGGTCAAGGAGAAGGCCGACAAGGAGCTCAAGAAGCTGCGCATGATGAGCCCCATGTCCGCCGAGGCCACCGTGGTCCGCAACTACATCGACTGGCTGGTGGCCGTGCCGTGGAAGAAGAAGTCCCGGCTCACCCGCGACCTGGGCAAGGCCCAGCGGGTGCTGGACGAGGACCACTACGGCCTGGAGAAGATCAAGGAGCGGATCCTCGAGTACTTGGCCGTGCAGCAGCGGTCCAAGAAGCTCAAGGGCCCCATCCTGTGCCTCGTCGGACCGCCGGGCGTGGGCAAGACCTCGCTCGGCAAGTCCATCGCCCGTGCCACGAACCGCAAGTTCATCCGCATGAGCCTGGGCGGCGTGCGCGACGAGGCGGAGATCCGGGGCCACCGGCGCACCTACATCGGCGCGCTGCCCGGCAAGATCGTCCAGAACCTCTCCAAGACCGGGACCCGCAACCCGCTCATGCTCCTGGACGAGGTGGACAAGATGGGCATGGACTTCCGGGGCGATCCGGCCTCCGCGCTGCTGGAGGTGCTGGACCCGGAGCAGAACTACCACTTCCAGGACCACTACCTGGAGGCGGAGGTGGACCTGTCGCAGGTCATGTTCATCACCACTGCCAACAGCATGAACATCCCCCCGGCGCTGCGGGACCGCATGGAGATCATCCAGCTCCCCGGCTACACCGAGGAGGAGAAGCTCCACATCGCCGAGCAGTACCTCCTGCCCAAGCAGAAGGAGGCCAACGGGCTCAAGAAGGACGAGCTCACCGTCTCCCAGAATGCGGTGCTGGACATCATCCGGCGCTACACCCGCGAGGCCGGCGTCCGGAACCTGGAGCGGGAGATGGGCACCCTGTGCCGCAAGGCGGCCAAGGAGCTGCTCACGGACAACAAGCGCAAGAAGGTCCAGATCACCCACAAGAACCTGGAGAAGTACCTCGGGGTGCCGCGCTACCGCTACGGGCAGGCCGAGGAGGAGAACCAGGTGGGTGCCGCCACCGGCTTGGCCTGGACGGAGGTGGGAGGCGACATCCTTACCATCGAGGCAACCGTGGTGCCCGGCAAGGGCAAGCTGACCATCACCGGCCAGCTCGGCGACGTCATGCAGGAGTCCATCCAGGCGGCCATGAGCGTGGTCCGTGCCCGCTCGCGCTGGCTGGGCCTGGAGCCGGACTTCTACCAGAAGCACGACATCCACGTGCACGTCCCCGAGGGCGCCACGCCCAAGGACGGTCCCTCCGCGGGCATCGGCATGTGCACCTCGATCATCTCCTCCTTTACGGGCATTCCCGTGCGGGCGGATGTGGGCATGACCGGTGAGCTGACCCTGCGGGGCCGGGTGCTACCCATCGGCGGGCTGAAGGAGAAGCTCCTCGCGGCGCGCCGCAGCGGCCTCAAGGAGGTGGCCATCCCCCGGGAGAACGAGAAGGACCTCACCGAGATCCCGGCGAATATCAAGGATCCGCTGACGATCCATACGGTGGATACCATCGACGAGGTGCTGAAGATCGCCCTGGAGTACCTGCCGGAGCCGCTCCCCGAGGCGGGGCCGAGCCCCAAGGGAGAGGATCGGGACTCCACTCAGGAACGGCCAACAGCGCATTAGAAAATTCTAAAAACGGAAAACCGGGTCGGATTCCGACCCGGTTTTTTTGTGTTGAGCAACGGAAAGAACGCTGGTATGTTGCATTTCCAGTGTCCGGGGTTCCTTGCGCGAAGCTCGACAGTCCGCCGAGTTTCGAAAATTTAATGGTTTTTTTGTCAGGGGGCCTTCAGCGCGGTGTTTTTCATGGTTGACATTGTCGCGCAAGGGCTCGTATAAGAAATCAGGGTCACTCACCGGAAGAAAGGGGAGTACTGTGAACAAGACCGACCTGATCGAGAAGGTGGCGAAAGACGCGGATCTGTCCAAGGCTGCGGCTGGGCGGGCCGTAAACGCAGTTTTCGAGGGCATCTCCGATTCCCTGTCCAAGGGCGAAGAAGTCGGCATTGTCGGTTTCGGGACCTTCTCCGTGTCCGAGCGTCCGGCGCGCCAGGGTCGCAACCCGCAGACCGGGAAGCCGATCCAGATCGCCGCGACCAAGGTGCCGAAGTTCAAGGCTGGCAAGAATCTGAAGGATTCCGTAAAATAAGGAGTTTTCGGGGGCGGTTAGCTCAGTTGGGAGAGCGCCGGTCTTACACACCGGAGGTCACAAGTTCGAACCTTGTACCGCCCACCAAAACTCGTTATAATCCGTTTTCAGTTAGGGGCGGTAGCTCAGTTTGGTTAGAGCGCTGGCCTGTCACGCCAGAGGTCGCGAGTTCGAGTCTCGTCCGCCCCGCCATATTCTGAAAAGCGAACCTTTCGAGGTTCGCTTTTTTTGTGTTTGTGGTCGCTTGCAAACGGAAAGTGGCCAAAAACGGCATTGCGGCCGTCCAGGGCCCATATCCGGACTTGCCCGGCAAGGCGCGCCGCCGCCCCCGCCCACGCGGGAATCTTCCGGGGATCAGGACGGCTTTGGCCGTCCGCCCGATGCGCACCGGGGAATATTCCTTCTCCAGGGCGGGCAGGGGGGTTCCGCTCCGCACCTTGCACCTTTATTTTATCCCCTCCGCTGTTGACCGCGCGCCCTGAGGGGCCGGCCCTCCCGTAGGCGGCGATGGCCGCCGGCCGCTAGCGCGCTTGCCGCTTCGATCACCATGTACCGACCGAGGACCCCGTAGATGCTCGATTTCATGCGTCGCCAAGCCCAGGGCTGGATCGTCAAGGTGCTGTTCTCCTTGATCGTCCTGAGTTTCGTCTTTTGGGGGATGGGGGATTACTTCTCAGGCGATACGTCAGTGGCGGTGGCCAAGGTGGGGGACCAGGAAATCACCCAGCAGGCCCTGGAGAGCCGTGTCCGGAACCAACGGCAGCGCCTGCGTCAGCAGCTGGGAAGCCGGTTCTCCATGGATCAGATCGATCCACAGCGGCTGCGGCGGGCGGTCCTGCGGCAGATGATCCGGGAGCGGCTCCTCGACCTGGAGGCCCAGCGCCTGAATCTGACGGCCTCCGACCAGTCGGTGCGGATGGCCATTCAGGGCCAGCCGGTCTTCCAGCAGGGCGGCGAATTCAGCACCAGCCAATACCAGAGCATCCTCGGCCGCATGGGAATGGCGCCGGGCGAGTATGAAAACCGGGTGCGGCAGGACCTGGCGGTCCAGGACTATCGCCGCTTCCTGCAGGGGGGCACCCTGGTGGCGGAGGAGGAGGTCTGGAAGACCTTCCGGCGCCAGAACCAGGAGCGTCGCATCCGCTACGGCAGCCTCGCGCCTTCCGCCTTCGCCGATCAGGTTTCCCTGAACGAACAGGCCCTGCGCGATTCCTATGAGAAGAACAAGGAGCAGTATCGGCGGCCGGCGCGGAGCAAGGTGCGCTACGTGGTCCTCGATCCTCAAGCCGTGGCCGAGCAGATCGAGGAGCCGGGCACCGAGGAGCTGCGGACCTATTACGAGGAGAACGCGGACCGTTATACCGGCGACTCCGGAGAGCCGCGGGAGTTTGCCGAGATCCGGAAGCAGGCCGCATCGGACTGGCGCCGGGACCGGGCGGTGGACCTTATCTATGACCGCCTGCCCACCTTCAACGATCTCTTGTATACCCGGGACACCCTGAAGGCGGCCGCCGAGGAGTTCGGCCTGGAGGTTCGGACCTCCTCCTGGATTCCGCAGGAGGGGGCCATGCCTTCGGGCTCGCCCAGCGCGGAGGCGTTCCGGGAGGCGGCCTTCCAGACCGACGTGGGCCGCAATTCCGAAGGGGTGGAGCTCGGCGACGGCCGTTTTGCCGGAATGCACGTCCTGGAACGGCAGCCATCGACGGTGGAGCCCTTCGAGGCGGTCAAGGAGGCGGTGCGTCAGGATCTGCGGCGTAAGCGCGCCCGCGAGCTGGCCAAGAAGAAGGCGGAGGAGGCCCGCCAGGCCGTGGCGGGAGGCGCCTCCCTGGACAAGCAGCTCGAGGATCTGGGCATTTCGGTTCAGGGGGCCGGTCCGGTAACCCGGGAAGAGGCCCGCGAACAGCTCCCCAGCGGTATGGCGGGCCCGGTGTTCGCGGCGGAGGAAGAGGCCGCGGGAACGGCGCACGTTTCCCGGACCGACTATGCCGTCTTCCGGGTGGAGGAGGTGATTCATCCGCAGCGGGACCAGCTCACCGACCAGGCGCGGCAGCGCATCCGGAGCCAGATCCGTCAAAGCCGCGGCCAGGCCCGCCTGCAGGCCGTCCTGAATCATCTCCGTCAGCGTTTCGAGGTCCGGATCCTGAAGGACTTCTCCTCGGGGCAGGGCTGATTCCGGAAGGCAGCGCGCCCCCGCGCCGGAAAGGCGCGGGAGGTGCGGAAAAAGGGCGAACGGGTGGGAATCTTGGACATATACCGGCTGGAAGCGGCGATCGTGCGGGCCCGGAATCACGTGTATTTCCGGCTCCACCGCAAGGACGATCCGCAAAAGGAAAAGATCTTCGTGGTGGGGCATCCGCGCTCCGGCACCAAGTCCCTGCACAAGCTCTTCACCGAGAACGGCCTGCGGAGCCTGCACTTTCCGGGCAACTGGAACACGCGGAAGTACGACTGCTTCTCGGACCGGGGCAACTACCAGCCCCTGGGCCTGATGCGCGCCTACTACGTGAACAGCACCTTCATCCTCAATACCCGCCCCGCCTACAAGTACATCCGTAGCGCCATGAACCACTGGTTCGGCAAGGGCAAGAAGAAGGGCACGGGCTGGCTGAATCCCGGCGTGAAGAACATCCAGAACGAGATCCTGGCGCGGAACGCCTTCTTCATGGATTTCGTCCGGCTCTTCGCCGACGGGGGCAATTTCCTGGTGGTGAACATAGAGCGGGAAGGGGCCTTCGACTTCCTATGCGACCGGCTTGGCCTGGAAAGGGCCCCGGCGAAGCGGGAGGCGCAGAAGAACTGGAAGGAAGGCCACCTGCAGAAGATCGATGACGCCTTTGAGGGCCTCGGAATCGCGGACAGCCGCATGGAGCCCTTCGTGAACGCGGACCTGGTGGGTGATGACGACCAGGCCCTCTACCAGGAATTCCTGCGGGAAAAGCAGGACCGCATCTACCTCTGACCGGGCCCGGTATCCCCCCATTCCCTTTCCGGGCTTCCCTCCAAGAACCGAGCGAACCGGATCCAGCCGGGACGGCCGCTGTTCCGAATGGGCGGTCTCCGCCATTCCCGTACAGATATGGTCCGGCGAAACCGGTACAGTTTTTCGCTCGGAAAAACTGTACCGGTAAAATTCAAACAGAACTGCTTCTGTAATGGGTGGCCCCGGCTGGCTAAGCTGTGTGGCGTATCGCGGCATTGCGGCCGCCGCCAAACAGCCAACAGGAGCATCCATGACCATTCGCAACCTGAACACCGGCAACCAGTACGGCCAATACACCCCGGACTTCGTGGACTACTGGGACCAGCTCGTGGGCTGGGAGGCCCGGGCAGCTTCCGAGGGCGGCTTCTACGAGCGCCTGCTCAAGGGCTCCGGAGTGCGCGAGGTGGCGGACGTGGCCTGCGGAACGGGCTTCAACGCCATCAACCTGGCCAAGTCGGGCCTGGTGGTCACGGCCACCGACGGCTCGGAGAACATGCTGGCCAAGACCCGCGACAACGCCGCGCAGATGGGCGTCACCTTCGCCGATACCCGGACCGCCGACTGGGTAAAGCTGGACAAGGAGCTGGGCGCGGAGCGGTTCGATGCCCTGGTCTGCCTGGGTAACTCCTTCACCCACCTGTTCGAGCATGAAGCCCGGCGGGACGCCATGGAGGCCTTCTTCAAGGTGGTGCGGCCCGGCGGCATGGTGATCGTCGATCACCGCAACTACGACTCCATGCTGGATCACGGCTACAGCTCCAAGCATCAGCACTACTACACCGGCAAGGGCGTGGACGCCTATCCCGCGGAGCTGACCCGCTATCTGGCGCGCTTCGAGTACAAGTTCACGGACGGGGCCCAGTTCCAGCTCAACATGTATCCGCTGCGGCAGGATTATGTCTCCCACCTGTTCGAGGATGCCGGCTTCATCAACGTCGAGCGCTACGGCGACTTCGAGAAGCCCTACGACCGCGAGAACGTGGATTTCATCCAGCAGGTGGCCTACAAGCCCAAGGCCTGAAGCGGCCGAGACATCCCGGCGCCCGCCGCGTACGCGGGCGCGGGATGCCGGGGAGGAGCAGACATGCGCGATGCCATTAGCGACGTGGTCTCGGAAGCGCGGAGCTACTACGACGGCGCGGCCAACGAGATCTACAAGGATATCTGGGGCGAGAACATCCACATGGGGTTGTTCGAGTCGCCCGACGAGGACCTGCCCACGGCCATGGCCCGCACCAACGAGATCATGAGCCGCAATGTGGGCCTCACCCCCGCCCAGGAGGTGCTGGACGTGGGATGCGGATACGGCGCCCTGGCGCGCTTCCTGGCGGAGCATTACGGCTGCCAGGTGCTCGCCACCAACATCTCCGAAAAAGAGCTGGAGCGGGGACGCCGGCTCACCAGCCAGGCGGGCATGAGCCACCGCGTGGCCTTCGAGTGGGCGGATTTCCACGAGCTGCCCTACCGCGCCAACCGCTTCCACGTGTACTGGTCCCAGGAGGCCTTTCTGCACGCCGCCGACAAGCGCCGGGTGCTGGAGGAGGCCCACCGGGTCCTGCGGCCCGGCGGCCGGCTGGTGTTCTCGGAGCTGCTGGTACGCGGCGGGACTCCCGAGGACATCCGGGCGCGGATCTATGAGCGCGTCGGCGCCCCCGAGATGTGGGACGACGGCGATTACCTCGAGGCCCTGGCCGATCTCGGCTTCACCATCCGCAGCCACCAGGACTGGTCGGAGAACGTGGCCCTGTCCTACGGCTGGGTCCGCGAGGAGCTGGAACGGCGGCGGGCGGAATTCGAGGACCGGGTGGGCCGGGAGGTGGTGGATGCCACCTCCGATGCCCTGCGGTTCTGGGTGGATCAGGCCCGGGCCAACCGCATCGGCTGGGTCTACTACGTGGCCGACAAGTAGCCCGCTTCGGACTGCCGGACGCAAAAGAGCCCCCGATCGGGGGCTCTTTGCTTGGTACCGCCTTGCGGGGTGCGGCTACCCTTTTGCCGGGGCCGCTACATGGCGATGCTGTGGTAGCCGCTGTCCACGTGCAGCACCTCGCCGGTGATGCCGGAAGCCAGCGGGCTCGCCAGGAAGGCGGCGGTGTTGCCCACTTCCTCGATGGTGGTGTTGCGGCGCAAGGGCGCGCGCTCCTCGTTGTGCTGGAGGATGGTGCGCATGTCGCCGATGCCGCTGGCGGCCAGGGTCTTTATGGGGCCGGCACTCACCGCGTTCACGCGGACGCCTTCCGGACCCATGCTGGCGGCCAGGTAGCGGACGCTCGCCTCCAGGCTGGCCTTGGCCACGCCCATGACGTTGTAGTGCGGGAAGGTGCGCTCGGCGCCCAGGTAGCTCAGGGTCAGGATGGCGGCGTCCTCCCGGTCCTTCATGAGCGGATGGGCGCCCTGGGCGAGGCGGGTGAGGCTCCAGCTGCTGATGTCATGGGCCGTCATGAAGCCGTCCCGCGTGGTGGACTCCATATAGCTGCCCCGCAGCTCCTCCTTGGGCGCGAAGGCGAGGGAGTGCACCAGGACGTCGAGGCCGCCCCATCGGCTTTCCAGCTCCTTGAAGACCTCGTCCACCTGCCCGTCGTCGGTGACGTCGCAGGGAAGCACCATCTCGGCGCCCAGCTCTTCCGCGAGGGGCTGCACGCGCTTGAGGAAGCCTTCGTTCTGGTAGGTGAGGGCCAGCTCGGCACCTTGCGCCGCCATGGCCTGAGCGATGCCCCAGGCGATGGAGTTCTTATTGGCGATGCCGAAGATGATGCCCTTTTTGCCGGTGAGAAAACCCATGGGCTATGCGGCTCCTGACTGGTTGAAATGCCTGAGGAGGCGGTTGCGTCGGGCAAGTTTATAGGCTCGGGACCCGGCTGAAAAGAAGTGTGCCGGGGTTACTCCACCTCGCCCGCCTGACGGGGGTCGAAGGCGTCCCGGAGGCCTTCGCCGAACAGGTTGAAGCCGAGCACGGTCACCCAGATGGCCAGCCCGGGGAACAGGGAGAGCCACCAGGCGAACTCGATGTGGTCCTTGCCCTCGGCCAGGATGTTGCCCCACGAGGCGAAGGGCGGCTGGACGCCGAGCCCCAGGAAGGAGAGCGCCGATTCCACCAGGATGGCCTCGGCCACGCCGAGGATGGCGGCCACCAGCACGGGCGCCATGCCGTTGGGCAGCAGGTGCAGGCCGATGAGCCGGCCGTCCCCGGCGCCCAGGGCGCGGGCGGCGAGCACGAACTCCCGGGAGCGCAGGGAGAGCAGCTCCGCCCGCACCAGCCGCGAGACGCCCATCCAGGAGGTGAGCCCGATGACCGCCATGACGTTGAAGATATTGGGCTCCAGGAAGGCGATCACCGCCAGCACCAGGAAGAAGGTGGGCACCGCCAGCATGATGTCCACCAGGCGCATGATCAGGCTGTCCGCCCACTTGCCGTAATAGCCCGCCAGGCTGCCGAGCAGCACGCCGATGAGCGTGGCGATGCCCACGGCCACGAAGCCCACGGACAGCGATACCCGGGCCCCGTAGAGGATGCGGCTGAAGACGTCGCGGCCCAGGCGGTCGGTGCCCATCCAGTGGGCGGCGGAGGGGCCCTCCAGGATGTGGTCCACGTTAATGGCGTAAGGGTTATACGGCGCCAGCCAGGGGGCGAAGATGGCGGCCAGGGCCATACAGCCGACGATCACCCCGCCGGCCACGGCCAACGGATTGCGCAAGAGACGGCGGACGGCGGGGCTCATGAGGAGGCCAGCCCCCGGCGAACCCGCGGGTCCGCCCACGCGTAGGCCAGGTCCGCCAGCAGGTTGCCGAGCAGGGTGAGGATGGCGCCGATCACCAGGATGCCCATGACCACCGGATAATCGCGCATCAGGACCGCGTTGAAGAACAGCTGGCCCATGCCCGGTATGCCGAAGATGGTCTCGAAGATCACCGAGCCGCCGATGAGGCCGGGCACGGACAGCCCCAGCAGGGTGATCACCGGCAGCAGGGCGTTGCGCAGAGCGTGGCGGTAGATGACCGTGCGCTCGGCGAGCCCCTTGGCCCGGGCGGTGAGCACGTAGTCCTGGCGGATCACCTCCAGCATGTTGGAGCGCACGTAGCGGGAGAAAGCGGCGATGCCGGCGAAGGCGGACACCACCACCGGGAGCACCAGGTGCTCCGCCAGGTCCCCCAGCTTGCCCCAGAAGCCGAGCTGCTCGTAATCGAAGCCGTGGATTCCGGAAACCGGCAGCCAGCCCAGCTGGACGCCGAACAGCACCATGAGCAGCAGGGCCAGCCAGAACCCGGGAATGGCGAAGGCGAGGAAGACGATCACGGTGAGGCTGCGGTCCAGCAGGCTGTTCTGGCGCACCGCCGAGATCACGCCCACCGGCAGGGCCACGGCCAGGATCACCAGCAGGGAGGCGATGTTGATGGCCAGGGTCACGGGAAGCCGCTCGCCGATCTTGGTGAGCACCGGGCGGTTATCGGAGCTGAATGACTGGCCGAAGTCGAGCACCGCGACGCGCTTCAGCCACAGCCAGTACTGCACGTGCAGCGGCTCGTCGAGGTTGTAGGCCTCCCGCAGCTTCTCCCGCGCCTCCATGCCGCTGCGCGGATTGAGGCTGGTCTCCAGGGTGGTGATGTCGCCCGGCGCCAGATGCATCACCCCGAAGGAGATGATGGTGATGCCCAACAGCACCGGGACCATCCAGAAGAGCCGTTTCACCAGGTAGATCAGCAATTGGGCGACTCTGCGGGGTTGGGGGAACGTCCTCCGCTCATAACGCCACAGCGGAGGGGCGGAACGCCAGCGCGCTCCCGGATACCGGGCCCGCGCGGGCACTGGCTTTCGGCTCCCCGGCGGGGAGCTTATTTAGCGCTGAATCTCGATTCGCTGCAGTGGCTCCGGTATGTACCACTCTTCCACGTTGTACTCGATACCCGCCGGCGCCGGCTCGATGTTGCGGATGCGGCGGTCGATGGCGGACAGGGAATAGGGTGCGTACAGGTACACGATGGGGCAGGCCTCCAAAAGCTCGCGGGCGAGCTCGTGATAGATCTCGGCGCGCTTGCGCGGCTTGAACACCCGCAGGCCTTCCTCCAGGAGCCGGTCCACCTCCGGATCCTCCAGGCCGACGAAGTTGAACTGGCCCGGCTTCTGCTGGCTGGAGTGCCAGATGCTGTACTGGTCGGGGTCCGGAGACAGGCTCCAGCCCAGAATCACCGCGTCGAAGTCGTGCTTGTTGATGTACTGGCTGATGAAGGTGGCCCACTCCACCAGGCGCACGGTGATGTCGATACCCACCTGGCGGAGGCGCCGTTGGATCAGCGTGGCGGCGATCTGCCGTTCCTTGTTGTCATTGTTGGTGATGATCTCGAAGGCCAGCTCCCGGCCTTTCTTCTCCCGCACGCCGTCGCCGTCGGCGTCCTTCCAGCCGGCCTCGGTCAGCATGCGCCGCGCCTGGGCGGGATCATACTCATAGGGGTCGATGTCGTCGGGATACCAGCGCGTTCCCGGCTTGTAGGGCGCGGAGATGCGCTCCGCCAGTCCCAGGGTGACGCCCTTCATGAGCTCGGTGCGGTCGATGGCGTGGGCGATGGCGCGCCGCACCCGGATATCGGTGAAGGGCTTGCGGCGCAGGTTGAAGCCCAGGTAGGTGTAGTTGCTGCCCAGATAGCTGTAAGTGGCGATCCGCTCGCGCAGGTCCTCCCGCTTCGGGAAGGTCCGCTTGAACAGGGTGGGGGAGGGGCTCATCTGGTCGATGTGGCCCGCCTCCAGCTCCAGGAACTGGGTGGTGGTGTCCGGGATGATGCGGAAGGATACCCGGCCGATGTACGGACGGCCCCGGTAGTAGGCGTCGTTGGCGCGCAGATGGAGGGATTGCCCCGCCATCCAGCGCTCCAGCCCGTAGGGGCCCAGGCCGATGGGGTCGCGGGCGAAGTCCGTGGTATTGATGTTCTCGTCCCGCAGAAGGTGCGCCGGCAGGATCGAGAGGGAGGCCCAGGTGGAGAGCGCCGGGGCGTAGGGCTCGTCGTAGTGGGCGATGAAGGTGTGCCTGTCGGGGGTCTCGATGCGGCTCACCCGCCGGTACTGCTGCCCGTAGGGGGTGCGTGTTTCCGGATCAACGACGGTGCGCCAGGTGAAGGCCACGTCCTCGCTGGTGAAGGGGTGGCCGTCGGGGAACCGCACGCCCTCGCGCAGGTGGAAGGTGAGCTTCTTGCCATCCTCGCTCACGGACCAGCGCTTGGCGAGGGCGGCGGTGAGCTCGAGGTTCTTGTCGTAGCGCAGCAGCGTGGCGTGGATGAGCCCGCCCACGGCGCTGGAGGCGGAATCCCCCGCCATGAACGGGATCAGGTTGGAGGCCTCGGCGGCGACGGCCACCATGCGCTCGCCGCCATGGGCGGGGGCTCCTTCCCGGTCCGGGACCGCCGCGCCGGCGAGCCCTGAAAGGGCGAGGGCGAGCCCCCCCAGGATCCAGCGCCTGATGGCAAATGGCGGGGCGGTTTCAGCCAAGTAGAATCAGCCTCGGTGCTCGGCGAGCTTCGTCGGATCCACGTAGATGGTCAGTTTGTCGCCGGGGTGAATGAGCTCGTCCTGCGCCAGGTCGTTCCAGTTGCGGAGCCGGTGCAGCGCCACGTTGAACTTGCGGGAGATGGACCACAGGGAATCGCCCTGCCGCACCCGGTAGCGTAACCGGGCGGAGCGGCTGTTGCTACTGCTGACGTCACCCCCCGAGACCCAGACGGCGAGCTTCTGGCCTTCCCGGAGGGTATCCCCGGGGGCCATGCCGTTCCACTTCGCCAGGAGGTTCATCTTCACGTTGAAGCGGCGCGAGATTTCCCAGAGGGACTCGCCGCGGCGCACCCGGTGAATGACCTTGGAGCGGCCGCTCGGACCGTCGCTGCGGATGGCGGCCAGGCGCTGGGAGCGGCTCAGGGCGTATTTCTGCTCGGAGCCGGAGGCGGTGGGGATCACCAGGTGCTTGCCCGCGGTAATCCGTGAGCCCGACAGGTTGTTGACCCGCTTCAGCACGGAGACGGTGGTACGGTATTCGGAGGCGATCTCCGAGAGGGTTTCCCCCCGGTCGATGCGGTGGCGCGCCCACCGCACCCGCTCCGAGGGATCCAGCTCGGCCAGCGCCTCCTTGAACTGCTCCTTGGTGCCCAGCGGCAGGACCAGGCGGCCGGGGCCGTCCGGCGGTGTGCACCACTGATTGAGGCCGGGGTTCAGGCGGTACAGGGTCTCCACTTCGGAGCCGCTGAGGTCGGCGGCCCGGGCCAGGTCGATGGGCTTATCCAGGTTCACCACCTGGAACCCGGGCTTCATGGGGATGTCAGGAAGGTTGATCCCGTACTCGTCGGTGTTGCGCACCACGTGCGAAAGGGCGAGCAGCTTGGGCACGTAGCCGCGGGTCTCCCGCGGCAGGTCGAGGTGCCAGAAGTCGGTGGGCTGGCCGCGCCGCTCGTTCTCGCGGATGGCGCGGCTCACCGTGCCCGGGCCGGAGTTGTAGGCGGCCAGGGCCAGGAGCCAGCTGTCGAAGCGGTCGTTCAGGCGCTTCAGGTATTCCACGGCGGCGTCCGTGGCCGCCAGGATGTCCCGGCGGCCGTCGTACCACCAGTTCTGCTCCAGGTCGAAATGGCGTCCCGTGGCCGGGGTGAACTGCCAGATGCCCGCCGCGCGCCCCGACGAATAGGCGAAGGGCCGGAAGGCGCTCTCCACTACCGGCAGAAGGGCCAGGTCCAGGGGCATGTCCTCCTCTTCCAGGCGTCCCAGGATATGGGGCAGGAAGGGCTTGCCGCGGTTGAAGACCCGGTTCAGGTAATTCTCGTGCGTCCGGTAGAAGCGGATGAACGCCTGGACCTGATGGTGCTCGGTGGTTTCCAGCTGCAGGCGCGGCAGGAAGTAGCCCCAGAATTCCTCCGCGGGCTCCTTGTCTTCCGCGATCTGTTCGGCGGCCGTCCGAATGGCGTCCCCGGATGCCTGCGGGCGGAAGGCGATGTCGTCCTCTATGAGGCTGGGGAGGCGCATGGCCAGGGCCGGCTTCGAATCGGCCTTCCCCGTCTGCTCTTGGTCGGTGCCACCAGCCGTCTTGTCGGCGCGTGTGTCGGCAGCGTCGGCGGTATCGGCGGAGGTGGAGGTATCGGCGGCGGTGCCGTGCATCTGGGCACAGCCCGTCATGAACAGGGAAATGCCGATGAATGCCAGAGTGCGCATCGAGTATTGCTCTCCTGTGCGTTCGGGGTCGGCGCCGCCGCCAGCGGCCCGCCCCGACCGTCCCCAGCCGCCGTTCAGTGGCGGCCGCAACGATGATAAGATTCCGGCCCCTTTTTGGGGGACGTCGCGCAGAGCCGTCAGAGTAACATCTTTGGACACGGTGTCCGACCACGAGGAACCGAGCCCTAAATGACCGTACGAACCCGCTTCGCACCCAGCCCCACCGGCTATCTCCATATCGGTGGCGCCCGTACCGCCCTGTTTTCCTGGCTGCATGCCCGGCAGAACCAGGGGGCCTTCGTCCTTCGCATCGAGGATACCGACGCCGAGCGGTCCACGCCCGAGGCGGTGCAGGCCATTCTCGACGGGCTTTCCTGGCTCGGCCTCGACTGGGACGAGGGCCCGTTCTTCCAGAGCCAGCGCACGGAAAGATATCGGGAAGTCATCCACCAGCTATTCGAGGGCGGTCAGGCCTATCACTGCTATTGCACCAAGGAAGAGCTGGACACCATGCGCGAGGAGCAGCGCGCACAGGGCAAAAAGCCCATGTACGACGGGCGCTGCCGCCAGCGCACCGAGCCCCGCGAGGGGGTGAGCCCCGTGGTGCGCTTCAAGGCCCCGGAGCGCGGCAAGACCGTGGTGGAGGATCGGATCCACGGCACGGTGGCCTTCGACAACCGGGAGCTCGACGATCTGATCATTGCCCGCTCCGACGGCAGCCCCACCTATAACCTGACGGTGGTGGTGGACGATTGGGACATGGGCATCACGGACGTCATCCGCGGCGACGACCATCTCAACAACACCCCGCGCCAGATGCAGATCCTGCAGGCGCTCGGCGCGGAGCCGCCGCGCTACGCGCACGTGCCCATGATTCTCGGCGAGGACAAGAAGCGGCTCTCCAAGCGCCACGGCGCGGTGAGTGTCCTGCAGTACAAGGAGGACGGCTTCCTGCCCGAGGCCCTGGTCAATGGCCTGGCCCGGTTGGGCTGGTCCCACGGTGACGACGAGATCTTCGCCCGGGACGACCTGCTGCGGCTGTTCGCCGTGGAGTCGGTGGGCAAGACCGCGTCGGTGTTCAACCAGGAGAAGCTCGTCTGGCTGAACGGCCACTACATCCGCGAGCGGGAACCGGCGGATCTGGTGGAGCCGTTCAAGGATCAGCTCCGCAAGCGAGGAGGGGACCCCGAGGCGGTGACGGATCTCATACCGGTCATCGAGAGTCTGCAGGAGCGGTCCAAGACCATCGCCGAGATGGCGGACACGGGGCTGTTCTTCTTCCGGGATTTCGAGGAGCTCGACGAGAAGGCGGCCAAGAAGAATCTCAAGCCGGCGGTGGAGGAGCCGCTGCAGGCGGTGCGTGACGGCCTGGCGGCGCTGGATGCATGGAGCGGCGAGGCGGTGCACCAGGTGATCCAGGACGTGGTGGACGCCCGCGAGATGAAGTTCGGCAAGGTGGCGCAGCCCATCCGGGTGGCCGTCTCCGGCGGCGCCGTATCGCCGCCCATCGACGTGACCTTGCAACTGCTCGGTCAGTCCACTACCATTGAACGCTTGGATCGGGCTCTGGTCTACATCCGGGAGCGCGCCGCACAGGCCGAATAGCTCCTTGACAGGGCATCCGGAGAGTCCTAGAATCCAACACTTCTTTTCGGGGCCGTAGCTCAGTTGGGAGAGCGCGTGAATGGCATTCACGAGGTCGCCGGTTCGAACCCGGCCGGCTCCACCAAACCCCGAAAGCCCCGCCATCCGGCGGGGCTTTTTTATGTCCTGACCGCGCCGGCCACCTGAAGGGGTCTTGTGGGAGCGGCCTCCGGCCGCGACGGACTGGCTGCCCCGAAGGCTGCGCCCGGGAGCCGGTCCGCAGGGCCCCTTCCTCGCAGCAGACTTGGGCCGGTGCGTATTCCCTTTCGACAACCAAGCGAGGCGCATGGTGAGCGCGGAGAAGACGCTTGAAACGCTCATATTCCACAGCCGGTGGCTGCTGGCGCCTTTCTACATCGGGCTGGTCATCGGCATGGTGCTGCTGCTCGGCAAGTTCGGCGAGGAGCTCCTGTACTTGGTCCTGGACCTGCCGAACGCCGGCACGGGCGAGCTGATCGTCGGCATCCTGTCCCTGATCGACCTGTCCCTGGTGGCGAGCCTGCTGCTGATCATCATTTTCAGCGGCTATGAGAACTTCGTCTCCAAGATGGATACCGGGTCCCACGAGGATCGCCCGGAATGGATGGGCCACGTGGATTTCTCCGATCTCAAGCTGAAGGTGATCGGCTCCATCGTCGCCATCTCCGCCATCGAGCTGCTCAAGTCCTTCGTCAAGGTGGGCAGCCTGACCAACGAGCAGCTCGCCTGGAAGGTGGCCATTCACCTGACGTTCGTGGTCTCCGGGGTGCTGTTCGCGGTGATGGATCGGCTGAGCGAGCGGCACTGATTGTCCTGAAGTCCTTAATGGGATTGTCCCGTCCCTGTCGCATGGGCTAGCTTGTAGCCGCACCGCCCACCGCCTGGAGAAAACCGGCCCATGCGCGCCCGCTTCCCGCGTCCCGACCTCTTTTACGTTGCCCTGCCGCTGTGTGCCCTGGTGGCGGTGCTGGGCCTGGTGTCCCCGACCCTGCTCGAGGCCTGGGCCAGGTATTTGGTGAGCACTGCCTTCCGGGGGCTGGACTGGTTCTTTCTGGCCACCACCTCCGGCTTCGTGCTGCTCTCTCTGTGGCTGGGATTCGGCCGCTACGGCTCGGTGAAGCTGGGCCGGGGGAACGACGAGCCGGAGTTCTCCACGGCGTCCTGGCTTTCCATGCTCTTCGCCGCCGGCATGGGCGTCGGGCTGCTTTTCTGGGGGGTGGCCGAGCCGGTGAACCACTTCTCCGCGCCGCCGCTGGGGGAGGGTGGAACCGGCGAGGCCGCCCGGCGGGCCACCGTCTACACCCTGTTCCACTGGGGCCTGCATGCCTGGGGCGTCTATTGTCTGAGCGGCCTGGTGCTGGCCTATTTCGGTTTCCGGTTCGGTGCGCCCCATCTGGCCGGTACGCCCATCCGGCATATATTCCGTGGCCGCTGGGTGGGGCCGGTAGCCTGGATGGCCGATCTGGTGGCGGTGCTGGCGGTAGCCTTCGGCGTGGCGGGGTCCACCGGCACCGGGGTCATGCAGCTCCAGGCCGGGCTGCACGCGGTGGCGGGGGTGCCGCTGCATTCCGCCGCCTGGGCCTTCGCCATACTCGGTGTCCTGGTGGTCACCTACCTCTCCTCGGCCATCACCGGGCTCGACAAGGGCATCAAGTGGCTGTCCAACCTCAACATGCTGGTGGCCGTGGCCCTGGTGCTGTTCCTGCTGGTGGTGGGGCCCACGGCCTTCCTGCTCCGGGGTCTGTTCACCGCCGTGGGCGACTACCTGAGCAGCCTCGTGACCCTCTCCCTGCAGCTTTTCCCCTACGAGAAGCCCGGTGAATGGCCGAGCCAGTGGCTGGAGACCTGGACGCTCACCAACTTCGTCTGGTGGATCGCCTGGGCCCCCTTCGTGGGCGTGTTCATCGCCCGGGTCAGCAAGGGACGCACCATCCGCGAGTTCGTTCTCGGCGTCCTCTTCGTGCCCGCGGTGTTCTCGCTGCTGTGGTTCGTGGTGTTCGGCGGCACCGCCATCCACGAGGAGCTGTACGGCGCCGGGGGCATGGAGCGGCTGGTGCGCGAGGACGTAACCGCGGCCCTGTTCGCCCTCTTCGACCGGTTGCCGGCGCCCACCCTGCTTGGGGTGACGGCGGTGCTCCTGGCCTTCATCTTCCTGGTGACCAGCCTTAACAGCGCCACCTTCGTGCTCGGCATGCTCACCAGCGGCGGCAGCCCGGACCCCTCCATCCGGCGTCAGCTGGCCTGGGGCTTCGGCCTCGGGGCATTGGGCGCCGCGCTGCTGCTGTCCGGCAACGTGCACGCCTTGCGGGCCGTTTCCATCAGCGGCGCCATTCCCTTCATCCTCATCCTGCTCCTGCAGGTAGTGGCCCTGGTGCGGGGTCTGGCCATCGAATTCCCGCGCAGGGGGCTGCCGGAGAGCGGGCCGCCAGATGGGAGCGCCATTCCGGAGGAGGGCGCCTGATGCGAGGCCTGATCGCCGCTTTTCTGGTCGTCATCCTGGGTGTCGGCTGCAGCGGCCCCCAGGGCCCGTTGCGCGTAGGCGCCAAGGATTTCGAGGAGCAGCTGATCCTTGCCCACATGCTGGCCGAGCTGGCGCGGAGCGAAGGCATGCGCGCCATTCTGGTGGAGTGCCAGGACACCTACGGCTGCCAGCAGGCCATGCGGCGGGGGCAGGTGGATGTGATGGTGGAGTACTCGGGGACCGCCTCGGTGCTCGGGGGGTTGGCGGCGGCCGGTGATGCGCCCGGGGACCAGCGTGCGCTGTACGAGGGCCTGGGCATGCGCTGGCTGGGCGATCTGGGCTTCGACAATTCCTACGAGATGGTGGTCCCCACCGCCCGGGCGGCCTCCCTGGACTTGCGCGCCATCAGTGACCTGAGCCGGCTGGAAGGCGGTCTGCGCATCGCCACGCCCTCGGTGTACGCCCGCCGGCCCGGGGACGGGCTGTTCCCCCTGCTGCGCCGCTACGGGCTACGGCTGGCGGAGCCGCCCTTGCTGTTCGATCAGCCGGCGGAGCGCTACGAGGCGGTGCTGACCGGCCGGGCGGACGCCGCCGTGGCCTACGCCACCGACGGGGCCCTGGCGGGCCGGCGGCTCCGTGCCCTGGAGGACCCCCTGGATTTCTTCCCGCCCTATCAGGGCGGGGTAGTGGCCCGGGCGGACGCCGTCTCCCGCTATCCGCAGCTGGAAGGGCTGGTGGCCAAGCTCCAGGACCGGCTGGATACCGCCACCATGCGGCGTCTGAACGGCCGGGCGCAGATGGAGGGGCAGGCGCCCGCCGCCGTGGCCGCCGATTTCCTGCGCACCGCCGGCCTCATCAAGGAAGGCGGCGAAACCGCCCGGGAGGCGGAGCTCTTTCTGGCCGCCCACGAGGGGGACCGCCTGAGCGCCGAGACCAACCGGGCATTACGGGCCGTGCGTCAGGCCTTTCCGCAGCGCTCGGTGACCGTGGTGGAGGGCGCGGATCCCATCGGCCTGCTGGCCGATGGCGGGGCGCGGCTGGCCGTGCTCGGCGGTGAGCGGTTCTTCACCGGCGGCGGGGAAAGCCCCGAGCGCGATCAGCGTGCCGAGGCGGTGGCCGTGGTGGGCACGCGGACCATCCATCTGGTGCGCAGGCAACGGCATGATGCCCAGCCGCTCGCGGGGCGAATCGGCGTCCTACCGTCGGGAAGCGGCGCGGCGCGGGTGGCGACGGACATCCTGGAGCTGGCCGGGAAGAAGCCCGCCCGGCACGGGCAGCCCCGGGAGCTGCTCCGGGGCCTTCGGGAAGGGCGGCTGGACGGGGTGCTGGTGCTCACGGAAGTCCCGGATCCCGAATTTGCGGAGGCCCTGGCCCGGTTTCCGGACCTGCACTTCCAGGCGCTGGACGACCGGCCCGGGGGGCGGCGCGGAATGGTACTGCCTTATTTGCGAGCCACCCGGATTCCGGCGGGCAGTTATCCGCATCAGCCCGATCCGGTGGAGACGGTGGGCTCCCAGGTGGTGGTAGCGGGACCGGCGCCCCAGGACGGCGGCGCCGCCCGGGTGGGCGGGCCCGCGGCGGCTCTGCGCACCGCCGGCCTACCGCTCTCCGAGGCGGAGGTGGACGGGCTGGTGGCCGCGAGCACGGTCAAGGAGCTGCCGGATCCCGTGCTGCCCTCTCCGTGGTCCCTGTCGGGCGGAGAGACCCGGACCGGAGGAGCGGCCTTCGAGCGCGTCCTGGACACGGTCCTGAACGTGCTGGTCTGGGGCTTCCTGCTCTGGCTGGTCTTCCTGCTCCTGCGCCCCGCCCGACAGGCCTGAGCGGTCGATGTCCGCTCAGTTGGGGCCGTCGTCGCCCCGCGACCGCCATTTGCGCAGCACCGACAGCCGCCAGGTGCCGAGGAACAGGGTGTAGCCCAAAAGGGCGGTGGGTACGGCGATGAGCAGGCTGCCCAGCCCGACGTAAGCGGTGTGCATCGCTGCCTTTCCCGCCATCCCGGAGGCGGTGAGGGTGGCTCGGACTAGATCGCCGAATACCGCCTCTCCCAGGCGGTTGAAGGCGAAATACAGCGCGGGCGCGGTCAGCGGGTTGCTCACCCAGGAGACGAGGAAAGCGGCGGGGAAGCTGGCCCGCAGGAGGAGGCAGATCACGGCCATGAGGAAGATCTGGATGCCCACCGTCGGGGTGAGGCCGACGAAAAGCCCTACGCCCACCCCGCGCGCCAGCGTGCGGCGATGCAGGCCGAAGAAGCCCGAGCGCGCCAGAAAGCGGCTGATCAGAGGATGATTTCCCAGCCAGGCGCGCACGCGGGCCTCGGAGGGCAGTTGCCGGCGAAAGAATCGATGCATGGCCATGGCGGGCGCGCAGGGTCCGGGGAGGAAAAAATCGAGCCGGGGATTGTACCCCGGCTTCTGCGCGAGACGGTAGCCCGGTTTCCTATTTCAAACCGTACTTGTAGTCGTATTTGGTGAGCTTGCCGTCATTGTTCAGGTCTTCTTCCTTGAAGCGCTCCTTCTTCACGCCCTGGTCCTTCACCTCCTGGTAGGTGAGCTTGCTGTCGCCGTTCTCGTCCACTTTCTGGAATTTCGGAAGGTTGGCACCCGACTGCTTGCCGGAGTCGGAGGCCCCCAGAACCGGGGTGGCTACGGCCAGAAGGAGCGTGGCGGCCAGCCAGGTCAGCATGCGCATAAGGTCCCTCCATTCGGTTCGGTAGGTCGGTCCGTTGACTTGCCAGCGGCGCGCATTCTTAACATGCCCTCCCCCGGGCCTGGCCACCCCGCGCGGAAAAATCAAAAAAAATCTTTATGTTGGTGTGAACTCTCCCGCGCGGGTTGTTGACCAATCCTTGAACGGCGCATTATTCCGTAAAATTTTCAAAACCTTGAGGAGTTTCCATGTTTCGTACTTCCGGCCGTTTGGGAATGATCGGTTTGCTGGCCTTCGGGCTGCTCGCTTCGCCACTGGCGCTCGCCCAGAGCGGTGGAGGGGCGTCCGGCCCGGCTGTTTCGGGCGGCCAGCAGTCCGATTTCCAGCAGGCCCGCAAGGAAGCCATGAAGCTGCAGCAACAGATCCGCACCATCCAGCGGAAGACCCTCAAGAACAATCCCGACCTGCAGGAGCGCCAGAAGGAGCTTCAGAACCGGCTTAAGGAGCGGATGGCCAAGGAGGGATTCGCCGCCAAGGACCGCAAGCGTTTCCAGGAGCTGCGCGGCAAGATGGCCAAGGCCCGTTCCGCGGGGCAGCAGGGCCAATCCTTTCCGAAGGAGGAGATGCAGGAGCTGCAGAAGCTCATGAAGTCGCGCCAGCAGGCCCGTAAGGCGGCCATGCAGAGCCCCGAGCTGCAGAAGGCGCGCAAATCCTTCCAGGAGGACCTGCTGGTCGCCATGAAGGATGAGAACCCCGATACGCAGGCGATGCTCGACAAGCTGCGCAAGAAGGCCCAGGAGGTGCGCCAGATGATGCAGAAGAAGGGGGCCGCGAACGGATCCTAGCGGGTCTTTCACGACCTGAGCGCCAAACCCCTCATGGTCCAGGAGTGGGCCGCCGAATCCGCTCCGTCTGCCGGCGATCCACTCCTGGCCCCCTTCTTACCGCACGCAAGAAAGGAACGTATGTCATTCCAAATCCCGCGGTTGTTGCCGGGGCTGGCGGTGCTGCTGAGCCTCAGCCTGGTGGCCACCGCCTGTGCCGACCCCGCCACGAGCACGTCCGAGCCCGAGGCGCAGGAGGCGGCCAGCACCGCTGAGAAGCCCGTCGATAATGCCTCCCGGCTGCCCGACTTCACGCAAATCATCCAGGCCAACCAGAAAGCGGTGGTGAATATCAGCACCACCCGCGAGGTGGGCGGCGGCGGTCCGCAGATCCCCGAGCGGTTCAAGGGTACGCCCTTCGAGCGATTCTTCCGTCGGTTCTTCGGTGGCCCCGACGGCGGGGGGCAGAAGCGCGAGGTGAGCTCCCTCGGCTCCGGCTTCATCGTTTCCTCCGATGGCCACATCGTTACCAATGCCCACGTGGTCAAAGGCGCCAGCGAGATCGTGGTGCAGCTCTCGGACCGGCGCCAGCTCGAGGCGGAGCTGCTGGGAACCGACCGCGCCACGGACGTTGCCCTGCTCAAGGTGGATGCCTCCGGCCTGCCGACGGTGGCGTGGAGCAGCGGCGACAAGCTGGAAGTGGGCGACTGGGTGCTGGCCATGGGCTCGCCTTTCGGCTTCGAGCAGAGCGCAACGGCGGGCATCGTCAGCGCCAAGGGCCGCAGCATCCCCGGCAAGGCGGGAAGCTACGTGCCTTTCCTGCAGACCGACGTGGCCATCAATCCGGGCAGCTCCGGCGGACCTCTGTTCAACCTGGCCGGGGAGGTGGTGGGCATCAATGCCCAGATCTACTCCCGCTCCGGGGGCTATATGGGGCTGTCCTTCGCCATTCCTACCCGTATGGCCCGGGATGTTGTGGCCGAGATCAAGGAGCACGGCGAGGTCCGCCACGGCTACCTGGGCGTGGGTGTCCAGCGGCTCAATCGGGAGCTCGCCCAGTCCATGGGGCTCGACAAGCCCCGGGGCGGCCTGATCGCCGACGTCAAGCCGGATAGCCCGGCCGCCGAGGCCGGCCTGCAGTCCGGGGACATCATCCTGGCCGTGGATGGCGAGCCGGTGGCCAAGGCCGGCGACATTCCGCCCAAGATCGGGCGTCTGGACCCGGGCACCGAGGTAACCCTCACCATCCTGCGCAGCGAGGAGCGGATCGAGAAGACCGTCACCCTCGGCTCCCTGGCGGAGGCCCGCGGCGGGGCCAACGGCGAAGCGGAGCCCGCCACGGCCCTGGGCATGCAGCTGGCGCCCGTTCCGGATCAGCTTCGTCAGCAGCGCTCCCTGCCGGAGCAAAGTGGCGCCCTGGTCAAGGGAATCGAGCCCGGCCCGGCCCGGGATGCGGGTATTCGCCCCGGCGACATCATCCTCAAGTTCGGGGATGTGCGCGTGAAGAATCCCGGGACCATCGACAAGCTGCTGGACCGGGTCGAGGAGGGCGCCCGCGTCCCCGTGCTGGTGCAGCGCAAGCAGCAGATGCTGTACGTGCCCTTGCGGATCCCGTAAGGGCGTCCCGGGCCTCGAGTAGGCCCGGAGACCTGAGCCTTTCTTTCGGCCCCATGTCCGGCATGGGGCCGTTTTCGTTCGGAGCGCTCGCGATCTCTCGCACCGGGAGCGGAACGGGTACCGGCCTAGAAAACGGCCCGGATCCCCGCCCGCGGGCCGTGCAGGATGAACTGCGCTTCCGGCGGGAGGATCTCGCCTTCCTCCGGTTCGGGAAAATCCGGGAACCGGGAAAAATCGACCATGGTTATTGCACGCAGGTGGTAGCCGATATTGGCCGTAATTCCCCAATGCTCCCCGCGGCTACCGAAAAACCAGCCCAGCTCGTAGGAGCCGGACTGCCCGAAAAGGTAGTACTCCTGGCCATCGACCCCGTGCTGTTGCATTTCCGGAGCGTCACTAGTGACTGCTTTGGAGATTCCCCAAACCCCATTGGTCGAAAAGTACCAGGTATTCACGTCGTCCGTTCGGTCACTCATAAGGTAGTCCCGGATCGGGTCGTAATACACACCGAGTCCGAGATGCTGGAATTTTACGTTGTCGTCCTGGATGTGGTCATTGAAATCCCCCCCGGTTCCGTATTCGAAAAGGATCGGCATGGCGAATTGTTGATAGCCGACGCCCAAGTAAAACGCACCGTCAGTGCTGACTTTGGATACGAGATTGATGCCCAGGTACGGGCTCTCGAATTCGCCGATCTTGGTGCCCCCTGATCCGTTGGTGGAAACGATATCCCCGGAGACCTCCCCCCGCTCCACATGGACGGTGTAGTCATCAAAGACCAGGCCCACGGCCAGATCCCGGACCCGGTTCCGGTCGTCGAAATTCACATCCCCGAAGATTCCAGCGAGGTCTCTGCTTTGCCAACCGAAACGCAGGGATTTTATGCGGTTGGTATCCGATTCGTATTTCCGGTCGTGCTCCTCCCCCAAGAACTGGCTGTCCCAGGCGCCCACCCCCAGGTATCCCCCCGCGAGCGCGGAATCCGAGGCCAGCAATACCGCCACTCCCGCCAGCACTTTGGTGACCGCCTTCAAGCGTCCGATGGGTCCCATTTCCATGCCCTTTCTCCAGATGTAGCGCCCGATGGCCGCAGGTCGTCGATTCCCGGTGTCCCGGTGCGAACGTGTTTTCCCTCCCTTTTCAGTTGTCCTTTTACAGCAAGCTGAAACGGAAAGACTCACCCAAATGCGGTATATGGTCCGGAAAAATCGGATCCGGAGCTCGCAGCGAAGCTGCCCCTTTCGGTGCCAGTTCATGGTCCCGACAGGGGGGCGTTTGGAATCGTTCGCCGGGAACCGCAGGAGATGCACGAGGCAGGGCGGAGGGGGAGTGGACGGGAAGGTATGCGGTGGCCGGTGGTGTCCAGCGACGGGAATTGCTCGGGACGACGCAAAAAACCCCGCCCGGTGGATACCCGGGCGGGGTTTTTTGCCTGATTTCCCAAAAGGGTGGATCAGGCCCGTCTATGGCTGGGGGACCAGGATTCGAACCTGGGTTAACGGAACCAGAATCCGCTGTCCTACCACTAGACGATCCCCCAAGCGAGACCGACAAGTATAAGGAGGGGCTGTTGATGGGTCAAGACGGTTCCGGGCGGGCCTGCCTTAGGGCAGGCATCCCTTTATGCTAGATTCCCCGGGATATTTCAAAGCCAAGCCGACGGGGATCCGGGGATGAGTCCAGCAGCAGTCGCCGCCATAGCCATAGCCTTCTATCTGGTCTTCTACCGCTACTACAGCCGCTTTCTGGCGGAGCGGGTCTGGCGGCTTGATCCCGGGGCGGTTACTCCCGCGCACGCCCACCGCGACGAGCTGGATTTCGTTCCCACCAACAAGTACGTCCTGTTCGGTCACCACTACGCCTCCGTGGCCGGCCTGGCGCCCATGCTCGGGCCCGCCATCGCGGTGATCTGGGGCTGGGTTCCGGCCCTGCTGTGGGTGGTGCTGGGGGCGCTGCTGATCGGGGCGGTACACGATTTCTCCGCCCTCTCCCTGTCCGTCCGCAACAATGGCCATTCCGTGGGCCGGATCGCCGAGCGGGTGATCACCCCGCGGGCCAAGGTGCTGTTCCTGCTCATCATCTTCTTCCTGGTGGCCCTGGCCATGGGGGTGTTCGTGCTGGTGGTGGGCTCCCTGTTCGCCTCCCCCGCCAGTGGCCCGGAGACGGTGGTGCAGCATCCCGAGGCGGTGATGCCCACCTTCTCGCTGATGGCGCTGGCCATGGTGGTGGGCTTCCTCCACTACCGGCGCGGCTGGCGGCTGGGTCCGCTGACGGCCGCGGCTTTCCTCGGCGTGCTGGCACTCACGTTCGGCGGGCTGCAGTTCCCGGTCATCGGGGTGGACGCTTCCCTGTGGCGGTGGGCGCTGCTCGCCTATGCGCTGGTGGCCTCGCTGCTCCCGGTGTGGCTGCTGCTGCAGCCCCGGGATTTCCTGAACTCCCTGCTGCTGTACCTGGCCCTGGCCGCCATTCTGGCGGGTCTGTTCCTGCTCAATCCGGAGTTCGCCGCCCCGGCCTTCAACCCGAGTCCCGAGGGCGCGCCGGCCATGCTGCCTTTCCTGTTCATCATCATCGCCTGCGGCGCCATCAGCGGCTTCCACGGCGTGGTGGCCAGCGGCACCACCGCCCGGCAGCTGGACAAGGAGCCGGATGCCCGGCTGGTGGGCTACGGGGGCATGATCGGCGAGAGCCTGCTGGCCTTGATCGCGGTGCTGGCCACAACCGCCGGATTCTCCAGCTACGCCGCGTGGGCGGACCACTACGCCACCTGGGAGGCGGGCTCCGGCCTCGCGGCCAAGCTGGGCGCTTTCATCCACGGCACCGGACTGTTCATCCACTCCTGGGGTGTGCCCCAGAAGCTGGCCGAGGCCTTCGTCTCCGTGGTGGTAGTGGCCTACGCCCTCACCTCCGTGGACTCCGGGACCCGGTTGTTGCGCTACAACCTCAACGAGATCGGCGCCACCTTTGGGCTTCGCGCCCTGGAGAACCGCTGGGTGGCCACCCTGTTCGCCGTGGCGGCCATCGGTTTCTTCGCCTTCTTCAAGGTGGACGGCAAACCGGCGGGCCTCCACCTGTGGGCGCTGTTCGGCACCACCAACCAGATCCTGGCGGCGCTCACGCTTCTGGCGGTTTCCGCCTACCTCTTCCATATGCGGCGGCCGGTGGTCTACACCGTGGTTCCCATGGTGCTGGTGCTGGTGGCCACGGTGACGGCCATGGTCTATAACCTCGCCGATTACATCGCCAAGGGCAATTGGGCGCTGACCATCGTGGGCGGCATCATCCTGCTGCTCGCCCTCTGGGTGGTGCTGGAAGGGGTCTCCATGGTGCGCGCCCACCGGGAGAAGCGGCAGGAGGGGGCCGCGGCCGACGGGGGCGGCTGAGCCTTCAGTCCTCCCCGAACAGAATCTTCTTTTCCATCTCCGTGTAGACGAAGTTGGCGTTCTTGCGGTGGTTCTCCTCGAACAGGGCCGTTTCCTCCCATTCCGGGAAGGCCTCATCGGCCTTGTCCACGGCCCTGGACAGGGGAGACATGTTCCGCACCGCCTCCCGCATCATGTTCCGCAGCCGGGTTACATAGGAAACCGTCCTGCGGCGCATGGGGAAGGGGGGTCCCTCCTGGGCCACTCCGTGCCCGGGGATCAGCAGCCTGGTACCCAGCTCCCGGGCAAGGTCGTGCGCCTTGAAGTAATCGTCCAGGTCGCCGTCCAGCATGTAGGTGGTGCGGTTCTGAAAGTACAGGTCGCCGGCCCATGTGATGCCCCGTTTCGGCATGTGGACCAGCAGGTCGCCGAAGCTGTGGTGGCCACCCACGTTGTAGACGTGAAACACCTCTCCGCCGAGCTGTAGCTCCAGGGGGCCCCCGAAGGCGGGCTCCACGACCCTGTCCGCATGGACACCCTTGAAGCCCTCGAAGTCCGATCCCAGGAGCTCCTTCCGATAGGCCACGCTAGCCTCGAACTGGCTGGAATTGAGGTAGTGCCGGGTGCCGGGGTGGGCGATGATCTTGGCCTCCGTCTTTCTCCGGAAGGCGACGGCGCCGTAGGAGTGGTCCGGGTGGTTGTGGGTGAGGATGAGGTATCGGATGGGCTTGTCCGTTACCGACCGGATGGTATCGATCCACCGCCGGCCCAGGCGGGGACTACCGAGGGAATCGATGACCACCACCCCTTCCCGGGTCACCACGAAGCCCGCATTGCCGTTGAAGCCCCGGTTGAATTCGTCGACGGTCCCGATCACCCCGTGGGTGAGGTACACGTCCGGGGCCACCTCCCGCAATGTATCCCTGGGCGTCAGCACGGCATCCGGTTTTCTGGCTTCCAGGGCCTCCTGGACGGCCGGGGGCTGAATGTCCACTCGGACCGGCGGATGATCCCCCGGTCGGCTTTCCTCCCCGGCAAATAGGGAAGGCGTCGCTATTTGGAGACAGGCGGCAAGGGCGATTCCCGCGCAAGCTTGAAATATTCGCATGTTCTCCTCCCATCCGGCAGCCCGGAGCGGCAGTTTATCCCCCTTTTGACAAATCTCGATAGCCTGCGCGCAATCCGGGGATACAAAAATGGTAGCGTTGTAAAAATGAAACACTCGGCGGGAAAAGGCCCTTGGACACGTGAAAAACGCAGTCCGGTGGTGTTGCGTGGGTGTCAGGGCTGTGCTACAAACTCCTTATTCGCATTGCCCAAGACCTCTAGAGGGAGGAAGAACATGCGCAACAAGCTTGTTGCTGCCGCAATTGCCGGTCTGGTGGCTGTCCCCGCCGGCGCCCAGGCCGAAGCCGAAGTGAACTGGTTCGGCTTCAATCAGATTACCGCCAACACTGGAGGTGCCGACGCCCAGGGTGATGGTGGGGGCCTGCAGTTCGGTGCTGATCGCATCCGTATCGGCTACAAGGCCAAGTTCGATTCCGGGGCCTTTTCTAAGCTGCAGGTAGATTTCAATTCTACCGGTGTTGATAACGATAATATTTCGCCTGGGGACTCGATTTCGAACACCAATCAGCTGCCCAACATCATCAAGGACGCAGTGGTGGGCTACGACTTCGGTCCCGCCAATGTCCAGGTGGGTATGCGCAAGACCCCCATCGGCATGGACTTCAATACCTCCGGCAAGAAACTGGACATCATCAAGCGCGGTATGGAGAAGGACTATGTCCTTGAGCGTACCAATGGCGCTTATGTTTTCGGTAATGCTTCGGGGGTCGGTTACGCCGCCTTTATCGGGAATCCGGCCACCCGTAGTGGGGCTGTGGATGAAGACCGGTCCGTAAACGATGCGGGCAACTTCGGCGAGACTAATTCCTATGGTGGTCGCCTGGACTACAGCATGGGCAAGCTGCTGTATGCTGAGATCTCCTATGGGATGAGCGCAGCTACCGATACGGTTAATAATGCCGAGGACTACAGCGTCTTCGACATCGGCGTGAAGTCCATGCCGATGCCCGGCTTGACCCTGAAGGCCGAGTACTTGGATGCCTCTAACGTGGATAACGTGGACAGCCGCGACCAGACTGTGTGGTTTGCCCATGCCGGTTATGAGTTCACCCCGATGGTCGAGGGTGTGGTCCGGCACTATAACTCCGAGCATGACCCCGCTTCCGGAAGCTCCTCCACCGTGAGCGAAACCTGGATCGGCGCCAACTTCTTCCTGAATCCGGAAGTGCATCACGAGGCCCGGATCCAGCTGTTCTACGCCATGGCAGGCGGCGACACCAAGGATTCGGACTACGGTGGCGGAAACTCTGCAGGTGATTTCCACCGCATCAAGGGTGCCCAGTACAACGCCGACGACGGTGATTATGATGGTGCTATCTGGGCCATGTTCCAGACCAGCTTCTAAGTCCGCTTAGTAAGCGTTGGAATGAGAAAGGCCGGCCCTGCGGGGCCGGCCTTTTCTGTTGGCTGGTCCGTGGGTGGATTTCACGATTAGCCCGCTTTTCCCTCCGCCAGGACTGGTAGGATGGGAACCGGCTCGCAAACAAGTTTTTCTCA
Source organism: Thiohalorhabdus sp. Cl-TMA (assembly GCF_041821045.1). Lineage (NCBI taxonomy): Bacteria > Pseudomonadati > Pseudomonadota > Gammaproteobacteria > Thiohalorhabdales > Thiohalorhabdaceae > Thiohalorhabdus > Thiohalorhabdus methylotrophus. The sequence continues at coordinate 165,243 of NZ_JBGUAW010000004.1, read as the reverse complement.
TTCATTCCATGACTAGCCTTTGTCCTAAGCCTTCCGCCGTGTCGCTTCCCGTTTGAACGCACCGCGTAACCCGCCTGATTTTCACTCCTTTGGCTATGGTTTTGTCCGGACCGGTCGAGGCGCTCCGGCCAGTCAATTGCGTCGCAAATGATGGGGACAAGTGGCCACCGATCTGGCAGGATTGTCGGTCCTCGGTCCGGGAAAGCATCCTTTTTAATGAAAGTAAGCGCTTACAATGTATTGGTACGGCTGGCGGCGCTGCCGGCGGTCGGTTATACCCTGTGGCGGGCGAACCGGGACGGCGGTGGCCGGTATTTTCGGCAGCGCCTTGGCCGGGATGCACCCGAGGGGCCCTTCGATTACTGGCTGCATTGCGCTTCCGTGGGGGAGGTGCGGGCGGCGGCGCCCCTGGTACGGGCACTGGCGGAAGGAACGGCAAGCCTCCTGGTCTCCACGGCCACGCCCACCGGCGCGGATGCGGCCGAGAAGGCGTTCCCGGAGGGCGTGGTCCATGCCTATCTGCCCCTGGACCTCCCCGGCGGTGTTCGGCGCTTTCTGGATCAGGCCTGCCCCCGCCAGGCTTTGGTGGTGGAGACGGAGCTCTGGCCGAACCTGTTCGCCGCCTGCGAGCGGCGCGGAATCCCCCTGACGATCGTGAACGGACGCCTTTCCCCGCGGACCATGGAGGCGCCCGCCTGGCTTCGTCGGGCCTACCGTACGGCGCTCCGGTCCGTTGCGGAATGCCTGGCCCGTTCGGAGGAGGACGCCGAGCGGTTCCGGGGGCTGGGGATGCCGGACCAGCGGATCCGGGTGCTGGGGAACCTTAAATTCGCCCAGATGGCGGATCTGCAGCGGGAGGCCGAGGTGGATCGCCTGCTGGAACGGCCCTATGTGCTGGCCGGGTCCACCCGGGAGGGCGAGGAAGCGATGCTTTCCCGGCTATGGAAGCGGGTCGGGGATGCGGAGCGGCTGCTGGTTATCGCCCCCCGCCACCCGGAACGCCGGGAGGCGATTCTGCGGGAGCTCGCGGAGGTGACGGAAAAGGTGGCGGTGCGCAGTCGGGGCGAACCGGTTGCCCGCGATACCGAGGTCTATCTGGCCGATACGCTCGGTGAGCTCACCGGTTTCATGGCGCATGCGGATCTGGTGTTCCTGGGCGGCTCTCTGGTGCCGAAGGGCGGGCACAATCTCCTGGAGCCCGCGGCGCTGGGCAAGTTGGTGGTCGTGGGACCGTATATGGAGAATTTCGCCGAGGAGACCCGGCTGCTGCTCGAGGGGGGGGGTGCGGTTCAGGTGGCCGACGAGGCCGAGCTGGAGGTCGCTCTGGACAGGCTGCTTGCCAGCCCGGAGGCCCGGGAGCGGATCGGTGGGGCCGCCCGGGCGACGGTAACGGCCAATTCCGGCGTCCTGGCCGATTACGTGGCGGCGGTCACGGGCTCCCGGGAGACGATCGGTCAGTCCTCGTAGCCGTATCGCTGGGCCATCTCCCGGATCTCCTGGGCCAGGGCCTCGTCTTCCCGGTAGAGGTCGTCCCAGGTGAAATCCCCGTGCCGGCGGGTGTTGCGCTTGCCCATGTTGGGTATGGGCTGCTCGGGGATGCCGATCTGCCGGCAGAACTCCGGGAAGATGTCGCGCAGCTCCTCGAGCTGGTATCGCCAGTCCGCTTTTTCCTCGATCAGCTTGTTCCAGCCGATCCACGACCGCATGCACAGCTTCAGGGGCTGATTCTTGTGCACGGTCTCCTCGGGAATATCCACGTGCTTCTTGATGTGATCGATGGTCAGATCGAAGAGCGTGGTGGAGGAGGCGATGACCTTCAGCGGATGGCGGACCTGATGGATGACCTTCGCGAAATCCTGGTCCAGCTTCATCTTGCGGAAGTACCGGTATTCGAAGACCCCAGGCATGGCGTGCTTCCAGGAGGAAACGAAGCGGGTCTTGCGGCCCAGGCTGTGTCCTTCGTAGCTGGTGGGATACCCCATCCGCTTCAGCATCTTGGCGGTGAACTTGGTCCCCGACCTGGGGTGGCCGGTAATCAGAATGCGCTCGGGACTCTCCTGCAAGGGTCTTCTCTCCGATAACGTAAGGCGAAGCACCGGATTTTCCCGGAATCCGAAAGGAGCCGCAAGGGATTTCCCCTACATTCGAGGATGCCCCATGGGGCCAGGGCCTTTATAATTCCGGGCAGCCAAGGCTTGATCCTTTTCATGGAAAGTCCATCTCCTGACTACCTCCAGGCCCATGACCAATAGCCACACCGTCTCTTCCCCGCCGCGGAGCCTCTGCATCGTCCGCCTTTCGGCAATCGGCGATGTCACTCATGTGGTACCCGTAATCCGCACCCTTCAGCATTACTGGCCCGAAACGGCCCTGACGTGGGTGGTGGGCAAGGTGGAAGCCGGCCTGGTGGGCGACCTCCCCGGCGTGGAGGTGGTTCCCTACGAGAAGGGGGGCGGGCTCCGCGAGCTACGCAGGCTGCGCAGCCGCTTGAGCGACCGCCGCTTCGATTTGCTGCTCCAGATGCAGACGGCGCTGCGGGCCAATGTGGCCGGGCTGGGTGTCCGCGCGGATACCCGGCTCGGCTACGATCCGGGGCGCTCCAGGAACGGGCACGGCCTGTTCGTCAACCGCCGCATCGCGCCCAATCCCCGGCGCCACGTGCTGGACGGGCTCTTCGATTTCCTGCGGGCAATGGGGATCCGGGAACGGGACCTGCGGTGGGAGATCCCCGTGCCCGAGGAGGCGCGTGCCTTCGCCGCGGAGCACCTTCCGGGGACGGCGCCGGTGCTGGCCATCAACCCCTGCTCCAGCGTGCGGCCCCGGAACTGGCGGAACTGGTATCCGGAACGGTACGCGGCGGTGGCCGACTACGCGGTCCGGGAGCACGGCATGCAGGTGGTGCTCACCGGCGGACCGTCGCCCCAGGAGCAGGCCTACGGCCAGTCCGTGGCCGACGCCATGGCCCATCAGCCCGTCAATCTGGTGGGCCGCACCTCGCTTAAGCAGCTGCTGGCCGTGCTGGAGCGCTCCCGGGCGCTCGTGGCCCCCGATACTGGTCCGGCGCACATGGGAACGGCCGCCGGGATCCCGGTGATCGGTCTGTTCGGTACCTCCAATCCGTACCGGACCGGTCCGTATCTCAGTCAGCAATGGGCGGTGAACCGGTATCCCGAGAACCTGGCCCGGTTCGCGGACACCAGCGTGGAGCAGGCCGCCTGGGGGCAGCGGGTGCGGCATGCCGAGGCGATGGGAGCGATCGAGGTGACGGATGTGACCGCCAAGCTGGATGCGGTCATGGCGCATTCCGGGGAAGGGGCGGTGCAGCCGGCCTGTGGGCCGGGCAGCTCCGCCGCGCGGGAGAATGAGTAAGGGGTCGGAATCGATGAAGGTGGTGTATGTTACCGGGCTCGGGCGGAGCGGGACCACGCTGCTGGACGTCCTGCTCAACGCCCACAGCGGCATGGCCGGGGTTGGAGAGGTCCACAAGCTCCGCAAGTTTGCCAGGCTGCAGCGTCAGAAGAATCCGCAGAGCACGGACCGGATCGGCAATTCCTGCGCGTGCGGCGCGGAGGACATCTGGCAATGTCCCTTTTGGACGGCGGTCAACACCGAGCTGGAAAAGCGGTACGGCCGGAAGCTGGACGATCTGGATCTGGAAGCCGCCGATGCGGAAACGTTCCGGCGGGACAATCTGGAGCTGTTCTCCGCGGTGGCCGCCTCCAAGGATGTGGACTACGTGGTGGATTCCTCCAAGCGGGTTACCCGCCTGCGCCACCTGCTCAAGCACCCCGACCTGGAAGTATTGCCCATTCACGTGATGCGGAACCCCAAGGGCCGGGCCAATTCGGTGCGGCGGCGCAAGGGGCAGGTTTTCAGGCCGACCTTCCAGTACTCCTACCGCTCCCTGCGGCTATTCGGTCTCCTTTTCGATCGGCCCCACCTGGTGGTGCGCTATGAGCGGCTGGCCAGCGAGCCCGAGGCCGAGATGCGGCGGATAATGGAATACCTGGGGCTGGCGTTCGAGCCCGCGCAGGTCAGCGACTGGGCCAGCCAGGACAACCATAATCTGGCCGGAAACGGGGTGCGTACCGCCCAAAGCAGCGAGATCGCCCTGCGGGAGACCTGGCAGGAGGATCTGGGTCGGGGCAGTCGGCTGGGCATCGACCTGCTGGCGGTGCCCGGGCGGGTACTGAACTGGCTCAAGGAGCGGCGCTGGCGGGGGGTAACGAAAGGCGCCTCCTCCGCCTGACCTTTATTGGGGGCCAGGAGTCTGTTGCAGAAGGGTGGTATGTAGCTGGGACTACTGCAGACTCGGCATCCGTCGGGGCGGATCTTCACAACAGACCGAATCAAGAGACACCGGTTATCCCGAATACCCCTCCAATGTTGCTCAGCGGGAATCGTGGGAGCGGCCTCCGGCCGCGACATCGGGGGGGCGTACCCCCGGATGAAGGCTAACCCCCTACTGGGCGGAAGCCACAGTCCCGCTGCCTAAAGTGCCCATTCCCGCCTCTTCAATCGAAGGTATAGCCCAGGTTGTCGATGTCGGGCCGAAAGTGCTTATCGATGAGGCCGTACGCGTAATCGGTGTAGTAGGTCCGGTAGTCGGTGCGGTTCTTGGCCTGGCGCTTGTGGGGCAGCTCCGGGATCTTGGGCAGCCCGATGCGCCGGCACGCCTCGTAGTAGTCTTCCCCCAGGTTCTCGTACCGCCCCAGGAAGTCCACGATCTGGTTGCCGTTGAAGTCCATGAGCGAGTGCCATTGCGGCTCCGTGGAAGCGTCAACGATGTAGTGGTAGGGCCGCTTCGGATCTTCCAGCTTCCAATAGAGGAAGGCGTCGAAGTCGTCGATGCCCTCGAGCAGGTGCGGGCGCTCGCGGCTGATGTGGTACCAGGAGCTTACCTGCAGGTCCCAGGGGTTGCGCACGAAGGCGAACTTGAACAGGGACTCGAAGATGTCCTTGGGCAGCATCTCCTGGGCGGTGATGGCCTTTGCGTGGCGGGGTATGCGGACGCCGATGCGCCGCTTGGTGAGTCCGCTCAGCTTGCGGCAGAGAAACTGGGGATAGAAATAGGGGTCCCGCCACCGGTAGCCGTCCAGAGCGGTACGGACACTGGTGCCGCCCGTCTTGGCGAGGTGGACGAACAGGAAACGGTAGCGGTACGAGTACAGCATGGCGGGCGGTCTCCTTGGTGCGGTGCCCGAATGGCCAAGCGTGCTGTCCGGCCGGAAAGCGGTGAGCCTACCATGCCCGGGCCCGGTCTTCAGCCCGCGTCCGGGACGCCCAGCACCTCGAGGTAGCGACGGGCGCTTTCCGTATCCCGGTACCGGTCGCCTCCGCTGCGCAGGAATTCCGGGGAAAGGGGTGCCCGCAGCGTCTCGGCCATGGCCTCCGCCAGCGCCGGCGCATCCCCGACCGGAACCAGAGCCCCGTAACGCCCCTCCTCGAGGATCTCCCGGGGCCCGCTGGGGCAGTCCGTGGCCACCACCGGGGTACCCAGGGCCAGCGCCTCGGTAAGGGCATTGGGGGAGCCCTCCCAGGCAGAGGAGAGGGCGAAGAGGTCGGCGCGCTGCATATACGGATACGGATTGGCCGCGAAGCCGGGAAAGTCCACCAGCCCGGAGATGCCGAGCCGGGCCGCCATCCCCTCCAGCTCGGCCCGGTCCCGGCCCTCTCCCAGCACCACCAGCCGGGCGGACTGCTCCTCCGTGAGCCGGGCGAAGGCCCGGAGCAGTGTCGGGAAATCCTTCTGCCGGCTCAACCGGCCAACGCCCAGGATGAGCGGGGGATCCTTCTCGCCCTGGTCCCGGAGCCACGGGTGCTCCGGGATGGGGCGGGCGCGCTCCTCTAGGTCTGGTGTAACCACCGGGTTGGGCAGCACCTGGATGGCTCGGCGGGGAAGCCCGGTTATGGCCGCAGTGTCCTCGGCCACGCCCGCGGAGACGGCGATCACCGCATCCGCCTTGTGGTAGGCCCGGCGCATGGGCACCGTGCGTGCCCACTTGCGCAACCGGGAGCGTCCCTCCAGGGAGCGGGAGAGGTTGTTGCCCAGGCGCACCGCGATCCGGGTGGATACGCCGGCAATGCGGCGCGCCCGAAGGGCGATCCGGTTCGCCCGGTCCTTGGCGGCCAAGAGGGCCGCCGGGCGCTCCCGGCGCAGGTAGCGCACCAGCGCCGGGAGGCTGGACCAGGTATGCCGGGCTTTGAGGTCCACCACGCGCACGCCCTCCGGTATCCGGGTGGCGTGGCCGCCCTCGACGCGGATCCTGACCAGGTCCACGGGGAAACCCAGTCGGGCGATGGCGCCGGCGAGGTTAACCATCATGTGCTCGACTCCGCCGTCCCCGGAAAAGGACAGGAAGATAGCGATGCGTCGGGACGGGGCTCCGCTCACGGCGCGTAGCCGAATGCCTGGAGCCGGTCGGACCGGGCCTCCGCGAAGGCCCGCAGCTCCGGCGAGGAGCGGTAGGCGAAGGCACGCTCTGGATCCAGGTGGCCGGTGATTGCGCGTATCCGGTCCTCCCCGGCCTCCAGTCCGCAGAATTCGGCAACCCGGGCGAATTCACGGACAGGATCCTGGAGGAAGGATTCGTAGACCAGGGACAGGCCCTGGACCCCCAGGCTGGCCATCTGCGCCCGGCCCTCAGCGAGGTATTCCTCCCACAGCTCGAAGGCGCGCTCCCGGCTGGCCAGCCGGGGGGTGTCGAGCAGGTCCGTCTTCTTGGAAACGAACCGGTACAGGAATCGGCGCCGGCGGAAGTGCTCCTGGGTGCGCTTCTGCGATCGGGCGCGGCGTACCGCCAGGCTTTCGGCGATATCCACCCCGTGCCGCTCCATGTGGATCACCCGCGCTTCGGGGAACAGGTCCAGCCACAAGGGGAGGGTGAAGGTGCTGCGGGGATCCTTCCAGCCCCAGAGGCGCTTTCCGGCCGGTTGGAAGGGTAGGATCCCGGTCGCGCCCCAGTAGCCCAGGGACCGGGGGCCTTGGAGGCTGGCTTTCAGGTATTCGCGGGCAAGCTGCCGGGACGGTTCGTCCTCCAGGAGCTCATGGATCGGCTGGGGATGCGTCCAGGAGCCCCCGGCCTGGGCCAGGAGCCACCGGTTCAGGGTCCGGAAGTAGAGCGCCTCCTCGTTCTTGCCCAGATTGCGGCCGATGTACACCCCGGCCTTCCGGAGGAGTCCGGCCAGCATGCTGGTTCCGGAGCGGTGCATGCCGATTACGATTATGGGCCTGGAAGGGAGCATGAAAGCCTATTCGTCGGCAGAAGTGCGGGAAGAAACGGTTGCAGGAGAGGCGGGAGCGGCTACCTCGCCGAGGACCTCAAGGAGATGGTCGGTGGCGGCCTCCGCCTTGAAGCGGTCCGCGGCCTCTCGGAGTATCGCGGGGGGAGTAGGGCTGTCCAGGCCTTCCCCGATTGCCGTGGCCATTTCCTGGGCATCCCCCATGGGAACGAGGCGGCCGTATTGGCCTTCCCGGAGGATCTCCCGGGGCCCGCTGGGGCAGTCCGTGGCCACGCAGGGTGCGCCGCAGGCCAGGGCTTCGATCAGCACGTTCGGCAGGCCTTCCCAGCGCGAGGAAAGTACGAACAGGTCGGTCCTGGCCATATAGGCGTAGGAATTGTCGACGAATCCGGGGAAATCCACCGCGTCCGTGATGCCCAGCCGTTCGGCCAGAGCCCGCAAGTTTCCCCGCTCTGGGCCCTCGCCGAGCACCACGAGGCGGCAATCCCGGTGCATGCGGACTTCGGCCAGGGCGCGAAGCAGGGTGGGGAAGTCCTTTTGAGGGCTCAGGCGTCCGCATCCGAGCACCGTTGTGAAGTCGCGGCCGCCCTGGAGCCAGGGATGGTCCACCGGCTCCCGGCATCGATCGAGCAGATTGTCCGTCACCACCGGATTGAATACCACGCGGACCTTCTTCCCGGGCAGGCCGAAGGATTCCACGAGATCGTCGGCCACGCCTTGAGAGTTCGCGATAATCCGGTCGGCGAGCCGATAGAGGAGGCGTACCCCGAGGCGCCGGCCAAGCTTGGTCTCCGAAGTGCCCAGGGTGTTGCCGATTCCCAGGACGATCTTGGTATGGGCCCGGGAAAGCCTTCCCGCCACGATGCCGACTTTGGCCCCATGATCCTTGGCGGTGATCAGTACGTCCGGCTGCTCCGAGTCGAGATAGGCTTTGACCTTGGGTACGGCGGAATACTTATGCCTGGCCCCCAGGGGACGGACGTGGACCGATTCGTTCAGATAGTCCTGGTAGGGCGGGGTCTCCGAACGGGATAGAAGCATGTCCACCCGGATTCCGCGCCTGGCGAGCTCATTGGCGAAATGGACGTTCTTGCGCTCGATACCGCCCCAGCCGGCAGAGGGCATGAGGAATGCGACATGGGTGATTGGGCTCATCTTGGGGTATCCGGGTCCGGCCAGGACAAAGCGTTGTATGAGGTTAAGGTTGGATGTTCTGAAAACAGGGGGGCTTTCCCGAAAAGCTTGTACCTCAAAGGGTCAAGTATCGGCCCCGTATGGTGCCTTCCAGCTCCCAAAGTGCCATCAGAATATGCTTGCCGGTCAGACAGGCTCGGCAGCTCCATTTTAGGGGATGTTTTGCCACTTCTGAGGCCGTAATCCCACCTTGTGCCATCAAGCTTCAATCGGAAGCTAGATGATAAGGGGTTTGGAGAGGATTGCCCATACGTTGTGGGGGTATGTGTGAAGAAAGGCCGATCCAACGGGCGTTAGCTGATTCTCACCCTTTCCCCCTGGAGGCGGTCACGGCAGGAAGGGCGACCTTCCCTTCGGCTAGGGGTGGAGAGGTGGCCTGGGTCACTATGGGCGCGGTTGCGCCTCGTTCAGCGGCCCATGTAGACTTCGAACCTCGCCGGTCATGTGGCGATCCGGCAGAGTTCTTCCTCTGGTGTCCCGGCACTTGACTACAAGACGGTTTGAACGGGGTAGGAACGGTGAGCCGCACAAGGAGAGGAAAAGAACGGGCGTGATACAAGCGCAACCGGACATTGTGCTCTTCGGGAACTTGAAGATCGGTGGAGGGAAGGGGCGCTGTGTCGCGAACCTGATTCCCGTCTGGGACCGGTTAGGGATCAAAGTCCAGATCTTGGGCTACCGGGATGCCCAGCTTTTCCACCCCGAAGAATTTCCGGATTCGCTAGGCTTTCTCCATCTGGGCACCAGAGAGCGTTTGCCCACACTGTTCCGGCTCTGGCGGTATCTCCGGAAAGTCCAGCCGAAGGCGGTGCTGGCCAGACATCACGCCGATAACGTGCTGATCGCGGCCGCTGGCAGGCTCCCGGGGGTGCATTCCCGCATTGTCGTCGAGGCCAGGAACAACTATGTGGCCTCCGTGCGAGGCGGGAAAGGGAAACAGCGGAAAAAGATGGCACAGATCCGCCGCTTCTACCCTTGGGCGGATGCGCTTATCGGGGCCTCGCAAGGAGTGGCCCGGGACCTGCGGGAGGCGGCAAAGCTCTGGGAGCTTCCTGGCTACTCCATTCCCAATACCACGATCACTCCGAGCCTCTTCGAGCAAGGTCAGGAAGCCGTCGACCACCCCTGGCTCCAGGAAGGTGCCACTCCGGTAGTGCTCAGTGTCGCCCGCTTTGCCCCCCAAAAGGATCTGCCTACCCTCCTGAAGGCGGTGGCCAAGGCCAGGCAGAGCAGGCCGCTTCGGCTCATCATGCTGGGCAAGGGCCCCGAGAAAGAGGCCATTCAGCAGGAAGTGCGCAGGTTGGGGCTCGAGGAGGTAGTGGCCATGCCCGGCCATGTTTCCAACCCGTATGCCTGGATGGCTCGTGCCGATCTATTGGCCCTCTCTTCGGCGTGGGAGGGCTCCCCGAATGTCTTGATCGAGGCCCTGGCGTTGGGAACGCCCGTTGTATCCACCGACTGCCCCAGCGGGCCCGCGGAAATCCTTGAAAACGGCCGCTACGGCCGTTTGGTTCCGGTGGGCGACAGTAGTGCGTTGGCAGAGGCCATATGTCGCTCCCTGGACCATCCTCTGGATTTTGATCGTGATGAGGCCACTCGACCGTATACCGTAGAGCATGCGGCGCCCCGGTACCTGGATGTGCTGCTTCCCGGGAAAGAAAGGCCGGCATGAACGCGCAGCCCAGATCCTGGCCTGATGCTTCATTCGGTTCCCAGAATCCCGTTTTCTAAACAGGGATAGGACTTTTTTAACACGGGAGGTTCGTGTGTCTGAAATGGAATCCGGAGAGGAGATATGGCTGGGGCGGAAATGGATGCCTGAGGAGCCTTCCTGTGCCCGGGGACTCCTTTGATACCGCACTGGAATATTTTGAATGAACGGTTCCTGGGCTGGGTGGGAGGGATCGGCTTTTACTGGTTCCTGCTCACCGGGTTCTGGGGACAAGACGGTCATCTGGTCGCGCTCGGGCTGATATTCCTCTTTTTCCTCTACTGGATTGCACCCAACTGGCGGTTGATCCGAGCCAGCTCCCTGTTCTGGCTGGCCCTTTGCTATTCAGGCTACGTGGCGCTGCGTGCCGCGGCAGGTTATTGGGCGGATCCGGGCAGCCTTTCCTGGCAGCTACGGTTTGGCTGGGCCTTCATCGGCTTTGGTGGGCTTTTATCCGTATTCCTGCTTCCGTGGCTGATCGGTTCTTGGAGACAGAAGCGGCTCGATCGGGCCTTTGCACTGGTGCTGGTGAGCCTGTTTATCCAGGTATTGCTGGAGCTTCTGGTGCACTCGAACGGGATCAGCTTCAGCCAGCTCTTGAATAGTCGGCCCGGTTTTCAAATGGGGCCCAACTCCTTCGGCTACATTTGCGGAATCCTGTTGCTGGGTACAGTCGCCCTGGGGGTCCGTTGGCTCCGGGGCACGAAAGCGAAATTTCCTTGGCCTCGGACACTGGCCTATGGCGTTGTGCTGATGGTCGTCATGGGACTACTGACCGCCGGGCTGCTCCTCTCGCAATCCCGGGCAAGCTGGCTGGCCACGGCGGTGACCTTGCCGTTTGTAATTCTCGTGACCCTCTGGGTGCAGGGGGAGGGGTGGCGCAACCGGGGCTGGATCACCTCAGGGGTTCTAGGTGGGGCTCTGCTGATTGGGGGGGGCTTGATTTATTCCCAATGGGGTTTAGTGGAATACCGGGTCTTTAAGGAAAGCCATACCATCAGGAAGCTGCTCAGCTTTGATTTTTCCGAGCTGCCCCGGGGATCCATCGGAAACCGGATCCTGTTGTGGGAAACCGGAATTTCCGCTTTCCCCGAGCGTCCGGTTTCTGGTTGGTCCCCAGGTGGGGTGAAGGGATTAATCGAGGCGCGTACACCCTTTCACTATAAACATTTACACAATATGCCCCTGCAGATCGCCGTAGCGCTTGGTGGCGTCGGTTTTTTCCTGTTTTTCGGTATGGTCCTGATCTCTTCCCGAGAGGTATTCAAGGCCATCGGAACAGGGAGATTACCCTTGGAGTGGGGCATCTTCTGGCTGGGGGCCCTGGTTTTCCTGGCGGTGGAGGGCCTATTCGATTTTCCCATGCATGACAAGGAAGTCCGCTTCCTGCTCACTCTGCTCGGGGCCGTTGCAATGGGGGTACAGCTCGAGCGTTTACGCCAGGAACGGCCCGCTCATTGGATCTCTCGCGGCACCGAAAAGGTGACCGGTTCCAAAGCGCGGACTTTTGGCTCTATTCCGTTGAGGCCGAGATGGCTAAGCTCCTGATTGACCTTACGATGTGCTTCGGGAAAGGGCAGACCCTTTCCCATGGCGGTGGTGAATACGGAAAGGATGCCGCCCGCTTCTTGGCCGAACGGCTGCAAGCATTCGATGTGCTGGCCTTGATCCGGTCCGGGGATCGAGAGTCTGCGCAGGAGGAGCTCGGCCCCGAAGTGCCGCTGCGTGAGGTGGGGGATGGTCCCTTGCGGCAATTGCCGGAGGATCTCGATCATTCCGGCAACATCCTGTTCCTGGCGCTTGGCGCGAATTTTCTAGAAGGCCAGGGGGGGCGGACCCGGGCGCGGCTGGTGGTAGTGGAGCACGGGTTCCGGTATCAGGATAAGGCGTACAGCATCAGTGACCATCTCTGTCATCCCCTCCTGGGCAGAGGGTTCTGGAAGGGGGTGCTTTGCACCTATTCTGTCTATCTGCGCAAGAAACGGCTTCGGCACGCCATGTCCAGGGTTCGTCGCCGTTTCGAGGCCTTGAAGGACGGTGATCGGGTGGTTTGCCCTTCCCGGCATTCCCAGTATGCCCTGTACCTGGATCTTGGGTCGCTGGTGCCGGGGCGTGAAGAGCGTTTTCGTGACGAAGTGGGTCTGCTCCCGCCGCTGACGCCATTCGTCCCGGATGGTGGTCCCGACCGAGACAATGATCGGGGGGGCATTCTGCTGCTTTCGGCCAACCGCTTGGTCAAGAATGCCGAACGGTTCCTGGAAGGAATCGCCCGACACGAGCCGTCCCGGCAGGCCGCCAACCGAGAAGGAATTGATCTCGTGGGCGCGGACGAGGCCTGCCGTCGTCGCCTGCGGCGTCGATTTGGAAATGTCCTGAATCTCCGGTTTCACCCATACGTTCAATCCGAACAGCTGCAGGACTTCATACGCAACGCCCGCATTATGGCCTTTCCTACCCTGTCCGAAGGTTACGGCATTCCGCCCGTGGAGGCCTTCAAGTGGGGAACGCCGGTCCTTGCCTCCGCCGTTACCTCCGTCCCGGAGGTGGTCGGAGGTGCGGCCATGCTGGCCGATCCCCTCCAGCCCACGGAGATGGCCAACCGGCTTCTGCAGCTGCTGGCGGACCCCGAGCTCCGGAATGCCAAATCCGAAGAGGGCAGGAAACGTTACGAGCGCCTGAGGGAGGAAACCTTTTCCTGCTGGGACCGTTTCGTCCATGAGATCGATCAACCCTATCCCAGCTAGGTCCGGCGCATGATCATCTGCCATACGCACCGATTCATATTCATCAAAACCCGCAAGACGGCCGGAAGCAGCGTGGAGATTGCCCTATCCCGGGTTTGCGGCGAAGGGGATGTGGTCACTCCGCTTAGTGCCAGCCGTGGCGAGGAGGAGCTGCGCCGGAGGGAGGGTGGGTACGGACCCGCTAACCACCTCAAACCGGTTCTTGAGCACCGGGGGTTCAAGGAATGGCGGCGATTACTGGGCAGGCGGCAACGGACCAGTTTCGGGGAGCATATGACGGCCCCGGAAATTCGCAAATTGGTGGGCCAACGGATCTGGTCCCGATATTTCAAGTTCACGATTGAACGGAATCCTTGGGACAGGGCCCTGTCTCGCTACTGGTGGCAGCGGAAGCGCTGGGAGGAAAAAGGTCGTACGGGCTTCCCTTCCCTGAGCGAGTACCTGATCTGGCTGGAGCGGAACAAGCCGCACTGGCTCAGCAATTGGGGGCACTACACGATCGACGGGGAGATCGCCGTGGACCGTGTTCTGTTCTATGAAAACCTGAGCGAGGGACTGGCAGCGCTGGGAAGGGAGCTTGGGCTGGGGGACAAACTGCAATTGCCGAAGCAGCGGGCAAAGAGCGGATACAGGAAGGACCAGCGAGAATATGATCAGGTTCTCAGCCTTTCCGACCAGGCACATATCGAGCGCGTATGCCACAGGGAGATCGAGGCCTTCGCATATGGGTTCCTGCCGGAGGAGTCCAGGGCGGTTTCCCACGGGCACCCCGCGCTGGGCGGCGAATAAGGGGCCGGTAGATGATCATCTCCCATAAATTCGGTTTTATCTTTGTGAAGACCGGAAAGGTTGGCGGAACGTCCCTGGAAATGGCTCTGTCCCGGTTTCTGGGTCCCGAGGACATCATTACGCCGATTTCCGGAGACGATGAGCGCGACCGATTCCGGCGGGGCTACCGTACGGCCCAGAACTTCCAGAAATCCCTTTCGCAGCTGCACCCGTCGGAGCTTCCGCGCTGGGCGCAAGCGAGGATCCGCACGATGGCAGGCGCGGAAGAGAAACGGGCCCTGGCCACGTGCCAGTTCCCCAAGCGGTATTGGAATCATATGTCCGCCGCCGAGATTCGGGACCGGATCGGCACTGAAATCTGGGACCGCTATTACAAGTTCACCGTGGAGCGTAATCCCTGGGACAAAGTGGTCTCTGCCTATTACTGGGGGCTCAAGGGGGCGGAGAACGAGGAAGCCCTTTCCTTCAAGGATTATGTCCTTTCCGGAAGGCCTCTGAAGAGCAGTTTCGAGCGCTATACCGTTAATGGTCGGGTGGCAATGGACCGGGTGATCCGCTATGACCGCCTGTACCAGGAGCTGGGCGAGGTTTCCGAGCAGCTCGGGCTGCCGGAAAACGTCGGGGATACCATGCAAGCCCTGTCGGCCAAGGGGGGATATCGTCCCAAGCGGGGCACCGACGGTTATTACGACGCGCAGACCCGTGAGCTTGTAGAGATCTGTTTCGCCCGAGAGATCCGGCTGTTGGGATTTACACCGGAGGAGGAGAGCCCGGCCTGATCGGCTCCGAGGAATTGCTGGGATCTCGCCTGCGCCGTATGGCATTCCCTGTGCCGGGAAAGGGAAAACAAACGGCGAGGAAACCGGAAGCAGGGTGGGCAGAAGCGGGCCCGAGATCAGGAGTGGAAGGTATTCGGCTCTCCATAATAAAAGGAGAAATACGGATCGAGGCGCTCCGCTATCAGGCGGTTGATGTGGCCGATTTCCGGGGCGTCTAGATAGTCGACATAACCGCCGGACCGGCCTTCCCGTGTCTTGTAGGTGGTTTCGTCGGAGGAGTCCCTAGGCGTAAGCCGTTTGCTGTCCAGGCTGTTCGAGGACTCCATTTTCCGCATGTTTTCGAACCTGCAGAATTCCACCGCCATTTCCAGGGCTTCATTGGAGACTTCGCTCAGCCCCATGAAATCCATGACCCGGCGAAGCTCCTGGTGGGCATTTTCCTGCATGTTCTCGTAGGTAAGCAGTAGAAAGTCCCTGGGCACCTGCCGATTACGGGCCCAGATATTGTAGAAAGCAATATTGCTTTCTATGGAGCCTCTCGGTTCATAAACGTACTCTTCGAGGGTCCCATGGAAGTTGGGGTTGCGTTTGGTTTTCTGAAAATAGGCGGAAACGGTTACGTCCCGCGGATCCCGAACGAGGAAGATCACCTTTTTCTTTGAATAGGCGGATTTGTCGGTTTCCAGCTCCTCGGGCTCAAGGAACTCCGGTCCCCCGTCGTGATGCGGCAGAATTTTGGGAAGACGCCGTAATTTCCGCTTGTAACGGTGTGGCCGAAGCGGGTCGGATCCCTTCACCCCATAATGCTCCTCGATGGCCTTGGAGATCATGAGGACGAGCCAGGTTCGGCCGCATTTGGGAAACGAAATGATATGGGTATCGCAGCTGTGGTGGAGCCAGGAGCGGCGTAATTGTTTCTTTAGTTTCTTGAGCATCTTGCCCGTCCAGGAGAGAGGGTTCTTGACCGGATGCCATGTCGGTAAGGTTGTTTGGCGGAAGGGGTCAGCGAAAGCGGGACCGAGTCTATCAGGGCTTGCGCCCCCCTGAAACCCGCCTCCCAACGGGAAGTGAAGTCTAGGTCTGTGGCAGTTTGAATGGCGGGACTTCGGAAAACGGGCTGGGATGAACGGGAAAAAGGCCGGATCGGGAATTGCCGGGGGCTGTGCGGGAGGTTCTGAATTGGCTGGACTGCTAGATGGCGGATGATACGCGAATTGCTTTTTTGTTCGCGACTTCGGGGCATAGCGGAGTGGATAGGCTGCTGCGGAATCTCGTTCCAGCCATCGCGCGGCGGGGCTACTCCGTTGATGTCCTCCGGGTGCGGGGACACGGGCCGCAATTGGATGATGGGCCGAATGGCGTTCGGGTGGTGGATCTCGGGGGCCGTCATGCCTGGACGGCCTTCCCCGGACTGGTGCGCTATCTGCGCAGGGAAGCCCCGTCGGTCCTGGTTTCCGGAAAGGATCGCATCAACCGGACCGCGTTCCTTGCCAGAAAAGTCGCGCGAGTGCCCGTCCGTCAGATTTTCCGGTTCGGGACCACTGCCTCAACAGCGCTTTCCGGGCGCCCGCTAAAGGAGCGGATTCTGCAGCGTTGGTCCTTCCGTCATCTGTACCCCCTTGTTGACCGCGTTCTGGTGCCTTCAAGGGGGGTCGCCGCGGATTTGCATGAGGCGTTCGGCGTGCCTGCGGAAAAGGTGCGCGTGGTGCCCACGCCCGTAATTCCCGAGGAATTTTTCCGCCAAGCTCCGCCAAGACCGGAGCATCCTTGGTTTCAGCCCGGGGCCCCCCCGGTTGTTCTCGGCGTGGGGGAGCTCTCGGTCCGCAAGGATTTCCAGACTCTGGTTCGCGCTTTTGCGCGGCTACGCCGTCGGGTGGAGTGCAGATTGGTCCTCGTCGGGAAGGGGCGGCAAAGGGAGGTCTTGAGCACTCTGGCGGAGGAGCTGGGGGTGGCGGAAGATGTGGCTTTCTTGGGGTTTCAGTCGAATCCGTATGCCTTCATGGCATATTCCCACGTTCTGGCCTTGACCTCCCGTTGGGAGGGCCTGGGCTTCGTACTGATCGAGGCCATGGCCCTGGGAACGCCGGTGGTGTCCACGGACTGTCCCAGCGGTCCCAGGGAAACCCTGGGAGAGGGGCGGTACGGACCCCTTGTGGAAGTAGGGGACTGGCAAGGGCTGGCCGAGGCCCTTCGGGGTACGCTGCAAGATCCATTACCCGCTGAACAGCTGCAGGAAGCAGTTCGCGAATTCGAGATCGAGGCGGCGACCAGCCGGTATCTGGAGGAAATGGGCCTGGATCCCTTTCCCTGAAAGGGTGCGCAGACGGTCAATCCCCGTAGTGTGCGCTCTGCGGAAGGGCCAGGATAACTGTGATAGCCTACCCTGCGATTCCCGCCGATGGAACCATGCCTTTTATGCACCTGGAAAGATTTCATAAAGCCCGTCTCCTGGTTGCTGGAGACTTGATGCTGGACCGATACTGGTCCGGGGATACCGGTCGTATATCCCCGGAGGCACCGGTACCGGTGGTCCGCATCGAGGGCGAGGAGCTTCGCCCCGGCGGGGCCGCCAACGTGGCCCTCAATGCAGCCGCCCTGGGCTCTAGGGTGTCCGTCCTGGGCTTCACCGGCACGGATACGGAGGCCGATTCCCTGGAAGCCCGGTTGCGGGACTCCGGGGTGACCTGTCACCTGGTCCGGGATACCGGCATTGCCACGCTGGTCAAGCTGCGTATCGTTAGCAGGCATCAGCAGCTCATTCGGCTGGATTTCGAGGACGGCTTCCACGGGTGTGACAGCGAAGACCTGCTGGACCGGTTCCGTCAGGCCAGCGCCGATGTCGATGCGGTAGTGCTCTCCGATTACGGCAAGGGCACGCTCGCCGAGGTCGCGACCCTGATCGGGATGGCCCGGGAGGCGGGCAAGCCCGTCCTTGTGGACCCCAAAGGACGGGAATTCACGCGGTACCGGGGCGCAACCGCCATCACCCCCAACCGTGGCGAGTTCGAGGCGGTGGTCGGGGTCTGCCAGACCGAGGCGGAATTGGGTGATCGGGCGGAAGCCCTGCGCCGGGACCTCGAGCTGGAGGCGATTCTGGTGACCCGGGGGGAGCAGGGAATGACCCTCGTCCGGGCGGGTAAACCGCCTGCCCATTTCCCGACTCGGGCCCGGGACGTTTTCGATGTCACCGGGGCCGGAGACACCGTGATCGCCACACTGAGCGCGGCGTTGGCCTCGGGGGAGCCCTGGGAGGAGGCGGTCTCCATGGCCAATCTGGCCGCCGGCGTGGTGGTGGGCCGCCTTGGTACGGCGGTGGCATCTCCGGCGGATTTGCGACGTGCCCGCTTGCACGAAGATCACGGCGGACAGCGGGTGGTTGCGGAGGAGGAGCTGTACACCCTGGTGGAGGATGCCCGCTCCCACGGCGAGCGGGTGGTGATGACCAATGGCTGTTTCGACTTGCTGCACGCCGGCCATGTGGCCTACCTGGAAGAGGCGGCTGAGCGTGGGGATAGGCTGGTGGTGGCGGTGAACGATGACGATTCGGTTCGCCGGCTGAAGGGTGAAGGGCGGCCCATCAATACGTTGGCCCAGCGCATGGCGGTACTGGCCGGATTGGCCTCGGTGGATTGGGTGGTACCGTTCAGCGAGGATACCCCTGCCCGTCTCATGGAACGGGTTCTGCCGGATTGTCTGGTGAAGGGCGGGGATTATCGCCCCGAGGATATCGCCGGGTACGAGGCCGTAACCGGGGCCGGCGGCGAGGTGGTGGTGCTTTCCTTTCGGGAGGGCTGCTCCAGCTCCGCGATGATGGAGGCCATCCGCAAGGGCGGGCTGGACGAGGGGGGCCATGACTGAAGCGCGAATGCCGAATCGGCAGAATAGGGCCTGGACCTGGCTGGGTCTCCTTTTGGCCGCCGCGCTCCTCGTAGGGTGCGGGGCGAAGCACACGGTCGGGGACACGGTGGTCTATGATCCCCAGGCAAACGGCCCGGAGGGTCGCCAAGCGCCCGAGTCGTCGGACAACCAAAAGCCGGCCCCGGCGAAGAAGGACGAGTCGGTGGGGCAGTTCATGGAGGCCGACGAGACCTCCGTCGGGGGCCGGGAGTGGGTGGCCGAGATCCATGAGGAGGACGGCCGGTTCTGGCTCGAGGTGCCTTTCGAGGTGCCCACCACCTATGCGGGTGTGCGGGCCTCTACGCTCATGCAGGGCCTGACCCTGGCAAAAGAGCGCTTCGGCGCGCACCGCTTCGTGACCGAGCAAGCCTACTGGGCTTGGCATCCGGAGAGCGAATCGGGACTGGGGCTGTTCATGCGGGTGCTTACCAAGGGCTTCGGCAAGAACGCCCGCTACCGGTTCGAGGTCGCGGTCCAGGACCTTGCAAACGGTGGGAGCCGTGTGGAGGTACGGCAGCACCGTCAGATTATCGAAGGCAACGAGCGGCAGGACGTGGGGGATTGGGTGCCGGCGGATGAGCCGGATCCCGAGATAACCCGCAACTATCTGAGTGGCCTGCAGAAAGCCTTCGGGGAATGAGTGGTTATTGCCGGAAAGGGGGGCTGCATGGAGGTATTTTTTTCGGGAAGAAGCGAATTTTCAATATTTGGGTGTTCGGGGCTCCTCTATTCCAATCCGAAACCTTTAGGGTGCGGATTTGTCCCGCGGTATTATCCTTGTTCGGCCCCCGGATCCATAGCTTGTGCATGGTGAGTACTTGAGGTTTGACGGGCTGTTTCCTGGTATGAAATTCGCGAAAGGACGAATTTTTGAGTGCCCCTAAAATCGCCCTGATGGCCCCATCCATGGGAGGGGGTATAGGAAGGAATATGCTGAATCTGGCCCGCCAGTGGGTCCGGTTCGGCGTCGATGTGGAAGTGCTGCTTCAGGATTTCTCGGGCACGTTCGTTGGCCAGCTTCCGCCGGAGGTGGTCAAGGTTCCGCTCGGCACAACGAATTCCATTACCGGTGTTCCGGCGTTGGCTTATTACCTGTTCAGAAGCAAGCCCGATGTGCTGTTGACGACCAGCACCCGGCACACCGTAACGGCTGTTCGGGCACGGGCCTTGATCCGTAGCCGGACCCGAATCTTCGTGAATATTCATAATACCCTCAGCCGGGCCCTCGGGGAGCTGTCTTCGAAGAAGGCGAAAAGCAGGCTCAAGGCGATCAAGCGCAGTTACCCGGTGTGTGACGGAATCATTCCCGTCTCGGAGGGGGTAGAATCCGACTTCAGGGAAGTGACGCACATCCGGGATTCCTGCTACCGGGTTATATACAATCCGGTAGATTTTTCGCATCTTCAGGCGCTTTCCAGGAAGCCGGACCCCGAGCTTCATGCGTTCAGGAAGCCCGGCGTTCCCCTTCTGGCCACCGTGGCCCGCTTGGTGCCGCAGAAGAATATCCCGCTGTTGCTCGAGGCTTTCGCCCTTCTGCGCAGGAACCGGATGGCGCAGCTGGTTATCGTCGGCGATGGCAAGAATCGTGAGCAGCTCGAGGAAATGGCGGAGGAATCCCCCTTTGCGGAGGACATCCTCTTCATGGGGTCCAGGTTGAATCCGTTCAATATTATGGCGGCGAGTGACGCCGTTGTGCTCTCTTCTTCCTGGGAAGGCCTGGGCAACGTGCTGATCGAAGCCATGGTATTGGGGGTGCCGGTGGTGTCCACCGACTGTCCTCATGGGCCCGGTGAGGTTCTGGAATCCGGCCGCTGGGGCCCGCTCGTGGCCATGGATGATCCGGAAGCCCTGGCCGCGGGAATGATCTCGGTCCTTGATGACCCGCATAGTCCGGAATCGCTCAACGAGGCGGTAGCCCATATGGGTGCCGAAGCGATAGCCCGGGAATATTTGGCGGCTTTCGGGATCTGTGAAGTGGATCCCGAAGCGCGGCGGGACGTCAAAGGGCTGGAAGGGAACCTCGAAGCCGAGTGATTCCAGCCCCGGAGTCTTCCGGGGATACGGGGTATTGCCTGGACCAACGACCCGCTCCCGCCTGTTCCGGGTACGCCGGCAAGGCAGCGGCCCGGTTCGGAGGGCTTCCCGCAGGGCATGCTTCCGGCACCGGGGGCGCCCTCCCTACAGCGCCTGATTGGCGAAATCCGCCAGCCTGGACCGCTCGCCCTGGATCAGCGTGATGTGGCCGGCGTGCTCCCACTCCTTGAAGCTGTCCACCACGTAGGTGAGCCCGGAGTTGGCCTCGGTTAGGTAGGGCGTGTCGATCTGGTTGATGTTGCCGAGGCACACCATCTTGGTGCCCGGTCCGGCGCGGGTGATCAGGGTCTTCATCTGCTTGGGCGAGAGGTTCTGGGCCTCGTCCAAGATGATCAGACGGTTGAGGAAGGTGCGTCCGCGCATGAAGTTCAGCGACTTGATGCGGATGCGGTGGCGCAGGAGGTCCTGGCTGACCTGGGCGGCCCAGGTGCCGCCCTCCGAGCCGTTGCCGCCCTTGCCGCCCTTGCCGCCGCCGTTGTTGGAGCCGGTTAGCAGCTCCAGGTTGTCCTCCACCGCGCCCATCCAGGGCGCCATCTTCTCCTCCTCGGTGCCCGGCAGGAAGCCGATGTCCTCGCCCACGGGGACGGTGGCCCGGGTGACGATGGCCTCGGAGAAGCGCCGCTCCTCGATGACTTGGTGCAGGGTGGCCGCCAGGGTCAGCAGGGTCTTCCCGGTGCCGGCCAGGCCAAGCAGGGTCACGAAGTCCACCTCCGGATCCATGAGGAGGTTCAGGGCGTAGTTCTGCTCGCGGTTCAGGGCGTTGATGCCCCAGACGGCGTTATTGGGCTTGGAGTAGTCCCGGATCGGCTCGATGAAGTAGGTGGCGGGGTCCAGGCGGCGGCGCACCCGGTAGGAGAGCCCTTCGTCCTCGCCGTGCCCCTCGGAGTAGACGAATTCGTTGGGCCACCAGTTGCGCTCCACTTCTTCAAGCCGGTAGATGGTCCGGCCTTCCTCCGCCTCGTAGTCGGCGATGGTCAGGGGATGGTTCTCCCAGAAGTCGTTGGCCACCGGATTGTGCCCGGTATACAGGAGATCCGGATCCTCCACCGTATGGTCGCTGGTGTAGTCCTCAATGTGGAGGCCGAAGGCGCGACCCTTGATGCGGAGGTTGATATCGTTGGTGATGAGGGAGACCTGCCGCTCGGGAAAGCGATGCTCCAGGCCCAGCACCACGCCGAGGATCTGGTTGTCCGCCTTGCCCTGGGAGAGGTCGTAGGGCAGGGGATGCTCGATGGCGTCCATCTGGAAGAATAGGTGGCCGTCCGTTCCGGGCAGCGGAATGCCGCTGGAGAAGTCGGTAACCCCTTCACACAGACCGTCGAGGTACCGGGAAACCTGCCGTACGTTGCGCGCCACCTCCGACATGCCCTTCTTGCCGGCATCGAGCTCCTCGAGGACCACCATGGGCAGGTAGAGATCGTGCTCCTCGAAACGGAAGAGGCAGCTGGGATCGTGCATCAGCACGTTGGTGTCGAGTACGAACAGCCGTTTGGTTTCGGGCATCAACTCCGCCTTATGGCCGCAAGGGACGTAAATTAGACCCAACAAGCCGCGTCAGTATCCATGATACCTGCGCAGAATTCCCGCTCACAGGGCAGGTTGCCCGAATGCGCCGGTGGCGGCTAGTATGAGCCGATCCGTTCGCGGGTCGGGAAGATAACGAACAGGTACAGGCCAAGAGGACAGTCATGTTCCACGGAAGCATTGTGGCCCTGGTGACCCCCATGCTGGAAGACGGGGCCGTCGACTGGGACGCCCTGGGCAATCTGGTGGATTTCCACCTCGACCAGGGCACCGACGCCATCGTCGCGGTGGGCACCACCGGTGAATCCGCGACGCTGGATTACGACGAGCACCGCCAGGTGATCCGCTTCGTGGTGGATCGGGTTCACAATCGGATCCCCGTGATCGCCGGCACCGGCTCCAACTCCACCCGGGAGACCCTGGAGCTGACCCGCCATGCCCGGGAGGTGGGCGCCGATGCGGCCCTGCTGGTGGCGCCGTACTACAACAAGCCCACCCAGGAGGGCCTGTACCAGCATTTCCGCCAGGTGGCCGAAGAGGTCCACATCCCGCAGATCCTCTACAACGTGCCCGGCCGCACCGGTTGCCAGATCGCCCTGGAAACCGTGGAGCGGCTGTCTCACCTGTCCACCGTGGTCGCCATCAAGGATGCTACCGGGGACATCGGCCGCGCCCAGGCCCTGGTCCGGAGCTGCGGCGCTCGCATGGACGTACTTTCCGGCGAGGACGGGATCGTGCTGCCCTTCATCCTGTCCGGCGGCAAGGGGGTGATCTCCGTGACCGCCAACGCGGCCCCTGCCGAGATGGCGGCCATGTGCCAGGCCGCACTAAGCGGGGACGTGGCGCAGGCACGGGCCCTGGACGACGACCTGGCGCCGCTGCACAAAGCCCTGTTCTTGGAAGCCAACCCCATTCCCGTGAAGTGGGCCCTGCATGAGATGGGCTGGATGGGCCCCGGGATCCGGTTGCCGTTGACCCCGCTTTCCGAGGTGCACCGTGTGGAGCTCCGCCAGGCGCTGGAGCGCCTGGGCCTGCTCGGGGCCTGAGCTCCGCTGGAGCCCGTATTCGCAATAGGAGTGGCCATGAAGTCTCCGATCTGGAAGGTTGCCGTTCTGTGCATGCTGATGGTGGCTGCCGGTTCCGCCTGGGCGGAAACCCATGAGGTGGAGGTCCGCAACCTGGGCAGCGACGGCAAGCGCATGGTGTTCGAGCCCGCCCTGGTGGAGGCGGCGCCCGGCGATACCGTGCGCTTCGTATGGAAGGATATGGGCCACAATGCCGCTACCTACCACCCGGACAACCGCGGCAAGCCGGCGCTGGTGCCGAGCGGCGCCAAGGTGTGGGACAGCGGTTTCAAACAGCCCGGCGACACTTTCGAGGTCACTCTGGAAACCGAGGGGGCCCACCATTACTTCTGCCTGCCCCATGAGGGCATGGGCATGGTGGGCATCATCGCGGTTGGCGACGCAGGCAAGGGGCCGGGCCTGGAGGCCGTGGAGCGGGCCGACCTCCCGGATCGCGCCAAGGTCCGCTTCCGTGCCCTCCACGACCAGCTGGGGAACTAGGAAGAGTGCCTTGATCATCGGCAGAGGACGGCTCAGGACGGGGGCGCTCCTGCTGTGCGCCGCCATGCTGGCCTCCCCCGTCCGGGCCCAGAGCGGCGACGGCGAGGGGAAAGAACAGGGGCAGGAGGAATCCTTCATTCCCCCGGAGGTGCACGTCTGCCTCGGTTGCCACACCATCGATCGGGCGGGCCGGCAGGGGACCGACGCCGCGCCGCCCCTGTGGAATGTCATGGATCGGTCACCCTCCGTTGAAGGGGTGGAGGTGGAGCGCTGGACCGCCGAAAGCCTTCAGCGCTGGCTGGCCAACCCAAGGGCCATGGCGCCCCGGACCAGCAGCCGTTTCCCCGGTTACGCCGATCCCGCGGTGCGCGAGCGCGTCATCGAATTCCTCCAGGAGCGCAATTGACCGGAGCCGCGTTGCCGCTGTTTTCGCCGCCGTGCTAAAGTCCTGCGCTCGACCGGTTATTCTGGACGGCCCGGGCCGCGTGCCCTGTCGAAGGCAGCCAAGCCCCGACAGGACACGGAGGCATCGGGCCGCCTTCATTTGAAAGGGTGGCCACCCCCATGAAGTCGATCCGCAATGGCTGCATCCATCCGCGACTCGACGCTTTTTCCCCCGCCGTCGTACCGCTGGTGCTGAGCGCGCTGCTCCTGGCCGGCTGCGGCCCCAATCGCGGCCCGGAGTACGGTGCCGATCCCGTGGAGCGCGAGGCCTTGGCCATTCCGCCGGATCTCGCGGCGGAGCCCCTGGCGGCCCAGAACCCCTATCCGAATCTCCCGGATATCAGCCAGTTCCGTCCGGGACCGAGGCCCGCCGAGCGGGAGGGGCAATGGGCGGCCCAGGTGAACGGCAATACGCTGAATACCGGGGTACCCGCGGGCTGGGCTCTGGGTACTGTCCGCGCCGCGCTGCTGATGCAGGGCGCGGCCATCGCCGAGGAGCGCACCGGGGTTCTGCGCACCGCTTGGCTGGGAAGCGAGGCGCTAGGAAGCCTGGGTGTTCCCGCGCCGGAGTCCGGAAACATCCGCTTCACCGTCAAGAGTCGCGGGCTTTCGGGGGGTGGGTCCCGGGTGGTGGTCCAGGGCGCCCATCGCGAGGATGACAACGTACGGGCGGTCGCGGACAAGGTCCTGCAGGAATTCCTGCGGGCGGTGCAGCCCGCCTTCGGCAAGCGTCGCTGACGAGAAAAGGGGGAGCCCCATGATCGGCAACATCGTGCTGGCCCTGGTGGTGCTGTTGGTTTTCTGGTCCTTATCCCGCTCCATGCCGGTGGTGCTTGGCGGGTGGGTGGGCCGGCTGGCCGGCAAGACCGCCACCCGCCTGGATGATCATCTGGTGGCCGAGCTCGACGGCGCCACGGGCCGGGTGGTGATGGCGGTGGGCCTCTGGCTGGCCTGGGAAGTACTCCTGTTGGAGGGCCTGATCGGGGCCGTGGTGGCCACGGTTCTCCTGCTGGGGGTGGTCTTTACCACCTCGGTGCTGGCCTTCGAGGCGGCCAGCGCGGCTTTCACCTTCTTCGCCGACCCCCACGAGGAACGGGGCCGGGAGATGGTCCGGGCCTTCGAGACGCGCTTCCAGCGCATGGTGGGAACGCTCGTGGCCCTGGCCGGCACCGCCTTTGGCCTGGCCGTGCTCGGGGCGGACCCGTTGCTGGTGGGGGCCGTCTTCCTGACCGTGGGGCTGGTTGGCGCTCTGGCCGTGCAGCCAGCGCTGCAGGAGCTGAATGCCGGCCTGGACCTGATCCGAAGCGCGGGCTGGCGGCCCGGGATGCGGATCATCATCGGGGAGTTCTCGGGTAAGCTGTTGGAAATCTCCCCCGCGGCCATCGCGCTGGAAACGCACGAAGGGCGCGGTTACGTGTCCAACACCCGGGCCCTGGGGGCCGCCTTGGTGCAGGACGCCGAACAGGAGGGATGAGCCCCATGGAGAAGGGCGCGCTGCTGTATGAGGGAAAGGGCAAACGGGTCTATCGCACGGAAGACCCGCAGAGCTTGATCCTGGAGTTCAAGGACACCGCCACCGCCTTCGACGGCAAGAAGCGGGAGGAGCTGGACGCCAAGGGGCGCATCAACAACCGGATCAACGCTTTCCTCATGGAAAAGCTGGCCGCCGCGGGCATCCCCGTCCACCATCGCCGCATGCTCTCGGAAACGGAGAGCGCGGTGAAGGCCCTCGATATGGTCCCTGTCGAGGCCGTGGTGCGGAACGTGGTGGCCGGCAGCCTGGCTCGGCGTCTCGGCATGGAGGAAGGCACCGCGCTGGAGCGGCCGGTGTTCGAGTTCTTTTACAAGAGCGACGAGCTCGGCGACCCCATGGTCAACCAGTTCCACATCCTCGCCTTTGGCTGGGCCAGCCGGGAAGAGGTGGATCGCATGATCGAGCTCTCCTTCCGGGTCAACGACGTGCTGGTCCCGCTTTTCAAGGCGGGCGGCATGCAGCTCGTGGACTACAAGCTGGAATTCGGGCGCTTTGAGGGCGGCCTGGTGGTAGGGGACGAGTTTACCCCGGATGGCTGCCGGCTTTGGGATCTGAGCTCCGGGGAGAAGCTGGACAAGGACCGCTTCCGCCGCGATCTGGGCGATGTGCTGGAAGGCTATCGCGAGATCGGCCGCCGTCTCGGGGTGGAGCTTTAGTCGGGCGTAATCCGGGAATAAGCTCGGCCAAGCGTGAATCATTGAAAATCCCCTTCGCCCCGGCCCTTCCTCGCCGGGGCGCTCGCGTCCTCCTATAGATAAAAGGAAACCGTCGGTCATGGAGCTTTTCCCCGGACCCGCCGTCTTTTCCGAATTCCGCCGCGCCGGCCTGCTGGAGCGCATTCGCGCGCAGGTTCCCGTGATCCGCGATCTGGGGACGGCCTTCGTCCATTTCGTCGAGCCCGAAGGGGCATTGACGAATGGGGACCGGGCCGGACTGCAGCGTCTGCTGGATTACGGCGAGGCGCCGGGGAACGATCGGGCCCTCTCCAATCCCGATCTGGTGGTGGTGCCGCGGCCCGGAACCGTGTCCGCCTGGTCCTCCCGGGCCACGGAGATCGCCCAGCGCTGCGGCCTGTCGGGGGTCCGGCGGCTGGAGCGCGGCATGGCCGTTTGCCTGGTGACCGGGGAGGGTGCCGGCCTGACGGAGGCCGACCGCGAAGCGGCCGCCGCTTTCCTGCATGACCGCATGACGGAGACGGTCCTGGCGACGCTGGATGCGGCTGATACCCTGTTCGACCACCCGAAGCCCGGACCCCTGGAGGGGCTGGATATCCTGGGGAAGGGGCGGGCGGCGCTCGAGGAGGCGGACAGCCGGCTGGGGCTGGCGCTCTCCCCGGACGAGATCGACTATCTGGTGGAAGGCTTCACCGGGCTGGAGCGCAATCCCACGGACGTGGAAGTAATGATGTTCGCCCAGGCGAACAGTGAGCACTGCCGGCACAAGATCTTCAACGCCGACTGGGTGGTGGACGGCGAGCCCCAGGACGATTCCCTGTTCGCCATGATCCGCCGCACCCATGAGAACAATCCCCGCCGCACCCTCTCCGCCTACAAGGACAACGGTGCGGTCATCGAGGGTGCCTGGACCGGCCGCTTCTTCCCGGACCCCGAGCAGCGCCGCTACGACTACCACCGGGACGAAGCGCTGCCCATCGTCATGAAAGTGGAGACCCACAACCACCCCACCGCCATCGCTCCGTTCCCGGGCGCCGCCACCGGCTCCGGCGGGGAGATCCGCGACGAGGCGGCCACCGGGCGGGGCGCCAAGCCCAAGGCGGGTCTGACGGGCTTCACCACTTCCAACCTGCGCATCCCCGGCGCCGAGCGGGACTGGGAGCGGTACGACGGCCGGCCGGAGCGCTTCGCCTCGGCGCTCGACATCATGCTGGAGGGCCCCATCGGGGCGGCGCGCTTCAACAACGAGTACGGGCGTCCGGGCATCGCCGGCTATTTCCGCACCTTCCAGGAGGAGGTGGAGGGGCCCGAGGGTCGGGAGCTGCGCGGCTACCACAAGCCGCTCATGCTTGCCGGCGGTCTCGGCAACGTGCGCCGGCGCCACGCCATCAAGGCCAACAAGGCCTATGTCCGGCCCGATACTCCCGTGGTGGTACTGGGCGGGCCGGCCCTGCGCATTGGCCTCGGCGGCGGCGCCGCCTCCAGCCAGACGGGGGGAACCGCCGATGCCGAGCTGGACTACGCCTCCGTGCAGCGCGCCAACCCGGAAATGCAGCGGCGCGCCCAGGAGGTGATCGACGCCTGCTGGGCCCTCGGTGAGGAGAACCCCATCCTTTCCATCCACGACGTGGGTGCGGGTGGCCTCTCCAACGCCCTGCCGGAGCTGGTGGACGACGCGGAGCGGGGCGGCCGCTTCGATCTGGCCAGGGTGCCGCGCCTGGACACCAGCCTGTCGCCCGCCGAGCTGTGGTCCAACGAGGCGCAGGAGCGCTACGTGCTGGCCGTCTACCCCCACTTCCTGGAGCGCTTCCAGGCGCTGTGCGAGCGGGAGCGCTGCCCCTACGCCGTGGTGGGAGAGGCCACCGAGGAAACGCATCTGTACGTTGCCGATTCGGAAAGCGGGCAGGTGGCCGTGGACATGGATCTGGAGCTGCTGCTCGGCAAGCCGCCCAAGAAGACCATGGACGCGCGCCGCTACCGGCGCCGGGGCGACCCCCTGGAAACGGGCGGCCTCGACGTGGCCGAGGCCGCCCGCCGGGTCCTGCAATTCCCCGCGGTGGCCGACAAGACCTTCCTGATCACCATCGGTGACCGCACCATCACCGGGCAGGTGGCCCGTGACCAGATGGTGGGGCCCTGGCAGGTGCCCGTGGCGGACGTGGGCGTGACCACCGCCGGGCTCGATACCTATCGAGGCGAGGCCATGGCCATGGGCGAGCGCCCCCCGGTGGCCCTGCTGGACGCACCGGCGAGCGGGCGCATGGCGGTGGGCGAAGCGGTCACCAACATCGCCGCGGCGCGCATCGGCCGGCTGGAAGAGGTGAAGTTGTCGGCCAACTGGATGGCCGCCTCGGGCCATCCCGGCGAGGACGCCGCCCTGTTCGATACCGTGGAGGCGGTCTCCGACTTCTGCACCGCCCTCAACATCGCCATCCCCGTGGGTAAGGATTCGCTTTCCATGAAGGCGGTGTGGGCCGACGGCGAAGGCCGGAAGGCCATGACCTCCCCCGTGTCCCTGGTGGTCTCCGCCTTCGCCCCGGTGCGCGACGCCCGCGGGACCCTTACCCCGCAGCTTCGCACCGACGCCGGGGAAAGCGAGCTGCTGCTGGTGGACCTCGGCGGGGGGCGCAATCGGTTGGGCGGTTCGGTGCTGGCCCAGGTGCACAACCGCCTGGGGGAGGCGGCACCCGATGTGGAGGACCCGGCCCTCCTCGCCGGTTTTTTCGACGCCGTCCAGCGGCTGGCGAAGGAGGGCCTCCTGCTCGCCTACCACGACCGCTCCGATGGAGGCCTGCTGGCTACCGTCGCCGAGATGGCGTTTGCCGGCCATTGCGGTGTGGAGGCGGATCTGGCGGGTCCGGCGGGAGAGGGCGACCCCTTGGCCGCCCTGTTCGCCGAGGAGCTGGGCGCCGTGCTCCAGATCCCGGCGGGTGCGCGGGAACGGGTGCTGAAGCTCCTCGGGGAGGCCGGCATCGGCGGCATGTGTCATG
Organism: Thiohalorhabdus sp. Cl-TMA; assembly: GCF_041821045.1. Classification (NCBI taxonomy): domain Bacteria; kingdom Pseudomonadati; phylum Pseudomonadota; class Gammaproteobacteria; order Thiohalorhabdales; family Thiohalorhabdaceae; genus Thiohalorhabdus; species Thiohalorhabdus methylotrophus. Next base: position 136,062 of record NZ_JBGUAW010000004.1, on the reverse strand, counting down.
TTCTGGGGCGGCCGCGCACGGATGATCGCTTGGTGCTCACGGCGGGGGAGCGGGTCCTGCTGGATGCCGACCGGGTAGATCTGCACCGGGCCTGGTCGGAGACCAGTCACCGCATGCAGGCGCTGCGCGACGACCCCGACTGCGCCCGCGAGGAGTACGACCGGCTGCTGGACCGCGAGGATCCCGGCCTGCACGCCGAGCTGACCTTCGATCCCGCCGAGGACGTGGCCGCACCGTATGTGGGCACCGGCGCGGCGCCGCGCATGGCGGTCCTGCGCGAGCAGGGCGTGAACGGCCAGGTGGAGATGGCGGCCGCCTTCCACCGCGCCGGATTCGAGGCGGTGGACGTGCACATGACCGACCTGCAGGGGGGCGACGCTACGCTTTCCGGCTTCCAGGGGCTGGTGGCCTGTGGCGGCTTTTCCTACGGCGACGTGCTGGGCGCCGGCGGTGGCTGGGCGAAATCCATCCTTGCCGATTCCACCCTCCGCGAGCAGTTCGCCGCCTTCTTCGAGCGCGGGGATACCCTGGCCCTGGGGGTCTGTAACGGCTGCCAGATGCTGAGTCAGCTCTCCGAGCTGATCCCGGGCGCGGAGCACTGGCCCGCCTTTCGGCGCAACCGCTCGGAGCAGTTCGAGGGTCGCCTGGTTATGGCGGAGGTGCCGGAAAGTCCCTCCCTCCTGTTCCGGGGCATGGCCGGTTCCCGGATCCCCATCGCGGTGGCTCACGGTGAGGGCCGTCCGCAGTTCGCCCCGGGCGGATTGGAAACGGCCCGGGAATCCGGCACCGTGGCCTTGCGCTACGTGGACAATCGGGGACGTACCGCCACGACGTATCCGGCCAATCCCAACGGGGCGCCCGACGGCATCGCCGGTATGACCACTCCGGACGGCCGGTTCACGGTGCTCATGCCCCATCCCGAGCGTCTGTTCCGGACCGTACAGTATTCCTGGCATCCCGAAGACTGGCCCGAGGACGGCCCCTGGCTGCGTCTGTTCTGCAACGCCCGCAGCTGGCTGGGCTGAGCTTTCCCGGATCCTTGTGGTCCAACCCCCGGACAACGGGCATCCGGAATCCGGGGAGCTCCCGCCGGCACCGGTGCGATTCCGGGCGGCGCGTCCGGGATTTTCCCGTCCGGTCCCGCTGGGGCGGGGCCGGATGTCGAAATTTTTTTCTTGTCCCCCGCTTTACGGTCGAGGCAATTTGATCGGAGAGGTCCATGGCCATTCCCACACGGACCAAGGAAATCCAGCTGCTCCAGCAGGTGGCGGAGCTGGAGCGGTTCTACACCGAGGAAGAGCTCGACGAGATCGAGGAAACGGATCCCGACCGGGCCTATGAGCTGGCGCGGGCGCAGTCCCTGGCCGAGCAGTACGGACTGCAGCCGGGGCAGCGTCCCGCCGCTGACGAGGATCTGACCATCGATCCGGAGCGGGTGCGGGCCGCGCTGGAGGAGGCCGCCCAGCTTCTGCGCGGCGACGGCGGCGATCTGGAACTGGTGGGGATCGATGGCTCCCGGGTACGTGTCCGCATGCTCGGGGCCTGCTCCGGCTGCCCCAGCTCCACCATGGATCTGAAGACCATCGTGGAGCGCAAGGTGAAACAGCGTGTACCGGGAGTAAGCGAGGTGGTTAATACCATCTGAATAGCTGGGCTTTTCCTCCGTGTCATGCTGCGTATAATTGTCTACGGGTCCATCCGTTCGGGGATCCCCGGGGCAGGGACACATCTGTCCGCGCCTCGCAAAACGGAGTGCGCAAGGTATCCGTTATCAGCCTGCAATAATGGGCGGGTAAGCTTTCGAAGTATTGTGCCTAATCGGGAAAGGACGGGCATGTTTCCACACTTGTTTGAACTGCCTTGGTGGGGATACGTTCTCTTCACACTGGTAGCGACCCAGATCACCATCGCCTGCGTGACCCTGTACCTCCATCGGGCCATGTCCCATGGATCGGTCACCCTGCATCCGGTGGTCAGTCATTTCATGCGGTTCTGGCTCTGGCTCACCACCGGAATGAATACCAAGGAATGGGTGGCCACGCACCGTAAGCACCATGCCTACGCCGATCGCGAAGGCGACCCCCACAGCCCGCTCCAAGAGGGCATCTGGCGGATGCTGTTCCTCGGCGCCTGGGTCTACACCAAGGCGACCAAGGATGAGGCCATGCTGGAGAAGTACGGCAAGCATTGCCCCGACGACTGGATCGAGCGGAACCTGTATTCGCGCTTCAAGAACCTGGGCGTGGTCCTCATGCTGGTTCTGGACGTGGCCATGTTCGGGCTCGGTATCGGCGTCGCCATCTGGGCCGTGCAGATGGCCTGGATCCCCTTCTGGGCGGCGGGCGTCATCAACGGCGCGGCGCACTACATCGGCTACGCCAATTACAAGGTCAAGGACAACAGCCGCAACCTCGTTCCCTGGGGGCTGTTCATCGGCGGCGAGGAGCTGCACAACAACCATCACCGCTATTTGTCCTCGGCCCGCTTCGCGTCCCGCTCCTGGGAGATCGATATCGGCTGGATCTATATCCGGATCCTGTCCTGGCTCCGGCTGGCCAAGGTCCGGTTCGTGGCGCCGAAATACAAGCCCTCGGAGGCGGAGACCTAGAGCGGCCCGCGGCGCTGCCCGTACCAGGCCCACCCGGCTACCGGGTGGGCCTTTTTGCGCCGTGCCATCAAGTTCGGCTGAGAGCGGACCGTCCGCAGTGGGGGCGGTAAGGCAATCCCGGCTGTTGTCGTGCGAAGGCCCCGGCGGTAGGGTTTCCGGGAGGAGCCGGCCGATGAGGTTGCCATGAGCGCACCGGATTGGGATGCCCGCTACCGGGATCGGAGCGTCGCGGAAAGCGCACCCGTCGCCGTTCTCAGCGAGAATCAGCACCTGCTTCCGCAGGGCGGCATGGCCCTGGACCTGGCCTCCGGGCTGGGAGCCAACGCTGTGCTCCTCGCTCAGCAGGGGCTGAAGACGTTCGCCTGGGACAGCTCCCCGGTGGCCGTGGAGAAGCTGCAGGCATGGAGCCGCGAGAACCTCCTGCCCATTACCGCCGAGGTTCGGGATGTGGCGGCCTGGCCCCCGGAGCCGGAACGGTTCGATGTGATCGTGGTCGGCCACTTTCTGGAGCGGCCTCTAGCCGGCGCGCTCATGGATGCCCTGTGCCCGGACGGGCTACTTTTCTATCAGACCTTCACCCGAACCCGGGTCAGCGATCGCGGGCCCGGCACGGACCGGTTCCGGCTCGCCGACAACGAGCTCCTGCACATGTTCGATGCCCTGCGGATCCTGGTGTACCGGGAAGAGGGGCGGGTAGGGGATCGCGCCCGGGGGTTCCGGGACGAGGCGCAGCTGGTGGCCCACAAGCCCGGCTAGGGGGCGGGCCAGCTAGGTGCGGATTTCCGGATCGAGTCCCTGCGGAGTCCGCGCTTCAAGCAGGTCCTCCAGGGAAAATGCAGCGCCCAGATAGCGCAGATGGCTGCCGCATCCCGATCGGCAATCGGAGGCACCCAGCCCGGCGCATACGATTCGCCCGCCGGTGGCGGCGTTGAGGTTGCACTCCGGGACCTGGGAGCCGGAGATATACAGGATCCGGCAGGCGGCCAAGGCCAGAAAGTAATCGATGTGCCAGCGCAGGCGCTTATCGGCGTCGCTGCGGCAATGTCGCCGCAGCCGCGCGGCCATGTTGCGGCGGGCGCTTCCGGTATAGACGTACCAGCCCCGCGGGAAGGCGCAGCTTCCCAAACGCCCCACCGGGATCTCCCCGGGCCGTTCCAGCCACATCCAGAGCTGATACGTGGTGCACCCGGGAGTCATGGGTCCGCCCCGTTTCCCGGAATGCGCCATGGCGGATAGAAAGGCTGCAGCACCACCGTGTCCATCGATGTCCTGCTCAATTCCTTCGTGGTCCTGTTCGTCGTGGTAGACCCGATCGGCAACGCCCCCATATTCGCGGCGCTGACTCGCGGGGCGAGCGAGGCGGAGCGCCGGGCCCTCGCCGTGAAGGGGATCACGCTGTCCGCCGCCATCCTGCTGGTGTTTTTCCTGGTGGGCAACGGCCTGCTTTCCGCCCTGGGCATCGGTGTGCCGGCCTTCCGCATCGCGGGAGGCGTGCTGCTGTTCCTGGTGGCCATCGACATGGTCTTCGCCCGTCAATCGGGGCTGCGCGGCGCCACGGCGAGCGAGCGGGAGGAGGCGCAGGAGCGGGAGGACATCTCCGTGTTCCCGCTCGCCTTCCCCTTGATTGCCGGACCGGGCGCTATCACCACGGTCCTGCTCATGGCCTCACATGGGGGAAGCTGGGCGGCGTACCTGGTCCGGTTCGGCATCATCGTGGTGGTGCTGGGGGTGACCCTCGCCAGTTTGCTGCTGACCGCCCGCATCATGCAGGTGCTCGGCGAGACCGGCACCAACGTCATCGACCGGCTGCTGGGCCTCATGCTGGCCGCCATCGCCGTTCAGTTCGTGGTGGACGGTATCAGCGGCGCGTTCGGCGTGTGATAGCGTGCGCGTGCGCTGTCCGTCGGTCCGTGTCATAGTGGCGGGATATCGATGCGGGGGGTGAGCCATGAGCGAAGACCAGCAATCGCAGTCGGGCAAGGATCGGCGCAATTTCTACCGGGTAACCACCCGCTTGCGCTTCCGTTTCCTGCCCGCCAGCCTGTCCGATCGTCCCTGGCTCCATCTCGAGCCGGGTCCCGCGCCGTTCCTTCACCGGCCCGACGACAAGACCCTGCATCAGGCCCGCTCCCTGCTGGAGGAGGTGCCGCGCCGGACCATCAACCTCAGCGAAGGGGGAATGCGTGTCCGGCTCCCGGGTCAGGTCACGGACAGGACGGCTCTAGGGGACGGCAAGGCGGTTCGGCCCCGCGAGCTGCTGGTGCTGCTGGAATTCCCGGAGGACAAGGGCCGGGCGGTATTCGGCCTGCCCGCCCGACTGGTCCGGGTGGATAGCCTTCCCTGGGCCATTTTCCCGGCCTTGACGTTCAAGGACCTTCCCGAGCCCATGCGGCGTCGTCTCGCAGGGTTCGTGGTAACCGTCGGCCGGCAGCGGCGGCGCAGCAAGCTCCACGGCGCCGGTGCCGAGGAGGGTGGTGACATGGCCCGGAGGCTGGCACGCCTGGAGTCCGCCGAGACGTCCGCCCGCCATGCCCGGCTTCAGGCCCGGCCGCGCCGCAGGAACCGTTTCTTCCCCTGATTCATACGGAATCTCCGGGCATCACCACTCTCCCGGGAGGGGCGGACGCTCCTCGGTGCCGCGTTGTAGAATCGTCTCCCGGAATGGTCCCTCCGGAACGACTATCCACGAACCCAGAATCGGAGCGCGAGAAAATGGCCCAGCATTACGATTTCCTGGTCCTCGGCGGCGGAAGCGGCGGCTTGGCGGCGGCCAAGCAGGCCTCGGCGCACGGAGCCCGGACCGCCCTGGTGGAGCCGAATCCCCTGGGCGGCACGTGCGTCAATGTCGGCTGCGTGCCGAAGAAGGTCATGTGGAATGCCGCCGAGATCGCCGAATCCCTGGAGGATGCCCCCGGGTACGGATTCGGGGTCGAGGGGACGAGCTTCGATTGGGGCAGCCTGCGCGCCGCCCGCGCGGCCTACGTGGAGCGGTTGAACGGCATCCACCGCCGGAACCTGGAGGTGGCGGAGGTGGAGCACATCCAGGGGAAGGGTCGGTTCCTGGAGCCGGGCAAGGTGGCGGTGAATGGGGATACCGTAACCGCCGACCACATCCTTATCGCCACCGGTGGACGGCCCCGGATACCGGATATCCCCGGCGCCGAGCACGGCATTACCTCCGACGGATTCTTCGAGCTGACCGAGCAGCCCGGGCGGGTGGCCATCATCGGCTCCGGCTACATCGCGGTGGAGCTGGCGGGTGTGCTGAACGCGCTGGGCACGGAGGTGACCATGCTGCTGCGGCGGGAGCACCTGCTTGGCAGCTTCGACTCCCTGGTTCGGGAATCCCTCATGGACGCCATGAGCACCGCGGGCGTGAATTTCCTCACCGGCGTTCACATGGATTCCGTGGAGCGTACGGCCGGCGGCTATCTGCTGTCCTCGCAGGACGGCCAGCAGAGCGGTGCGTTCGATCAGGTCATCTGGGCCGTGGGCCGCGAGGCCAGCACGGCGGATCTGGGCCTGGAGACCGTCGGGGTGGAGACCGGTCCGGAGGGTATCGTTCCCGTCGATGCGCTGCAGAACACCAATGTGTCCGGTATCTACGCGGTGGGCGACGTTACCGGGCGTACGCCCCTCACTCCGGTGGCCATCGCCGCCGGCCGCCGGCTGGCCGACCGGCTGTTCGGTGGGCGGCCGGAAGCCCGGATGGACTACGAGGACGTCCCCTCGGTGGTCTTCAGCCACCCCCCCATAGGCACCGTGGGCCTGACCGAGGAGGAAGTGGAGGAGCGCTACGGGCAGGGCGGGTACCAGTGCCATACCACCACCTTCAAGGACATGTACTACGCCCCGCTGGAACGGAAGGTCCCCTCCGCCATGAAGGTGCTCACGGTGGGCCCCCATGAGAAGCTGGTGGGGATTCACGTCATCGGCCGGGGCGCGGACGAGATGATCCAGGGCTTCGCGGTGGCCCTGAAGGCCGGCGGTACCCTGCAGGATCTGCGCAACACCGTGCCCATCCATCCAACCGCCTCCGAGGAGCTGGTGCTGATCGGCTGAAGGACCGGCGTCCGGGGGATAGGATCCCGCCGGGCGGGTTCAATGGGGTAAGAGTGAGAGGTCCGGCATGAGCGCACCGGAGCTGCATTGCGAGGGGCTTCCCGCGCCCGTGGTTACCCTGCTTCAGGAAATCGCGGTGCACCTGGATCGTCTGGTCCGGGAAGGGGTGGGCGGGGCGGTCGATCTGCGCGGTCTGTCCGCCCTGACCCGGGAAGACCTGGAACGGCTCCGGCAGGTGCTCGAAGTGGGGGAGGTACAGGCCACCGTGGAATCCCTGGGAAAGACGGTGGTCCAGGAGACGGGCCTGCCCGGCGTATGGTGGGTGCGCTATCAGGACCGGGATGGCGCGCGGGCGGCGGAGCGCATCGAGGTGGCCCGGGTGCCGGATATCCTGGTGGCCCAGAGCCCGGATATCAGCGCCGGCCTGCATGCGCTGGTGGCGCAGCTTCCGGACGGTTCCGGGGCGCCGGAGGATACCGCGCCCCCCTCCATCAGCTGGCGGGACGACTAGGCCCGGAACCCAGCTTCGCTCCCAATGTTTCGCCCGCCGTAACGAGAACGGCCCGCTCCCCCTACGGAGCGGGCCGTTCTCGCTCGGCACCTTCCCGCGTTCAGCGGTCCGTCTGGAATTTCTCCAGCGCTTCCCGCAGGTGGTTGGCCATGGTCCCGAGCTGATCGGCCGCCTGCTCGATCTGCCCGGCGCTTCCCGCCACCGATTCCACGTTGCCGGAGATCTCGTCCATGTTGTCCGTGGTCTCGTTCATGGTGGCGGCGAGCTCCTCGGCCGCCGCGGCGATCTGGTTGGCGGTCTGATCGGTGTGCTCGATCATCTCCAGGATCTCTTCCATGTGCGTGTGCACCTGGTTCATGGCCTGCACCGAGGCCTCCGACTTGCTTCCCAGCTCCGCCACGATGCCGTTTACCTGCTCGGTGGCCTGGGAGGTCTGCTCGGCCAGCTTGCGGACCTCGTCGGCCACCACGGCGAAGCCCTTGCCCTGCTCGCCGGCGTTGGCGGCTTCGATGGCGGCGTTGAGGGCCAGCAGGTCGGTCTTCTTGGCGATGGCCTGGATGGAATCCATCACCTCGCCGACGCGCTGCCCGGACTGGGAAAGCTCCCGGATCTGGCCTGAGGCCTGCTCGACGGCCTCGTTGCCCGTCTGCGTGGTGCTTTTGGTGCGCGAGGCGGAATCGGAGACGGCGGTGATGTTGTTGGCCACGTCCTGGACCACATTGTTCACCTCCCGCGCCGACTGGGTGACATCCTCCACGCGCTGGGAAGAGGCACGGGTGTTGTTGTTGAGCTCGTGACCGGTGGCGGATAGCTCCTCGCTGGCGGAGGCTAGCTGTCCGCTTTCCTCCCGCCACCCCCGGAACAGATCCGCAAGCTGCTCCATGAAGCGGTTGAAGCCGCGGCCGAGCTCGGCGGCGCCGCCCCAGCCGTCCTCCTTCATCCGGACGGTGAGGTCGCCCCGGTCCACCACTTCGTTCATGGAGGCCACGGCGGTCTGCAGCGGCTGGTCGATGCTTCGGCGCATGGCCCAGAGGATGATGCCGAGTCCGGCCAGCAGCATGAACAGCCCCAGGCCGCCGCCTGTCCACAGGGCCTTGGCGGCGTGGGCATCGGCCTTATCCAGCGGCAGCGTCACCTGGAAGGCGCCGTGCAGGTCGCCCGTTTCCTTGTTCTCCATGCGGTGCCCGGTGATGTCCTTGCCGTCGCTCCGGCCCCAGAGCTCTTCCGAGCGGGCCGGGTCGCCGTGACAGACCAGGCAGGTCTCGCCGAGACGCACCGGACGGAAGTACCGGACGGCGTTGGCCTGCTCGTCCACGAAATGGAATTCCTCGGCCTCCGGATTGTTCCGGAAGTACTGAATGGCACGCATACCCTTGGCATCGGCCTTGTGCTCGGGCTCGCGCGGATCCTCGCGAATGGGCGTGAACTGGAAGCCGCCCTCCTCGGCCTTGGCCTGGGCGGTGGACCAGGCGTTGAATACCGGCACGGCATCGAGGATCCGCTTTTTCCGCGCCTCTTCGCTGTCCGCCTCCTGGGCCCACCGGAGGAGCTTGTCCGTGGTGTAGACGCCGTAGTCCCATTTCTTGGCCACGCGCTCCCGCACGGACTCGGCCATGAGCACCAGGGCACGGGCCTTCTCCACCGCGCCCCGGGTGGCCGTCTGCTGCTGGGTGAATGCGTAGGCGGTGAACAGCACCGCCGCGAATACCACCAGAATGCCCCCGGAAAGCAGGCTCGCCCGGGCGCCGATAGAATTGAATCGTTCCCCTAGGTACGCCACTCGTCTTTTCCCCGTCTTCGGGCCTCGGCCCGGTCGCGGCGTCCCCCCCCGTGTTCTCAAAAACCTGCGAAAGGAGGTCTTTGAAAGCTAATCGCCGGATGTTTCCATAAAAATGAAAAATATATATTGTTAGAACGGTTCCGATTTTACAGTACGGACAATAAAAACCCCAAGAGAAATGGCGTGTTGACAGCTCCGGATTGCCGTAATCCATAGGTGGAGCCACTGAGAGAAAAGGCAATTCGAGAATGATTTCCAGTCCGGAGTCCGGAAACTATTCTAAACGGGGTAGATCCGGTGGCGGCGCGGGGGAGATCAGCGCTCCTGCCGGAAGGCAGCCAATGCCTCCCCGCGGAGGGCATCGATCTCCCCCTCGTGGCGGGAGGAGAAATGGAAGGGGACAATCTCCCGGACCCCCGCCCGGGCGCCGAGGCCGCCCGCCTGCCCGGCGGTCAGGTGGCGGGTGGCCGCCGCCCGTTCCGCCTCCCGGTTCCGGAAGGGCGCCTCGATGTACAGTCGATCCGCGCCGCGCACCAGCGCAATGATGCGGTCGGCATTGGCGGGGCTGTGCACCGCATCCACCACGTAGCCCACCTTCTGACCCCGCTCCCGGGAGAGCACGGTGTCCCGGAGGTCGCCGAGGGGCAGGGTGGCCGGCCGGCCTTGGGGCGCGGACCAGACTACCCGGATGGGGGTGTGGGCCGGATCGCCCCGGCGCACCGCCGCCTTGAGCGCGGACAGCCAGGGCCCCGGTTTCAGACCACGCTCCGCCAGCCGGTTCCGCCAGACATTGAGGTGCTCGGGCTCCTCCAGGCTGAAGGCCAGGCAGGGCGTGCGGTGATCCAGCTCGGCGGTCCGCACGCGGAACGCGGGCTCGTCCACCAGTATCCCGTCGGGGAAGGCGGGCGGGTCCAGCTCCTCCCGCCGGAATCCGGTCCGCACGCGGAACTGGGCGTGGCGCCACGGGCTCGTGTGGGCGTATTCCGCCACCTCCAGGGTCAGGTCGTTGGTGTAGTTTCCCACCAGATTCCAGGTATAGCCGCCGAGCTTGCTTGCCACCCGGTCGATGAAGCCGGGCGGACCGAATAGCCGCAGGAACATATCCCGCCCTAGGCAGATGCGCAGCAACCGGTCGAATCCGGCGAAATGGTCCATGTGGGCATGGGAGACGAAGACGTGCGTCAGGCGCAGGATCTTTCGCGGTGCGAGGTCGGAGATCTCGCCCAGGTCGAACATAAGGGCCGGCCGCCGGTCCAGGAATTCCACGTACAGGGCCGGGTCCCCGAAGGGGCCGTTCACCAGGGTCGGATGGAAGGTGGGGCGCATCGGCGGACCTCCCGAAGCCATATTCCCGGTGGATGAAGCTGAAATTGCCGTTACGCTCCAGATAGGCGCCCCGCGCCCGGCTCAGGTCGTCGGAGCCGGCGTCCTCCCGAAGCGCTTCCCGCCCAGACGGACCAGCAGCACCGTGAAAAGAAAGATGATCACGGCCCGGTTGATCATCTGCCACCAGGTGATGGCCCGGTTGTGGGGTCCGACGATGGTATGGAGCCAGTCCTGGGTCTGGCCCGCCGCCTGCATCCAATCCATGGGGCGCTCCGCTGGGCCGTTCCGGGTCGGAGCCTCCATCATGGCGCCCCGTCCGCCGGGAAACAAACCGGGCGGAACGTGGCCTGCCGGGATCAGGCGAAGCGCTCGCGCCAGTCCACCCCGGAGCAGGGCTCCCCGAGGTGGAAGCCCTGGGCGCGGTCGCAATTCCAGCCCAGGAGCAGGTCCAGGGCCCGCGGAGATTCCACGCCCTCTGCCACTACCTGCAGGTCCAGGCTGTGGCCGAGATCGATGGTGGATCGGACGATGGCCTGGTTTCTGGGCTCTTCGGAAAGCCCGGTCATGAAGGACTTGTCGATCTTCAGGATGTCCACAGGAAGCTCCTTCAGATAGCCCAGCGACGAGTACCCTGTGCCGTAGTCATCTACGGCTACCCGAATACCCAGATCCCGGAGCTCGCCCAGGGTTCGCTTGGCCCGTTCGGTATCGGCCACCACGGCGTTCTCGGTGATCTCCAGCTCCAGGCGCGAAGCGGGCAGGTCCCAGGCCGTCAGATGGGTCCGGATATCGTCCACCAGCCCGCCGGCCTGGAGGTCGTTCACCGTGAGGTTGATGGCGATCCGCAGGTCCTTGCCGGTATTCCTCCAGCCGGCGCATTCCCGCACGGCGGCGTTGAACACGCGCTGGGTGAGCGCATGGAAGACCCCCGCCCGCTCGGCCATGCCGAACACGTCGGGCGGGGGCAGGGGATTTGTGCCGGGCGGCCCCCAGCGAAGCAGCGCCTCCGCGCCAACCACCCGGCTGGTGGCCAGATCCACCTGCGGTTGGAAATGCAGCTCCACCCGGTCGTGGAGGATATCCGCGTAGAGGTCGCCAACCCGCGTGAGGCGCTCCACGGTGTCCGGGAGGTGGTCCGAATGGAATTCCACGAACCCCTGCCGGAGCCTTTTGGCCTCGTACATGGCGAGATCGGCCCGGCGGATGAGCGTCTCGGGGTCCTCCCCGTGCTCGGGGAACAGTGCGATACCCATGCTGCCGCCGATATGCAGGTCGCCGTTGCCCGAACGCAGGGGGGCCTGCAGACGGGACAACAGCTTTCCGGCAACGTGCTTGGCGGCGTCGCCGTCCGTGTCCGGCAGCAGGATGCCGAATTCGTCGCCTCCGAAGCGGGCCGCGGTATCGGTCTCCCGCAGGACCTCGCGGAGCCGTTGGGCCACTTCCACCAGTACCTTGTCGCCAGTGGGGTGGCCGAAGGTGTCGTTGATCTCCTTGAAGAAATCCAGGTCCAGCATGACCAGGGCCCCGCTGGTGCCCTGCCTTCGGCTTTTGCGGACGGCCTGGCTCAGTCGGTCCTCCAAGAGAGTCCGATTGGGCAGGTCGGTCAGGGGATCGTGGAAAGCCTGGTGCTGCAGCTCGGACTCCCGGGACCGCACCTCCTGGCGCATGGTGCCGAAGGCATTGGTCAGGTCCTCGATCTCCCGCGGTCCCCCGGGAAGTGCGGGGAGCTCCGTCTCGCCCTCGGCCTCGCCCTTGATGGCGGTCGCCACCCGGGCCAGGGGGGAGAGAATTCCCCGATGCAGGATGGTGTAGCCCAGCACCAGCACGCCCAGGTGGATCACCAGCAAGCTCCATAGTATGGCGGTCAGATTCCCGGCCACGGTGGCCATGGAATCCGCCTCCCGGGTGGCGGCCTCCTTGATGCGCTTGTCCAGCCGGATCAGGGCCCCCTGGATGGAGCGGTACAGGGGGTGGAGTGACCCGGTGATCAGCGGGAAGTCCTCCCGCCAGTTGTGGGTGGTGTAGAGCTTGCGTACTTGCTGGTAAGCGTCGTGCCAATGCTCGGATTGCTCCTCCATGGTGCGCAGCGCGCGACGCTGCGCCAGGGACAGGAGACCGCGGCGGTCCAGGGCATCGAGCCGGGAAAGATTGTCCTGCACGGCGCTGAAGTAGGTTTCCAGATTGGCGATGCGGGTATGGTCTTGGGCGCCGCCCAGCATCCCGATGCGCGCCGTTACGTAGAGCCGGAATTCACCGATCATGCGGCTCCATTGATATCGGGTTTCCCGGAAAAGATGGTCTATACGGGCTCCGGGCTGAGCCGCCGGGATCGGATCCGCGGCCAGCGCCAGCTGGGCGGCGTTGAGGAAGGCGGTGCCGGCCGGTGCCAGATTCTCGCGCATGATGCGCAGGGCCGGGTACAGCCGGTCCGGGGAGCTCCGGAGGGCAAGCAGCTTGCGGGCCTTGTCCTCCAGTTGCCGGAAATCCTTCAGCAGGCCGGCCGCCAAGGACTGCTGGTCGTTGCTGCGTACCCAGGCCAGCTTGCGGAGGTGCTGGGCGCCCTTGTGGGCCCGTCGGATGGCGGCCAGGGCCTTCCGGCGGCTCTGCGGCCCCGGGGTGAGCACGAAGGCCTGGAGCTGGTGCTCCGCCTCCCAGAAGGCGTCCCGGATCACCCGGCTGGCCTCGAGGGCCTGCTGGCGCTGCTGGAAATGGCGGGTGCGCTCCTCCTGCTCGTAACGGAGATAGCTCTCGGCGGACCAGCTGCTGACGAGCAGAATGGCGAGCACCAGGAAGGCGCCCAAAAGATAGCGCCCTCGCAGGCTGTTCAGCAGCCTCCAGGGAAGAGGGACGGAGGATTTTCGGGCCAAACCGCAGGTCTCCCGGGCTGGCTCCAGGCTTCCCCGGGACGGCTCACAATTCGGCCCCGGGATGCAGGAGGAACCCGATTCTGCTTTACCCGACCCCCATGCTCAAGTGACGCCTGACACAGATGAGCCATTTTGTCCAGCATTGTCCCTGCCGCGCAGGTGCTTCGAAATTTCAACCAGCAGGAAGACCAATGCGGCGGCCGCGACACTCTGTCCCCAGCTTTCCCAGGAAAGGGGTCGAGTGCCGAACAGGTATTGCATGAAGGGCGCATAGGTGAACAGGAGCTGGCCTCCCGCCACCGTCCCCGCAGCGGCCAGTACGTAGCCGTTGCCCAGGAGGTCCCGGGGGCCTCGGATCGGGTCACGGATCCGGCGGGTGCTGAAAAGGTAGAAGGCTTCCACCAGGACCAGGGTGTTCACCGCCAGGGTACGCGCCTCTTCCACCTCCGTGCCGTGCACCCGCTCCCACAGGAAGAGGCCGAAGGTGACGGCCACGGCGGCCAGGGACACCAGGACGATTCGGGCGATCATGAAGGCAGAGAGCAGGCTGGCCCCCGGCTCCCGGGGCGGGCGGCGCATGACGCCGGGCTCTGAGGCTTCGAAGGCGAGCGCCAGTCCGAGCGTCACGGCGGTGATCATGTTGACCCACAGGATCTGCACCGGCGTGATGGGCAGCTCCCGGCCCAGCAGGACCGCCGCCAGGATGGTGAGGGCCTCGCCGCCGTTGGTGGGCAGGATGAACAGGATGGATTTCTTGATATTGTCGTAGACGGTGCGGCCTTCCCGGACCGCGGCGGTGATGGAGGCGAAATTGTCGTCGGCGAGCACCATCTCTGCCGCCTCCTTGGCCACCTCCGTTCCCTTAACGCCCATGGCCACCCCCACGTCCGCCCGTTTGAGCGCCGGAGCGTCGTTGACCCCGTCCCCGGTCATGGCGACCACCTCGCCGTCGGACTGCAGGGCCTCCACCAGGCGCAGCTTGTGCTCGGGGCTCACCCGGGCGAACACGTCCACCGCCCGGACATCGCCCCGGAGCCCGGCATCGTCCAGGGCGTCCAGCTCGTCTCCGGTGCGCGTCCGGACGCCGTCGCCGATTCCCAGCCGCTCACCCACGGCCCGCGCCGTAACGGCATGGTCGCCGGTGATCATTTTCACGCGGATGCCCGCCTGCCGGCACTCGTGCACCGCCTCAATGGCCTCGCTCCGGGGCGGGTCCATCATGCCCACCAGCCCCAGGAGGGTGAGTCCTTCCTCCACGTCCGCGAACCGCAGCTCGCCGTGGTCCGGCGTCATGGCGCCGAAGGCCAGGGCCAGCACCCGCTGGCCCTGGGCGGCGAGCCCCTCGGCGTGCGCGTGCCAGTACGCGGAATCCAAAGGGACGTCCTCGCCCCCGTGGCGCTGGTGGCTGCACATGGCCAAGACCCGCTCCGGGGCGCCCTTCAGATAGACGAAGGCATGGCCGAAGTGGTCGTGATGCAGGGTGGCCATGAAACGGTGCTCGGACTCGAAGGGGATGAGGTCCTGGCGGGGCCGTTCCTCGCTTTCCAGAACGGGGTCCAGGCCCGCCTTGCGGGCCAGGGTGACCAGGGCGCCCTCGGTGGGATCGCCGTCCACGGCCCAGCGTCCGCCATCGTCTCGGTACAGGCCGGCATCGTTGCACAGCAGCCCCGCCCGGATGATCTCCGTAAGACCCGGATGGCTGGCGGCATCAACCTCCGTACCGTCCAGGGTGACGCCGCCGTGGGGATCGTAGCCGTCGCCGGTCACTCCGAAGGTTCGGCCGGATTCGGCCACCGAGGCCACCGTCATCTCGTTGCGGGTGAGCGTTCCGGTCTTGTCGGAGCAGATCACGGTCACGGAGCCCAGGGTCTCCACCGCCGGCAGCCGCCGGACGATGGCGCGCCGGGCGGCCATGGTCTGTACCCCCACCGCCAGGGTGATGGTGATGATGGCGGGAAGTCCTTCCGGGATGGCGGCCACCGCGAGGCCCACCGCGGCCATGAACATCTCCACGGCACTGTATCCGCGCACCAGGACCCCGAAGGAGAAAAGGGCCGCGGCCAGACCGCCAATGGCCAGGCTCAGAACGCGGCCGAAGCGGCCCATCTCCCGCAGAAGCGGGGTGGTCAGCGGATTGACCTCGGCAAGCAGGGTGCTGATCCGGCCCAGCTCGGTGCTGTCCCCCGTGGCCACCACCACGCCGCGTCCCTGGCCGTAGCGCACCATGGTTCCGGAATAGGCCATGTCCGGGCGGTCCGCCAGAGCGGCACGCTCCGCGACCGCTTCCGTCCCCTTGCGTACGGGCATGGACTCCCCGGTCAGGGCCGCCTCGTCGATCGTCAGGTTGTGGACCTTGAGCAGCCGCAGGTCGGCGGGCACCCTGTCCCCTGACTGGAGCAGGACCACGTCTCCGGGAACGAGCTGTTCGGCGGGAAGCGTGGTCCGCTGGCCGTTCCGGACCGCCACCGCCCGTGGCGATAGCAGGTCGCGTATGGCATCCAGGGCCCGTTCCGCCTTGCCCTCCTGAAGGAATCCGATCACCGCATTGGCCATCACCACGCCGAGGATCACCCCGGTATCCACCCAGTGGGCCAGAGCGGCGGTTGTCACGGCGGAGAGCAGCAGGACGTAGATCAGGACGTTGTGGAACTGGACCAGGAAGCGGCGCACGGGGCCCCGGCGGCGGGGCGGGGTCAGCCGGTTGGGGCCGTAACGGTCCAGCCGTTCCAGGGCCTCGCCCCGCGGCAAGCCTTCCCGGGTGGTGCCCAGTCGTGCCAGCGTGTCCTCCGGGGAGCGGGCGTGCCAGGAGTCCGCGCGGATGCCGGCGGGCGAGGCCGGGGGGCGTTCGGTTGGACGAGCGGTCAAGGTATACTCCCTCGGAAACCCACCAGAGCAGGGGACGCGCTAATGAAACGGATCCTCCTCATGCGGCACGCCAAGTCGAGCCGGGAGGAGGCCGGCCTGGCGGATTACGATCGCCCCCTGAACGAGCGCGGCCAGAAGGTGGCCCCGCGCATGGGGGGCTATCTGCGGGACGCCGGTTTGGTCCCGGACCGTATACTGTGCTCTTCCGCCCGCCGCACCCGGGAAACCCTGGAGCAGTTGTGGTCGGAATGGGAGACGCTGCCCAATGTGGCCTTCGAGGACGGTCTCTACACCGCCACCGCGGCCTCGCTCCTGGAGCGCCTGCATGCCCTGAGCGCGGACACCGGCACGGTACTGGTCGTCGGCCATAATCCGGCCATCCAGGAAGCGGCCGTGGATCTGGCCGGAGGCGGCCCGCCGGCGGCGTATGGCCGCATGAAGGCCAAGTTCCCCACCGGGGCCGTGGCCGTACTGGTCCTGGAGGGCGATAGCTGGGCCGGGGTGGGCCGGGGACGCGCCGACCTGGAGCGCTTCGTGGCCCCGGCGGACCTGGAGCCGGCCTAGCGCCACCCCCTTCCCGAAGTCTGTCAGAAGCTCCGGAGAGCGCCCAAGCGCCGGATTACGCTTTTTTCTCCCCGGACGCCCGGGTATGGTTGGCCTGTCCGTCGGCAGCCACCCGAGGAGCCCGTTTGTCCATCCTGCCCGACCACGCCCGGAACTGGCCGCTTTGGGCCCGCCTTCTGCACGCCCTGATCCGTGCCTACTGCCGGATCTTCCATCGCATGCGGGCCGAGGCGAGCACGCTCCCCGAAGCGGGACCGGCCCTGCTGGCGGCCAACCATCATGCCGGCCCCGACCCGCTGTTTCTGATCGCCAGCAACCGGCGGATCATCTCCTTCATGATCGCCGTGGAATACTACCGCGTGCGCTCACTGACCTGGGTGTACGAGCGGACCGGCTGCATACCGGTGAAGCGCATGCGTCCCACCGCCACCAGCCTGCGCGGCGTCCTGGCGCGCCTCGAGGAGGGCCGCGTGGTGGGGATCTTCCCGGAAGGCGGAATCCACGCCCCCGAGGAGCGGGTGCACCCCAAGGCGGGGGTGGCCATGCTCGCCCTGGAGAGCGGGGCTCCGGTTTTCCCGGCCCGCATCAGCGGCATTCGCCAGCTTCCGGGAAGCGACCTCAAGACCTTCCTCCGGCCTCGCCGGGTCCGGGTCCGCTACGGCCCGGAAGTGGACCTGGCGGATCTGCGCCGCCGCTACAGCGGCGACCGCGACCGTTCCCTGCTGAACGAGGCGGCCAAACGTATCGTGGACGCCATCTATGCCCTCCCCGAATGAGCGCCCGCCGCGTACGGCCTGGGCCGGCCGCGGCGAGATCCTGGCCTGGGCCTTCTACGATTTCGCCAATTCCGGCTATACCACGGTGGTCATCACGGCGGTGTTCAACGCCTATTTCGTCGGCGCCGTGGCCGGGGGCGGCCCCGGGGCCTGGCTGCTGTGGACCGTGGCCCTGTCCCTTTCCCATGCGGTCGTGCTGCTGATCGGTCCCTGGGTGGGCCAGACGGCCGACGAGACCGGCCGCCTGAAGCCGTGGCTGGGCGCCTCCACCGCCCTGTGCATAGCCGGGACCGCCGCTCTGGGTCTGGTGGGGCCCGGCGAGCTGGCCCTCGGCATGGCCCTGATCCTGGTTTCCAATACCGCCTTCGGCCTGGGCGAGAATCTCATCGCCGCCTTCCTGCCCCGTCTGGTGCCCCCCGAGCGCCTCGGCCGCACCTCCGCCTTCGGCTGGACCATTGGCTATATCGGCGGCCTGCTCACCCTGCTGGTGTGTCTGGCCTACGTCCGCTGGTCCCAGGCCCAGGGTGGCGATGCCGCCGATTTCATTCCCGTGACCATGCTTATCGTGGCCGGCCTGTTCGCCCTGACCGCGCTGCCCACCTTTCTTTGGGTGCGGGAGCGCCCGGGCCCCCTGGCCCGCGGGGGCTACCGCACCAATCCCTGGCGCCGCACCCTGCAGGCTTGGCGCGATGCCCGTCAGCTTCCCGATCTCGCCCGGTTCCTGGTGTGTCTGGCGATCTTCTATTGCGGCATCCAGACCGTGGTGGCCCTGGCGGCCATCTACGCCGAGCAGGTCATGGGCTTCTCCAAGGACCAGACCATCACCCTCATCCTGGTGGTCAACCTGGCCGCGGCTGCGGGCGCCTGGCTGCTGGGCCGGGTCCATGACCGCATCGGCGCCGTGCGCACGGTGGCCGTGACCCTGGTGGGCTGGCTGGTGGCCATCCTGCTCGCCTATTTCGCCCGCGGCGAGGGCATGTTCTGGGTGGCCGCCTTCCTGGTCGGGGCCTGCATGGGCTCCAGCCAGTCGAGCGGGCGCGCCCTGGTGGCCATGCTCTCCCCCGCCGGGCACGAGGGGGCGTTCTTCGGGCTCTGGGGGGTGGCGGTCAAGGTGGCGGCCATTGTCGGCCCCCTTTCCTACGGCCTGCTCAGCTATTTCTCTGCGGGAAACTACCGGGGCGCGCTGCTGGCCACCGCGGGGTTTTTCGTGGTGGGGCTGGTGCTCCTGGTCGGGGTGGATGAGCGGCGGGGCCGCGAGCGCCGGATGCGCTTCACGCCCGGTCTGGACGGTCCGGCCTAGAATACCCGGGTCGTCGGGTCCTTGAAGGTATCGGGGGGCACCCCCATATATTCTGGAGACAAAGGGGTTGCATCCCCTCGACGGCTAACCTAGATTCTTAGTTTAGACTGAGTCTAATCATCCATCCGCCCAACGGAGGAGGAGCCACCATGGCTGATCTGAAGGGCACCAAGACCCATGAAAATCTGAAAGAAGCCTTCGGCGGGGAGTCCATGGCCAATCGGCGGTATCTCTATTTCGCCCAGAAGGCCGACGTGGAAGGAGAGAACGAGGTTTCGGCCCTGTTCCGCTCCACCGCCGAGGGTGAGACCGGCCATGCCCATGGTCACCTGGAGTTCCTGGAAGCCGCCGGCGACCCGGCTACCGATGAGCCCATCGGCGACACCAGCACCAACCTGAAGTCCGCCATCGCCGGGGAAACCTACGAATACACCGACATGTATCCCGGCATGGCCAAGACCGCCCGGGATGAGGGCTTCGACGAGGTGGCGGACTGGTTCGAGACCCTGGCGAAGGCCGAGCGGTCCCATGCCAACCGTTTCCAGAAGGCCCTGGACAACATGGAGTAGCCCGGGCGGATCCGCCCGGAATTCTCCCGGTGCGCTGGGGCGTCCTGGCATGGGCCCTCAGCGCCTGATTTTTCGGCCCGCGTAACGAGCGGAACGCCCGACCCCGCACCTCGGCAGGCGCTCGGCACGGCGCATGCCGGCCCAATCCAAGGAGACGCGGATGGCGGAAGAGGGAGCCTCCAAGGCGCCGCAGCGGCACTCCCTGAAGTGGGAGGAAGCATCCTTCTGGGACACGGATGCCCTCCATCAGGAGATGGACCGGATATTCGACATCTGCCACACCTGCCGGCGGTGCCTCTCGCTGTGCAAGGCCTTCCCCACCCTGTTCGATCTCATCGATGAGTCGGAGACCATGGAGGTGGACAGCCTCACCCGGGAAGACCATTTCCAGGTGGTGGATCGCTGCTATCTCTGCGACATGTGCTTCATGGCCAAGTGTCCCTATGTGCCGCCGCACGAGTGGGAGGTGGACTTCCCCCACCTCATGCTGCGGGCCAAGGCCATCCAGTACCGGAACGGCGAGCCTTCCCTCCGCGACAAGATCCTGACCCAGACCGACACTCTCGGCCGCGTGGCGGCCCGGCCCGGGGTGGCGCCGCTGGTGAACTGGGCCAACCGCCAGAAGCCGCTGCGGGCGGGCCTGGAGAAGGCGCTCGGCGTGCACCGGGACCGCGAGCTGCCCGAGTACGCCTCCCGGACCTTCACGAGCTGGCGGAAGCGCTATCGGGGGCCGAATCCAGAACCGGTCCCGGGCGCGGAGACCACCGGCAAGGTGGCGGTTTTCGGCACCTGCTACGTGAACTACCAGATCCCGCAGCTGGGCCGGGACCTGGTGGCCGTTCTCGAGCACAACGGCATCCCCGTGCGCTTCGTGGACGGCGAGCGGTGCTGCGGCATGCCCCGCCTGGAGCTGGGGGACTTCGAATCGGTCACCGCCGCCAAGGACGCCAACCTGCCCAAGCTGGAGGCCCTCGTGGACGAGGGCTGGGACATCCTCGCCCCGGTCCCTTCCTGCGCCCTGATGTTCCGCCAGGAGTACGGCAACGTGGCGCCCGGGGACGAGCGGGTCCAGAAGGTGGCGAAACGGGTCTTCGACCCCTTCGAGTACTTCATGCAGCGCCATCGTGAAGGGCTGCTGAGCACCGATTTCCAAGAGGGGCTGGGCAAGGTGGCCTACCACCGGCCCTGCCACCAGCACGTCCAGAACATCGGCCCCCAGACCCAGCGCATGCTGGAGCTGATTCCGGATACGGAGGTGGCCGCGTTCGAGCGCTGCTCCGGCCACGACGGTACCTGGGGCGTGAAGGTGGAGTGGTTCGAGAAGTCCATGGAGATCGGCAAGCCGCTGTTCCGGCGGGTGCGGGAGGCGGAGGCGGATTTCTACGCCAGCGATTGCCCCATCGCCGGCACCCAGATCAAGCAGGGCCTGGAGACCGAGGAGCCGCCCACCCACCCCCTAACCCTGCTGCGGATGGCCTACGGCTTGGAGGAGAAAGCCTAGTGCGCCGGGGCGGAAATTCCCGGCCTGCTGAAGGATCCGGGAGGCGGGGCAAGGTCTCCGGGCTCCAAGGGGACCCTGTCCTCCGGACATCCCTTCAGTCGCCCTGCGACCTTGCCCCGCCTCCCGGATTCCTGATGAAAACCTGGAATAGGATTTCCGCCCCGGCGCACTAGGGCGGAGCCCGCTGCCTTGGCTGCCGGGCGGTTCTGTACTGAGTCGTCCCGACGGGGCGAAACCGGACATGGAGGATTCCCATGCAGGCAATCACCCAGCAGGAGCTGTTGTCCCTGGAGGACTACGAAAAGCAGCGCAAGGAGATCCAGGGCCGGATCCAGGACCACAAGGCCGGTAGACGCCTGGATCTGGACGGCCACATCACTCTATTCTTCGAGGATCGCGACACCATGTGGTATCAGGTCCAGGAGATGGCCCGGGCCGAGCGGCTGTTCAAGCCCGAGGAGCTCCAGGACGAGCTGGACGTCTACAATCCGCTGATACCGGACGGCTCCAACCTCAAGGCCACCCTGATGATCCAGTACGATGACCGGGCCGAGCGCCAGGAGCGCCTGGCGGAGCTGGTGGGGGTCGAGCACCAGGTATGGGTACGGGTGGACGGCCACGACAAGGCGTACGCCCATGCCGACGAGGATCTGGACCGCTCCACCCCGGACAAGACCTCCACGGTCCACTTCATGCGCTTCGAGCTGGCCCCGGAGATGGTGGATGCCTGGAAATCGGGCAGCCCCGTCCACATGGGGATCGACCATGAAAAGCGTCAGATCGAGGTGACCGTGCCCGAGCTCCTGCACGAGAAGCTGGCCAACGATTTCGATTGAGACGGCGTGAGAAAACGCCGAGAAGCCAAGAACGCCAAGCAAAAAGAACAGGGACTAGGCCGGCCCTATAATCCGGGAAAAATGGCGCAGTCCCGCCTGCTATAGGCAATAAGCGGCTACAGGATTTTTCCACGTTAATCTTGGCGTTCTTGGCGCCCCTGGCGGTTCAAATCAGTTCTTTTCCTTCAGGGCCTCGCTCCGGATCCGGCCCCGGGAGTCCACTAGCCTCCGCAGGCTCCCCAGCACCGCGCCCACCGTACCCAGCGCCGTTCCCGCGGCGACCAGGAAGAAGATCATGATCTGGTATTTCACCGCCTCCACGGGCGGCGTCCCGGACAGGATCTGGCCGGTCATCATGCCGGGGAGGCTGACCACCCCGGCCACCGACATGCCGTTGATGATGGGGGTGGTGCCGACCCGCACGGCCTCCCGGGCCAGGTCCCGGATAGCCTCCCGGCGGGTGGCGCCCAGCGCGAGGAGCAGCTCGATGTGGTCCTGCTCGCGGCGCAGCCCGGTGAGGACCCGGTCCATCCCCAGGGCGATGCCGTTCAGGGTGTTGCCCAGGATCATGCCCAGCAGGGGGATGGCGTACTGCGGCCGGAACCAGGGGTCCACGGAAACGATGCCCGCCAGGGCCACCGCCGTCACCATGAAGGACGATCCGACCATGATCCCCCAGCCCAGGGGATAGATTCCCGAGAAGCGGAACTTCTGCCGGGCCACGGCCTCGCGGCCGGCGAGCACGGCCATGAGCAGCCCCAGACCCACCACGGCCATGGGATGGCGCAGGCCGAAGACCCATTCCAGCACCATGCCCACCGCCAGCAGCTGCACGATCATCCGCCCGGCGGCCACCAATATGAAGCGGCCCATGCCCAGGCTCATGGCCAGGGAAATGCCGGCGTTGAGCAGGATCAAAGAGGCGGCGACGGTCAGGTCCACCGCCGTGAGCGCGACCGGGCCCTCACCCTCCATGCGCGCCTCCCCGTTCCGGAACTGCAGTCTGGAAACGCTGCATGATTGGTCCGAATCTCGCCCGGTCCCGCTCGGGCCCCTTAAGGGCGGCGCCCTCCAGGTGATAGAGCGCTTCTCCCGCGCGCTCGGCCTGCTCGGGGTCGTGGGTCACCCACAATACGGCGGTTCCGGCGTCCGCACGCTCGCGTATGACCGACTCCACCAGGGCGGTGGCGCCGGGGTCCAGGGCCCCGGTGGGCTCGTCCAGGAGCAGGATCCGGGGGTTGCCGCTGACCAGCAGGGCCAGCGCCGCCCGGAGGGATTCCCCCGTGGACAGGGCGGCGGCCTGGCGGTCGAGTAGGCCCGGATCCAGGCCCACCGCCTTCAGGGCGTTTTCCAGGTCGGCCACCTGCGAGCCCTTGCCGAACCGCTCGAGCTGGCCTGTCAGGTGGCGCAGGGTGCCCGGGCCGAAGGCGGGCGTGGCTGGGAGGTAGCCTACGGCACGGCGGTAGGCCGGTGCCGGATAGCTCTCCGCGGGTCGGCCCTCGAGCTCCACCCGGCCGTGCTCGGGACGGTCCAGGTCGGCGAGGAGGCGGAGCAGGCAGCTCTTCCCGGAGCCGCTGGGACCCGCCAGCAGGGTCACCGAACCGGCCGGGAGGTCCAGGTCCAGGGGGCCCAGGGCGGGCTCGCTCAGCTCCAGGCTCCGGGCTGTGAGCAAGGGCGGCTCCTTGATGGCATGCTCCTTGTGGGGTTGTGGCGCGCGGTCGGGCGCCCCGGCTACAATGACCGATGCCGCCCGGGGCGGCCCAAGGATAGCGCATTGACAGGGCGGGCTCACGCCCGGGAGAGCGATGGTGTTTCTGTTTCAACGGCTGGCGGAAGAACGGATCCAGGAGGCCATGGAGGAGGGCGTCTTCGACGACCTTCCCGGGGAAGGGGAGCCCCTGGAGCTCGAGGACGACTCCATGGTTCCAGAGGAGCTGCGCACGGCCTACCGGATGCTCAAGAATTCGGGGCACCTTCCGCCGGAGCTCGCGCCCAACCAGGAGATCAAGCAATTGGAGGATCTCCTCGAGGTGGTGGAGGATCCCGCCGAGGCCAGCAAGGCCCGCGCCCGGCTGCGGGTGCTGGCGGAGCGTGTGCGGCTGGGCCGGGGCCGCAGCACTTCCCTGAAGACCGAGCAGATCTACAAGGAGAAGCTGCTGCGCCGGTTTGCCTCCGATGGTGAGTGAGCCCGGGGCGGTCGGCGGGGACAGTGCCTAGCTCAGTGTCCGCCGAGTCGGACAGGGAAGTCCGCAATCCACTCAGGGAAATTTTTTCGCCGGGTTTTTCCTGGTAGGCTCTGGTCCGTAAAGGGTGGGGCGAAGCGTCTTCTCACTCCCCTGGAACGCCAGGAGCCACCTCCCCGGTCCCCATGAAATCCATCAAGGGCTTCATCCTCATAGCGGCTCTGGCCGTTTCCATCCTCCTCTATTTCGGGGTGTACGGCGTGGCCTCCCGGATCTACCACCAGGAGGTGGAGGAGAACGCGAGCCGCTTCTCGGAGCTTCTGGCGCGGCAGACTTTCCAGTCCATGTTCCAGATCATGCGCCGCGGCTGGGACCGGGAGCAGGTGAAGGATTTCCTGGCGGCCAACCGGGAAGCCTTCGCGGGGAGCGCCTTCTCGCTGACCATCTTCCGCGGGCCCCTGGTGACCCGGCGATTCGGACCCATCGAGCAGCCCGCCATCGAGGGACCCGTGGACCGCGCCCTGCGCACCGGGGAGGAGCAGCGGCTTCGCTCCGGCCGGCGGGTCTCGCACGTGTTCCCGCTGAAGGCCCGCCCGGAGTGTCTGCGCTGTCACACCAACGCGGAAAAGGGGGCCGTGCTGGGCGCCATCAAGGTGGACCAGGACCTCACGCCCATTCTGGAACGGGCCGACGACAACTTCAGCCTCGCCTTCCTGGCCATCGCGCCGCTGCCCCTGGTGGTGGCCTGGGGCGTGGCCACCCTCCTGAGCCGGCGCATCAATCGATCGGTGGACCATCTCGACGGCGATATCGAGCGTGTGCGTAGCGTGGCGGACCTCCGGGACGTCCGGGTGCCCGAGCACCAGCTCGGCTTCGACGAGCTCAACGAGCTGGCCGGCAAGGTCCGCGAGCTGGCGGACAAGATGCGCACCATCGCCGTGGACAAGGACCTGCTGGAGTTCGAGATCCGGCTCCTGGAGAAGTTCGTGATCACCTCCGACGTGGTGCAGGACTGGCAGGAGTACATCAAGACCCTGCTGTCCGAGATCAATGGCGTGATGGAGGTCTATTTCCTGTTCTCCCTGTTCAAGGTGGAGGAGGAAACCTACGACATCGAGCTGTTCTGGCTGCGCCGGCCCTCGGATACCTCCCGGGATACCGTCACGCGCTGCATCCACGGCGCGCTCAAGGGCAACCCGCATTTCGGGGAGGCCGCCGCCGTGGAGATCCACCACCACGTAGTGGACCCAGAGAGCGAGCTGCCCGAGATCCCCGAGGCGGAAGTGGAGCTCCAGACCAAGACCCTGCTCCTGGAGACGCCCAAGATCGGCGGTGTGGTGGGTATCGGGGTGCACACCAGCACGGCGCAGGATCCCACCCGGCTTCTGGTGACCGAGAGCATCCTGTCCACGCTGCTGAACGTAGTGGGCTCGGTGCGGGCTATCTCCAAGTACACCCGGGATCTGGAGTACTACGCCAGCCGTGATCCCCTGACGGACCTCTACAACCAGCGCACCTTCCGGGAGTTCCTGAGCTACGAGGTGGGCCGGGCCCAGCGCCACGACTACGCCTTCGGCCTGCTGCTCATCGACCTGGACAACTTCAAGAACATCAACGACCGCTTCGGTCACCAGGTTGGGGATCAGTTCCTGCAGCAGTTCTCGTCGGCGCTTCACGAGGCCCTGCGGCGCGGCGACGTCCTGGCCCGCTACGGCGGGGACGAGTTCTTGGCCCTTCTGCCCGAGACCGGCTCGGAACAGGCCTACATGGTCGCCCAGCGGCTGCTGGAGGCCACCGACGGTTTGGTCCTGGACACGCCGGAAGGCGCCCGGGTCCGGGCCACCGTTTCCATCGGCATCGCCATGTATCCCGACCATGCCGACGAGGGCCAGGACCTGTTCCTGTTCGCGGACAACATGATGTACCGGGCCAAGGCCGAAGGTAAGCACCGTATCGGCATGCCCACCGAGGAGGACGTGGTGGAGGTCTTCCGGGAGCTGGGCGAGAAGAGCCATCTGGTGCAGGAGGCCTTCGACAACAAGGAGGTGATTCCCTACTACCAGCCCATCCGCCAGGTGGAGGGGGGAGACGCGGTGGCCCACGAGGTGCTGAGCCGCATCCACACCGAGGGGATGGTGCTGGGGGCGGGAGAGTTCATCGAGCACGCCGAGCGCATGGGTGTGGTGCACAAGCTCGACTTCCTGGTCATGGAGCGGGCCTTCGCCGATGCGCGGGCTGCCGGCTACGCGGGCATGCTGTTCATCAACCTCTCGCCGCGGGCGCTGGTGCTGCAGGAGTTCCTGACCCGGACCCGGACCCTGGTGCGCCAGTACGGCATCGAGCCCACTTCCGTGGTCTTCGAGCTCACCGAGCGCGAGACGGTGCGCAACCTTACCCTGCTGGAGAAGTTCATCACCGACCTGAAGCTGGACGGCTTCCAGTTCGCGGTGGACGACTTCGGCAGCGGCTTCGCCTCCTTCCACTACCTGAAGCGTCTGCCCATCGACTACGTCAAGATCGACGGCGACTTCGTGGTCAATATGGCCCGGGACCCCCGCGACCACGCCTTCGTGAAGAGCATGGCCACCCTGGCGTCGGAGCTGGGCATACGGACCATCGCCGAGTTCATCGAGGACGAGGAGATCCTCGGTGCGGTTCGGGCGGTGGATATCCCCCTGGCCCAGGGCTTCCATCTGGGCCACCCGGCTCCGAAGCTGGATTGATATCGGGCCGGTCACTCCGTGATCCCACCAATTCCCGAGCCCGCCCACCAATGATAGAAAATCGGAAATATCCCCGGTACGGGCGTTCGGGAGGAGAAGGCCGTGTACCGCGACAGAGCGCAGGCCGGCGAGCGGCTGGCGGCCCTGCTTGGCGAGCGGGGCATACAGGGCGATATCGTACTGGCGGTTCCGCGCGGCGGACTGCCGGTGGGCCGCGTGGTCGCGGACGCCCTGGGCATTCCGCTGGATATCGTGGTGGCCCGCAAGATGGGCGCTCCGGGCAATCCCGAGCTGGCCATCGGTGCGGTGGCCAGCGACGGCAGCGTATGGAGGAACCAGGGGCTGATCCAGCAGCTTGGCGTGGATGACGCCTACCTGGAGGAGGCCCGGCAGCGGGAGGCGGCCAACGCCCGGGAGAAGTTCGACCGCTACCGCGGGGACCACCCCGACCCAGAGCTGGCGGGCAAGACAGTACTGATCGTGGACGACGGCGTGGCTACCGGGGCCACCACCGTGGCCTGCATCCGTCTGGCCTACAGCCAGGGCGCCCGGCGCGTGGTGCTGGCCATCCCGGTGGCGCCTCCGGAGAGCATTCGGCGTCTGGAGCGGGAGGTGGACGTGGTGATCGCGGCGGAGACGCCGGAGTGGTTCATGGCCGTGGGGCAGTTCTACTCCGAATTCGGCCAAGTGTCGGACGAGGAGGCGATGCAGTATCTGACCCCCGGCAAGCGCTAGCCCGGGGGTCCCGGAATTCCGGTATCAGGCGGCCGGGTATACCCGCTCGCTCCACCAATCCCCCGTGGAATCGCAGATCTGGCATTCCACGGAAGGTTGGCGGGTATGCTTGACCAGCCGGCTTACCGCCTGGAATAGCCAATGGGTGTAGGCGGGATTGTTGTCCAGATAGCCCACCCCCAGATGGATTCGCCGTCCCTCGGTAACCACTTCGCTGGGGCGCTGCGAGCGGTCCAGGCGTCGGCTGAGGTCGGTGAGGGTTTCCTGGACTTCCGGATGATGGATATCCGCCACCTCCAGGTCGGCGTACAGCTGCAGATCTCTAGCCATGGCCATGCCTCCTCTGGGCAGTTTCGGGCCAACCCTTCTTTCCTTATAACGCCGCTTTTTGGGCTTTTTCAAACCAAAAATGCTGGCAGGGAGGCAGTTGCGGCCCTCCTTTTGGAGGAATGGATGAGGGGCCCATGAGGTGGTGCCTTGCAAATCTGCCGTCTGGCGGGTTGCATGGGAAAGATCCGCAAGCACGATCGCCAGGTGGCAGTCATGAGCGACCACGAAGCCCCTCGAATCCGCATCGGCACCTCCGGCTGGCAGTACGACCACTGGCGGGGGCCCTTCTATCCCCAGGATCTGCCCAAGAACGCCTTCCTCGAATACTACGCGGAGCGGTTCGCCGCCACGGAGATCAACAGCTTCTTCTACGGCCTTCCGAAGGAGGAAACCGTCCGCAAATGGCGGGAGGGCGTGCCCGATGGATTCCGGTTCGCCGTGAAGGCCAGCCGCTACATTACCCATATGAAGAAGCTCAAGGACCCCGGTCCCAGCCTGGAGCGGTTCTGGGAGCGGGCCGAGGCCCTGGGGAGCCGGCTGGGCCCGGTGCTGTTCCAGCTTCCGCCCAATTGGAAGGTCAACGCGGACCGGCTTCGGCAGTTCCTGGAGGCCTTGCCCAGAGGGCCCGAATACACCTTCGAGCTCCGCGATCCCAGCTGGTTCGATGCGCGGGTGTACGAGCTGCTCCAGGAGCACGGCGCGGCCTTCTGCATCTACGAGCTTGGTGAGACGGCCAGCCCCCTGCAAGTGACCGCTGACTTTGTCTACGTTCGTCTGCACGGGCCCGAGGAGGAATACGCCGGGAGCTACGGGGATGAGGCCCTGCAAGCGTGGGGCCAGCGGCTCCGGGAATGGCAGGATCAGGGGAAAGCCGCTTATGTGTTCTTCGACAACGATGAAGCGGGACACGCGGCCCGCAATGCCCTGCGGCTCCGTGAGATGCTGAGCGGGGGCACATGAACGGGGGTTGGCCATGGCGGGTGAAATCGTCCAGATTCCACTGAACGGCACGAGCCTCGACGGCGAGCTGGTGATCCCGGACAGGGCCGAGGGGCTGGTGATCTTCGTCCACGGCAGTGGAAGCAGCCGCTTGTCCCCGCGCAATAACTACGTGGCCCGGGTCCTGCAGGAAGCGGGTATGGCCACCTTCCTGTTCGACCTGCTCACCGCCAGCGAGGACCAGGTCTACGCCAACCGTTTCGACATTCCGCTCCTGAGCCAGCGCCTGATCACGGTGGTGCACTGGGTGCGGGGCAAGAACGGGGTCCGGGATCTTCCCCTGGGACTGTTCGGCGCCAGCACCGGGGCCGCGGCGGCGCTCCGGGCCACCGCGGAGCTCGGCGAGACCGTCGACACGGTGGTCTCCCGCGGCGGCCGCCCGGATCTGGCCGGAGAGCCCCTCGCTCGCGTGCGGGCCCCGGTCCTCCTGATCGTGGGGGGGCTGGATCAGGTGGTTATCGATCTCAATCAGGAGGCCGCCAAGGAGCTCGCCGGGGAAAGCCATCTTGAAATCGTCCCCGGCGCGACCCATCTGTTCGAGGAGGAGGGTAAACTGGAACGGGTCGCGGAGCTGGCTTCCCGGTGGCTCAAGACCCATCTGGCCGCCTCCTTCTGACCCCCGGTACCGGGTCGCCCCCGAGTCCTATTCCCACCCAGGAAAGCGGAAAACATTATGGCGCAGTCCAATCAGGAAGGCGGCACCCCCGAGGACGGTACCCGGGGCCCGTTTCCGCCGCGGGAGCAGTGGCGTTACTGGATCTGGTTCCTGGTGCTCGGCCTGCTGTTCGGCTATTTCCTCTGGATGGGCGGGCAGGGCGGCAACCAGGTGGAGCTCTCCTATACCCAGTTCAAGCAGGAAGTGCGTGCCGGGACGGTGGCCGAGGTCACCGTGCGTGGGCAGCGGATCGACGGCCGCTTCAAGAGCGAGGCCAGTCCCGTCACCGATCCGGCCAAGCAGGCCCCCAATCAGCCGACCCGGTTCACCACCGCCAAGCCGCCCTTCGACGATCCCAACCTCATGGATGTGCTGGAGCAGAACGGGGTCAAGGTCACCGCCGTACCCCAGGGCGACTCGCTGCTCGGACCGCTGCTCATCGGCCTACTGCCCCTGCTCCTTATCATCGGGCTGATCTGGTTCGCCAGCCGGCGCATGCAGAGCCAGCTCGGCGGCATGGGCCAGCAGATCAGCGGCTTCACCAAATCGCAGGCGAAGCGCTACGAGAAGACCGCCAGCAGCGTCACCTTCGAGGACGTGGCCGGCTCCGATAACGCCAAGCGGGACCTCCAGGAGCTGGTGGACTACCTGAAGGAGCCCGAGCAGTTCCGCAGGCTGGGCGCCGAGATCCCCCACGGGGTGCTGCTCATGGGACCGCCCGGCACCGGCAAGACCTTGATGGCCAAGGCGGTGGCCGGGGAGGCCGGTGTGCCCTTCTACTCCATTTCCGGCTCCCAGTTCGTGGAGATGTTCGTGGGCGTGGGTGCTTCCCGGGTGCGCGACATGTTCAACGACGCCAAGAAGGAAGCCCCCGCCATCATCTTCATCGACGAGATCGACGCCGTGGGCCGCCAGCGGGGCGCCGGCCTCGGCGGCGGCCACGACGAACGGGAGCAGACCCTCAACCAGATCCTCGCCGAGATGGACGGCTTCGAGTCCGATGAATCGGTGGTGGTCATGGCCGCCACCAACCGCCCGGACGTGCTGGACTCCGCGCTGCTGCGGCCGGGCCGCTTCGACCGCAAGGTGACCCTGGAGCGGCCGCCCAAGCCGGCCCGCGAGGCCATTCTCAGGGTCCACACCCGGGACGTGCCGCTGGGCGCCGACGTGGATCTGGGCACCATCGCCGCCCGCACCGTGGGCTTTTCCGGGGCCGATCTGGAGAACCTGGTGAACGAGGCCGCGCTGTTCGCCGCCCGCGCCCGCAAGGATCAGGTGGACAGCGAGGACTTCGACAAGGCCCGGGACAAGATCCTGTTCGGCAGCGAGCGGGAGGATCTGCTGCAGGAGGACGAGAAGCGGCGCATCGCCTACCACGAGTCGGGACATACCCTGGTGGCGCGCCTGCTCAGGGAGACGGATCCGCTCAAGAAGGTGACCATTATCCCCCGGGGACAGGCCCTGGGCGCCACCGAGCAGGTTCCGGAGGAGGACCGTTACAACTACACCGTGGGCTATCTGCGGGCGCGGCTGGCGGTCATGCTGGGCGGCCGGGTGGCCGAGAAGGTGCGCTTCAACGATTTCTCCACGGGCGCCCACGACGACCTCAAGCAGACGACCCGACTGGCGCGCCAGATGGTGACCCAGTGGGGCATGAGCGACAAGGTGGGGCCCGTGGCCTTCCGGGAAGGGGAGGAGCACGTCTTCCTGGGCCGGGAGATGGGCCAGGCCAAGGACTACAGCGAGTACACGGCCCGGATCATCGACCAGGAGGTACACGACCTGATCGCCGCCCAGGAAAAGCGCGCCGAGGAGCTGCTTGCCGGCAATCGCGACCGCCTGGACGCGCTGGCGGAGGCCCTGCTGGAGCGGGAGACCCTCGATGCCGCGGAGATTGACGAGCTCCTCGGCATGGCGCCGGATAGCCGTGGCGAGGAGGAGGCGATCCCCGAGAGCGAGGCCCGGAGCCCTTCACGCTCCTCCGCCTATAGCTGGCGGGAGGACGGCGACGGGTCGTGAGCCCGCCCCAGGGCCCGCCGGCTGGCACGCGGCGCGGGGCCGGGCTTCAGAGCAGGAGCACCGCGGCCATCCCCCCCGCGAGTACCACGCCGAAAGCGGCCGCCACCGGACCGGCCATGCCGCGCCCGGCGATGCCCACCACCAGCCCGCCCTTGACCACCGTGTTGACCATGGCCGCCAGGGTGATGGCGCGGGCGGCGACATGCGTCGACAGCTCTCCCTGGGCCATGCGGCTCAGGGAGAGGGTGATGGCGTCCACGTCGGTCAGCCCCGACACCCCCGCCAGCAGGTAGACCCCTGCATCCCCCAGCCAGGCGCGGGCTCCCTCCGCCAGCAGCATGATGGTGGCCAAGAGGAAGCCGAACTGGAGGGCGGGACCGATCTCGAAGGGGTTCTGCAGCGCTACCTCGCCCGGCGTGTCGCCGTTCCCCGCCTTCCACCACAGGAGACCTGCGGCGAGGAAGCCCAGCGCCGTCATGGTGGCCATTACCGGGCCCAGCACCGGCAGCACGTCGCTATTCACCACCGCGGCCTCCAGGGCGATGCGGGGGAACATGGTGGCCGCGGAGAGGGCGACGCCCGCCGCCAGCAGTCGGCGGAGGTCCGGTTGCCGCCGCCCCAGCCGGGAGAAGCTGAGCGTGGTGGCGGTGGAGGAGGCGAGCCCGCCGGCCAGGCCCGTCAGCGGCACCCCGCGGTTCGGACCCATGAGCTTGACCGCGAAGTAGCCCACGAAGGAAATCCCGGCGATCAGGACCACCATCCACCACAGGGCGTAGGGGTTGAGCGCCCCCCAGGGGCCCAGGCCGCGGTTGGGCAGCACGGGCAGGATCACCACGGAGATCAGCAGGAGCTTGAGGGCGGCGAACAGCTCCGGCTCGGTGAGCCGGCGCAGCCAGTCGTGGAGGACCGGCTTGAGGCCCAGCAGGAAGGCGGTGATGACGGCTCCCGCGGCGGCCACCGCCATGGAGCCGGAAACCGTCAAGGCGCCGAAGGCGAAGGTGAGCAAGAGCGCCACCACGGTGGTGATGCCGTGGTCGGGCTGGTCGCCGCCGCGCACCATCTGCAGGTGGGCGAGGATCACCACCACGGCCAGGGCCGCGAAGCCCACCCCGAGGACCGCCGGCCCGAAGTCCCGGGCCAGCAGGGCCCACACGCCGCCCATGAGGCCCGTCAGGCCGAAGGTGCGCAGGCCGGCCAGGCGGGCCCCCTCGGAGCGCTCGCGGAGCTGCCAGCCCCGCTCCAGTCCGATGAGCAGGCCCAGGGCCAGCGCCAGTCCCAGGCGCTGGAACAGGTGGAGCAGCTCCAAGGCGCGCCGGCGTTAGCCGCGCTCGGACAGGGGCACGAAGGTGCGCGCCTCGGGTCCGGTGTAGAGCTGCCGAGGCCGGGTAATGCGCCGGGAGGGGTCCTCGATCTGCTCTTTCCAGTGGGCGATCCAGCCCGGCAGCCGGCCGAGCGAGAACATCACCGTGAAGAAGTTGGTGGGAATGCCCATGGCCCGGTAGATCAGGCCGCTGTAGAAATCCACGTTCGGATACAGCTTGCGGTCGGTGAAGTAGCTGTCCGAGAGGGCGGTCTCCTCGAGCTTCAGGGCGATCTCCAGCAGGGGATCGTGGATGCCGAGCTTGTCGAACACCCGGTAGGCGGCGTCCTTGATGATGCGGGCCCGGGGATCGTAGTTCTTGTAGACCCGATGGCCAAAGCCCATGAGGCGGAAGGATGAATTCTTGTCCTTGGCTAGCTCGATGTACTTGCGGACGTCGCCGCCGTCGGCGTGGATCTCCTCCAGCATCTCCACCACGGCCTGATTGGCGCCGCCGTGGAGCACGCCCCACAGGGCGTTGATGCCCGCGGAGATGGAGGCGAACAGGTTGGTCTGGGCGCTGCCCACCGTGCGCACGGTGTGCGTGGAGCAGTTCTGCTCGTGGTCGGCGTGCAGGATCAGCAGCTGGTTCAGCACCTGCACCAGGTCCTCGTCCACCTCGTAGGGCTCGGTGGGTAGGGCGAACATCATGTGCAGCAGGTTCGCGCAGTAGGACAGGTTGTTCTGGGGATAGACGAAGGGCTCCCCGTGCAGCTTCTTGTAGGCGAAGGCGGCGATGGTGCGCAGCTTGGAGAGCAGGCGGACGATGGTGCGCTCCCGCTCCACCGGATTGAGCGAATCCTGCGCCTCGGGATAGAAAGTGGACAGCGAGTTGACCATGGCCGAAAGGATCGCCATGGGATGGGCGGTCATGGGGTAGCCGTCGTAGAACCGCTTCATGTCTTCGTGAAGCAGCGAATGCTCCGACAGGGCCCGGGAGAAGGAGTCGTGCTGCTCCTTGGTGGGCAGCTCGCCGTAGATCAGGAGGTAGGAGGTCTCCACGAAGGAGGCCCCCTCGGCGAGGTCCTCGATGGAGTAGCCCCGGTAGCGCAGGATGCCCTGCTCCCCGTCCAGGTAGGTGACCGCGCTGGCCGTGGCTGCCGTGTTGGCCAGGGCCGGGTCGTAGGTGACCAGTCCGGTCTCGCCGCGGACGCGGGTAATATCGACGCCCCGTTCCGCTTCCGTACCCTCCAGCATATCCAAGGGGGTGCCCGCGCCCTGGTGACGGAGCTCCGCCGTGCCGGACAGGCGCCGTAAGGTGTGGGCATCATCCGTCATTACACGCTCCTTCTGGACAGCTATCGAGGCCCCGGAGCGGATTCTCTCCCTCCGGCAGGCCGAAAAAGGTAATTGTACGCGCCTCGGCCAACCCCGCCCACCGGGCCATCCGGCAATGCCACCCGCTTTCCGATGACCCGCGCCGCCCTCCGGGCCGACCGCCTCCGGGAAAGCCCGGCTTCGGGTTGCAGGCGGCGGAAAGGACTGCTTCACTTGGGGGCATGTCCATGAGCCCCGAATACGTGAAAGTCCGCGCCCTGGCCCAGTACCTTCCGGGCCAGTCGTCCCCCGAAGGCAGCCACTACGTGTTCGCCTATACCATCCGCATCCACAACGCCGGCCATCAGCCCGTCCGGCTGCTCGCCCGCCACTGGTACGTGGAATACGGGGAGGGACAGGTCACCGAGGTGGAAGGCGAGGGCGTGGTGGGGGAACAGCCCCTGATCGAGCCCGGCGAGGCCTATGAATACACCTCGGGCACTCCTTTGCCCACCCCCTCCGCCTCCATGCACGGCTCCTACCACATGGTGGTGCCCGATACCGGCGAGGAGATCGACGTCCCCGTCCCCCGCTTCCCCCTGGAGGCGTTCCCCACCGCCCACTAGCGGATCGCCCGGCCCCGGAAGAGTCGGGAATGTAACCAATTTCCGAGGCGGGACACCAGGCTTACAACCAACCGCGTACCCAATAATAGGCCAGCCCCAGATACTCATGCGCGGCGTTGCTGCTTATCTTCAGGTGGCCCGCGGAAGGCAGGAAATCCAGCCAGTGATAGGGCTCGCCGAGCCCCTCGTGGTAGTCGGTGGGGGCCGGTATGGGGTGCAGGTTCCCGGCGGCGAAGGTGGCCATGGCCCGGGGCATGTGCCAGGCGGTGGTGACCAGCACCACCCGATCACGGTCGCCGAGCAGGGTATCCAGGTGCGTGACGTGCTCGCGGGTGTTCCGGGAGGCGGTCTCTTGGTGCAGGCGTCCCGGGGCGATGCCGTAGTCCCCGGAGAGCGTTTGCGCCATGAGCCGGCCGGTGGGCACGCCGCGTCCCAGGGGAAGGCCGCCCGTGGTGTACACCGGGAGGTCGGACGCCCGCGCCAAGTGGGCGGCGAAGCGGGTGCGCTGCAGGGTGGAATCGCCGGGTGCGCCGCTGCCGTACTCCGGACTGTCGGCGATTTGTCCGCCGCCCAGTACCACGATGGCCTCGGCCTCCGCCGGAACGGTCTGCAAGGCCGGGTAGCGGGACTCCAACGGCGCGAGCAGTAGCTCCGCACCCGGCCGGATGCTCAGGAGATAGGTGGCCGTCAGGACCACCGCCCCGAGCCCCCAGGCCACCCTCGGAAAACGCCGCGCCGCCACCAGGGCGACAAGCCCGCCCAGGATGAGGATGCCCGGCGGCATGGCCAGGTAGCCGATCGCCTTGGCAATGTGCAGCAGCATCGCATACCCTTGATTCGTCGGGAACGCCGCATGGGGTGTTCCGTGTCAGAGGAGACAGGGATGAGCTCCCAGGAAGCCGAGAACAATCCGTCCTATGGGCCGCCGGGCCAGGGCGCTCCGCAGAGCCGGGTCGAGTGGGTGCTCGAGGAGACCCTGCGCAGCCGGCGCTTCCTCGCCGCCATGGTGGTGGGCCCCGAGGGCTGGGCCGTGGCGAACCGCGGGTTCGACCATCCGGACCGGATCACCGCCCTGGCCCCGGATTCTATCCAGCTTCTGGACCGGCTGAAAGGCGCTTTCCCGCTGGAGCGCAGCCAGGCAAGCCGCCAGCCCGGCGAGGCGGTATCCTTCGCCGGCTTCGGTGAGGCCGCCTCGGAGGAGGCCGCCGAAACGGCGCCGGAATACGTGGCGGTGAGTCTGGGCCAGGAGCGCAAGCTCCTGTTCAGGCCCCTGGAAGTGCAGGGCAAGGCCATGACCCTGGTCCTGCTCACGCAGGCCCTGTCCGGGAATACGGACGCGGTTCTGGAGGGGATCGGCCGCGCCGTCACCACCTGCCTGGTCACCGACTGGACGCGTCTCACGGAGTCCTGAGCCGGCTGCACGCACGCCTGTCCCGGCCGCATTTCGAGGAGAAGCCATGACGGACGGATGGCGAGCGGCATGTCCCAATTGCGAGCGGATGCCGGACCGGATCGACGGTCCGGGGCGGCTGCTGCTCTGGAGTCCGCTCGGGCACACCCGGGGAAAGCTGCTCCGGCTGCTCGGGGAGGCGGGCTTGGCCTGGGAAGAGCGCGACGAGCTCGGCGCCCTGATGGTGGGCCTGGAGGCCGGGGCGCCCCCGCAGCTGGCGGGCCGGCTGCGGCCGGGGCTGAGCGGCGTGGAGCTCGACCATGTCCGGGCGCTCTATCTCCCGGGAGAGACGGAGCCGGGACCGGGCGATTACGGCCGGGTGGCCCCGCTGGGACAGTGGCTGGCCGCCGCCGAGGCGGGCTGGCTGGTGGACATGATGGCCGAAAAGCGCCTCACCAGCCATTTCCAGCCCATCGTGGAAGCCCGGGACCCGAGCCGGATCTTCGCCTTCGAGGCCCTGCTGCGCGGCCTGCAGCCGGACGGCGGAGTGGTGGGAGGCGGTCCGATCGTCGGGCTGGCGGCCGAGGCGGATCTGCTCTTCCAGCTCGATCTGGCGGCCCGGCGCAGCGCTGTCGCCGCCTTCGCTGGCCAGGGGTCCGGGGAGCGGCGGGTGTTCATCAACTTCACCCCCACCTCCATCTATGATCCCGCCTATTGCCTGCAGACCACCTTCCGGGCGGTGGAGGAAGCCGGCCTCCGTCCCGATCAGGTGGTGTTCGAGGTGACCGAATCGGAGCGCGTGGGTGACATGGCCACCCTGACCGATGTCCTGGGCTATTACCGGGAGGCCGGTTTCGGCGTGGCGCTGGACGACCTCGGCTCCGGTTACGCCTCGCTCAATCTCCTGCACGTGCTCCAGCCGGATTTCGTCAAGCTCGACATGGAGCTGATCCGGGATGTGGACCGGCAGCCCCACAAGGCCGCCCTGGCCGGGAAGCTGCTGGAGGCCACCGCCGCCATGGGGATCCGGAGCGTGGCCGAGGGCGTGGAGACCCCGGGAGAATGCCAGTGGGTGCGGGAGCACGGCGCCGACCTGATACAGGGCTTCCTGATCGGACGCCCCGGACCTGAGCTGGCGAAATCCGGCTGGACGGCGTGATCGCTTCGCCGTAGCCCCCTCTTCTCCCCGGGAGCGGTATCCTGGAAATACAAAGGGCCCCGGCCGGAAGCCGGGGCCCTTCTGCGCTGGGCCGGCTGCCGGGCCTTCCGCTAGCCGGCCATGGTACGCAGCACGTAGGGCAGGATGCCGCCGTGCTTGAAGTAGGCCAGCTCGTTGGGGGTATCCAGGCGCGGCTGAACCATGAAGCGCTTCTCGGTGCCGTCCGGCCCGTGCACGAAGACGATTAGGTCCTCCTCGGGATCCTCGATGTCGTACATGCCTACGATGTCGAAGGTCTCCGCCCCGGTGAGCTCCAGCTCCTCGGCGTTGTCGCCGTGCTGGAACTCCAGCGGCAGGATGCCCATGCCAATCAGATTGGAGCGGTGGATGCGCTCGAAGCTCTCGGCGATCACCGCCTGAACGCCGAGTAGGGCGGGGCCCTTGGCGGCCCAGTCCCGGGAGCTGCCGGTTCCGTACTCGCGACCGGCCATGACGATGAGCGGGGTCCCCTCGGCCCGATAGCGCATGGCGGCGTCGTAGATGGGCATCAGCTCGCCGCTGGGGACATGGGTGGTCCAGCCGCCCTCGCGTCCCTGGGCCAGCTTGTTGCGCAGGCGCACATTGGCGAACGTGCCCCGCATCATTACCTCATGGTTGCCTCGGCGCGCCCCGTAGGAGTTGAAGTCCGCGGGGGAAACGCCGTGCTCCATGAGGTACTGCCCCGCCGGACTCTCCGGATCGATGGCGCCCGCCGGGGAGATATGGTCGGTGGTCACCGAATCGCCCAGGTTGGCGAGGCAGCGGGCACCGTAGATGTCGGTGGGCGCGCCCACGTCCTTCTCTAGGTCGGCGAAGAAGGGCGGATTCTGGATGTAGGTGGAATCGGCGTCCCAGGCGAACCGGTCCCCGGTGGGCGCGTCCAGCTCCTTCCAGTGGTCGTCGCCCTCGAAGATGTGGGCGTAGGCACGCCGGTAATCCTCGGGGTCCAGGGCGCTCCGCAGCAGGCTGTCCACCTCGGACAGCGACGGCCACAGGTCCTTGAGGTAGACGGGACTGCCGTCGCTAGCGTGGCCGAGGGGCTCGCTGTAGGGGTCGAAATCCATGGTCCCGGCCAGGGCGTAGGCCACCACCAGCGGCGGGCTTGCCAGGTAGTTGGCCTTCACCTTGGCGTGGATCCGGCCCTCGAAGTTGCGGTTGCCGGAAAGCACCGAAGCGGCCACCAGGTCGCCCTCGTTGATGGCGGCCTCCACGGCCTCGGGCAGGGGCCCGCTGTTGCCGATGCAGGTGGTGCAGCCGTAGCCCACCAGATTGAAGCGCAGCTCCTCCAGGTAGGAAAGCAGGCCGGCGGATTCCAGGTAGTCGGTCACCACCCGCGAGCCGGGCGCGAGGCTGGTCTTCACCCAGGGCTTGGTGGTCAGGCCCTTCTCCACGGCGTTCTTGGCGATGAGTCCCGCCGCCAGCATCACCGAGGGGTTGGAGGTGTTGGTGCAGGAGGTGATGGCGGCGATCACCACCGAGCCGTGCCCCAGCTCCGCGCGCCCGGTGTCCAGGTCGGCTGCGGCCTTGGCGTCCGCATCCTTGCCGAAGGTCTCGCGCAGGGCGCTCCCGAAGCTCTCCTTGGCCTCGGAGAGCGCGACGCGGTCCTGTGGCCGCTTGGGGCCGGCCAGGCTCGGCACCACGCTGGACAGGTCCACCTCCACGGTGGCGTTGAAGATGGGCTCGGGCTGCTCCGGCGTCCAGAACAGGCCCTGGGCCTTGAGGTAGGCCTCGGTGCGGGCGACCTGCTCCTCGGAGCGGCCGCTGGCGCGCATGTAATCCAGGGTCCCCTCGTCCACCGGGAAGAAGCCCATGGTGGCGCCGTATTCCGGGGCCATGTTGGCGATGGTGGCGCGATCCGCCAGGGGCAGCTCGCCGATGGCGGGGCCGTAGAACTCCACGAACTTGCCCACCACGCCGTGGGAGCGCAGCAGCTCGGTGATGGTCAGCACCAGGTCCGTTGCGGTGGCGCCCTCGGGCAGCTTGCCGGTGAGGCGCACGCCCACCACCTCGGGGATGAGCATGGACACCGGCTGGCCGAGCATGGCCGCCTCGGCCTCGATGCCGCCCACGCCCCAGCCGAGCACGCCCAGGCCATTGATCATGGTGGTATGGGAGTCGGTGCCCACCAGGGTATCCGGATAGGCCAGGGCCTGGCCGCCGTCCTCGTCGGCGAACACCACGCGGGCCAGGTACTCCAGGTTCACCTGGTGGACGATGCCGGACTCGGCGGGGACCACCTGGAAGTTGTCCAGGGCGTTCTGCCCCCAGCGCAGGAAGGCGTACCGTTCGCGGTTGCGCTCGTACTCCTTCTCGGTATTCGCCTCCCAGGCGCCCTGCGTGCCGAACTGGTCCACCTGCACCGAGTGGTCGATAACCAGCTCCGCCGGCACCAGCGGGTTGATGCGGCCCGGATCGCCGCCCAGCTCGCCCATGGCGTCCCGCATGGCCGCCAGGTCCACAACGGCCGGCACGCCGGTGAAGTCCTGCAACAGCACCCGGGCCGGGGAGAAGCCCACCTCGCTCGATCCGGCGGTTTCGGGCGTCCAATGCACCAGCGGCTCCACCTCGCTCGCACGCACGCGCTCGCCGTCCTCGTTGCGCAGCAGATTCTCCAGCAGTACCCGCAGGCTCACCGGCATGCGGGAGACGTCGGCGTTCAGGCGGTTGAGGTTGAAGTAGGCATATTCGGTACCGTTCACCGGCAGGGTGTCGCGGGTCCCGAAGCTGTCCAGGCTGGCCATGGGCGTGCTCCTGAGAAGTCCGTTAACGGTTGGAATCTATTCGTCGAGATGGTTGGTTGGCAGTGTGTAGGAGCGGCTGTCCCGGCCGCGACCCAATGAGCCCCGGACGACGACAGAGCGCAGCCTTCCGCCTGTGCGGCGGAAGGCTGCGCATCGCGGCCAGGAGGCCGCTCCTACATCGCCTTGTTATCCGCTTTTGCCGTTCTTGGCGATCCTTGGCGTACTTGGCGGTTTGGTGCCGCCATCTCGGCGGTCAGGTGATGATCCGGCTCGGCCCGGATCCGGCCAGATCGTTCATGATTCCGGAAAGCCGCTGGGCCGTACCGGCGGGATCCGGCAGCGGGGCGCCCTGGGCCAGCCGCGCCTGGTCCAGCAGGAGCCACCCCCACTCGCCCAGCCGCTTGTCGGCGGGGTCCGTGCCGTGGATCTCCTTCATCTTCTGCACCAGGGCGTGCTC
The DNA here is from genome assembly GCF_041821045.1 of Thiohalorhabdus sp. Cl-TMA. Classification (NCBI taxonomy): domain Bacteria; kingdom Pseudomonadati; phylum Pseudomonadota; class Gammaproteobacteria; order Thiohalorhabdales; family Thiohalorhabdaceae; genus Thiohalorhabdus; species Thiohalorhabdus methylotrophus. The sequence continues at coordinate 95,824 of NZ_JBGUAW010000004.1, read as the reverse complement.
CGGGTTGAGCTCCAGGATGGGCTGACTCTCCGGCACCGGCTGGTTGGCCGCCTTGAGCAGGCGCTCCATGTGCTCACCCAGGGCGTTCTCCCCGGCCACGATGCAGCTGGGGCTGTCGGTGAGCCGGTGGGACAGGCGGACATCCGAAACGGCCTCGCCGAGGCGGTCCTTGAGGGTGCCTACCAGGCTGCCGTAGTCCGCCTCGGTGGCCTCCTCTTCCTGCTTCTCCTCCTCGCTTTCCAGCTCGCCCAGATCCAGATCGCCGTGGGCCACGCTGGTAAGCGGGGTGCCGTCGAACTCGTTGAGGTGCATGACCACCCACTCGTCCACCGGGTCGGTGAGCAGCAGCACCTCCACGCCCTTTTTCTTGAAGACCTCCAGCTGCGGGCTGTTCTTCAGGGTCTCCAGATCGTCGCCGGTGAGGTAGTAGATGGCCTTCTGCTCGTCGCGCATGGCGGCCTTGTAGTCGGCCAGGCTCACCCACTCGTCGGGCCGTCTGGAGGTGCGGAAGCGTAGCAGGCCCGCCAGCTCCTCCTGGTTGGACGGGTCCTCGGGAATGCCCTCCTTGAGCACGGCGCCGAAGTTGTCCCAGAACTTGCGGTAGCGGTCCGGCTCGTTGTCCGCCATGTCCGCCAGGCGCTTCAGCACCCGCCGGACCACGCCCTTGCGGATGCGCGCCACCTGCTGGTCCGACTGCAGCATCTCCCGGGAGACGTTCAGAGGCAGGTCCGGGGCGTCCACCACCCCACGCAGGAAGCGCAGGTAGGTGGGCAGCAGCTCGCGGGCCTGATCGGTGATGAACACCCGCCGGACGTAGAGCCGCACGCCGTGGCGGGCCTCCGGCTGCCACAGGTCCAGCGGCGGCTGGGAGGGGAAATAGAGCAGGGCGGTGTACTCGGTGGTGCCCTCGGCGTGGAAATGCAGCCAGGTCAGGGGGTCGGTATCGCCGTGGGCAACGTGGGCATAGAAGCTGCGGTACTCCTCCTCGGAGATCTCGGATCTGGGCCGCGCCCACAGCGCCGAGGCCTCGTTGAGGGTCTCCGGCTTCTCGCCGGCCTCCAGCACCACCGGGTAGGGGATATGGTCGGAGTAGGTCTTCACCACCCGGCGCAGCTCCCCCTCCTCCAGGAACTCCCTGGCGTCCTCTTTGAGATGGAGGGTGATGGCGGTGCCCAGCTCCGGGCGCTCAAGGGTTTCGACCGTGTATCGGCCGGTGCCCTCGGATTCCCAGCGCACGCCCAGCGACGGATCCACGCCGGCGCGGCGGGTGGTCACCTCCACGCGGTCGGCCACCATGAAGGCCGCGTAGAAGCCCACGCCGAACTGGCCAATGAGCTCCACGTCCTGGTCCTCGTCGCCGGTAAGCTGATCCACGAAGGCCCGCGAGCCGGAATGCGCGATGGTGCCGAGATTCTCCACCACCTCGTCCCGGTCCATGCCGATGCCGTTATCGATGATGGTCAGGGTGCCGGCCTCGGAATCGGGGATCAGACGGATCCGTCCTTCCTTCTGTCCCTCGAACAGCTCCTCGTTCTTCAGCCCCTCGAAGCGGAGCTTGTCGATGGCGTCCGAGGCATTGGAGATCAGCTCCCGCAGGAAGATCTCCCGGTGGGAATACAGGGCGTGAACCATGAGGTGCAGCAGCTGCTGCACTTCGGTTTCGAAGCTGCGGGTTTCCTGTTGCGGATTTTCCGCCGTCACGGTGCTCCCTCGTTTATCCCAAAGATTGAACGGAAACGTGTCCCCCCTATCTGGGGGTAAGCCCCCCATTTTAAAAGAGACCGGCGAAGAGTGCATGCTCGTGGTGCTTCGGTACGGAAATCCGCGTGCCGGCTGCCCGGGCCGTGCCGGACGCCGCTCCTGCACCGAGGATTCAGCGCAAGAGGCTGCGCGGGCACGCGAAGAACGGGCCCGGAAGCTAGGCGGATTCGGGGGAGGCTACCGGATGGGAGGCTTCGAGCTCCGGGACTTCGGCGGGGCTTTCGCTGTCGGCGGTCACCTTCCAGCGGGCTACCGCCTGTACGGGGAGGTGATCGGAGAGCAGCTCGGGCAGAGGGCCGTACTCTTCCAGGACGATCTCGGGCGAGGCGAGGATGTGGTCCACGGCGACGCGGGGGCGCCAGCTGGGCAAGGTGCCGTGGACGGGTCGTGTGGAAAGCCGCAGACCGGCGCGCTCGCAGAGCAGCTTCAGCTCCTTGGAGCGGGGCTTGGCGTTGAAGTCGCCCATGACCACCGAGGGGCCCACGGCGTTCACTAGCTTGGCGAGGTAGGCAACCTGCCGCATGCGGGTGCGCTGGCGCAGGGCGAGGTGGGTGATGAACACGGAGAGCGGACGACCGTCCAGATTGAATCGCGTCTCCAGCACCCCACGCCCGTCCATGGCCCCCGGGAGCCGGTGCTCGTGGACAGCCTGTACGGGAATCCGGCTGAGCAGGGAATTGGTGTGCTGGGCGAAGCGGCCGAAATCCCGGGTGATCATGCTCTGGCAGCTATTGAATCCGGCGCTGGCCGCCAGGTAGCGCGCCTGGTCCACGAAGGCGGTGCGGAAGCTGCCGCCGTCCGCCTCCTGGAGACCGACGATGTCGAAGGGGGCGAGCACTTCGGCGATGCGGTCCAGGTTGTGCAGGCTCTGCCCATGGGGCATGACGTATTTCCAGCCGTGGCTGACGTAGTGCCGGTATCGGCGGGAGCCGATCGCAACCTGGATATTATAGGTAAGCAGGCGGAGGGCCGTTTGGCTCATGGAACCCGTCGCTGACAGAAGGATTGGAAGAGGGCTGGGCCCCTTGCATCAAGCTGCCCGGGAACACGACACGAGTAAGCGTACGAGCCTGCAAGGGGACCGTCAATCAATGGAGATATCACTTTTGGGCTAGCTTTTGCTCTGCCTGCTCGATGGCCTCGTCGAGGTTGTGTCCATAGTAGGCCGTGCCGCCTTTCAGACCTACCAGCGGCTCCACGAGACGGCTGCCGTCCGGCCCGTAAATGGCGATGGTGGGCGTGAGCTTCTTGTCCCGGCGGGCTGCGAACCGGCTGTGGGTGGTCGCCTCCCCCCGGAAGTCCCGGAGCGACGCTTCGCTACGGGTATTCACCTGGCGCAGGGTGATTCGGCGGATATAGTCGTCGTTGTTCAGGATGGGCCGGAGGAACTGCTCGCGCACCGTCTCGCAGTATTGGCATTCCTCCTGGTAGAAGAAGATCACCACGGTTTTGCCGTCGGTATGGGCCTCGTCCGCGGTGGCGGCCAGGTCGGAGGCGGGGGGGATGTCTCCCGCGGCGGCGGTGGTGCTGAAAAGGAGAAGGAACAACAAGGGAATCAGACGAGACATACCGGCTTCCTTTTCCGGGCCAGAGCTTGTAACCCTAAGTCAGAGGTGCGGGGGGTGCAACGTTGCCTTGTTCAGACCGCCGGAGGGCGCGAGGGTTTCCGGGGCGGCGGTTTGATTTCGCCCCCCATTTTGCCCAAGATAACGGATTGCCCTGAAAACCCGCATTCCGGCGGCCGGCCGCGCCGGTAGAGGTAGCCCGAGGAGGTCAAGTGAGCGGGGAGCGGATTCGAATCGGTACACGCGGCAGCAAGCTGGCCCTCTGGCAGGCCAATCACGTCAAGGGCCTCCTCGAGACCGCCCATGCCGGCCTCGAGGTCGAGCTGGTGACCATCACCACCACCGGCGACCGCGTCCAGGACCGCTCCCTGCTGGACATGGGCGGCAAGGGCGCCTTCGTGAAGGAGATCGAGGAGGCCCTCCTGGACGGCTCCATCGATATCGCCGTGCATTCCATGAAGGACGTCCCCGTGGAGCTGCCCGAGGGGCTGCACCTGCCGGTGGTCTGCAAGCGCGAGGACCCCCGGGATGCCTTTATCTCCCTGCATTATTCCCATCCGGGCGAGATGCCCGCCGGGACCCGCGTGGGCAGCTCCAGCCTGCGACGCAAGTGCCAGCTCATGAGCCGTTTCCCCGAGCTGGAGGTGGCCGAGATCCGCGGCAACGTGGACACCCGCCTGCGCAAGCTGGAGGAGGGGCAGTACGACGCCATCGTTCTCGCCGCCGCCGGCCTGCGCCGGCTGGGCTGGTCGGACCGCATCACCACCCTGCTGGATCCCGCCGACAGCCTGCCCGCCATGGGGCAGGGCACCATCGGTATCGAATGTCGGGAGGGAGACCAGGAGACCCTGGACCGCATTCGCGCCATCGAGGACGCCGAGACCGCCGTGCGTACCCGCGCCGAGTGGGCCCTGAACCGGCGCATGCAGGGCGGCTGCGAGGTGCCCATGGGCGGCTATGCCGAGCTGGACGGGGAGCGCCTCCGGGTACGCGGCCTGGTGGGCGAGCCCGACGGCTCGCGGCTCGTTGAGGACGCGGTGGAGGGGCCGGCGGGGGAGGCCGAACGGCTGGGCCGGGATCTCGCCGACCGGCTCCTCGGCCGAGGGGCCGATGCCATCCTGGAACGGGCCCGGGGCCGTGTCTGACGCCGCCTGGTCCGGATGCCGGATCCTGGTGACGCGGCCCGCCCACCAGGCCGGTGACCTGCTGGCGGCCATCCGGGACCGGGGCGGCGAGCCGCTGGCCTTCCCCACCATCGAGATCGGCCCCCCCGGCGACCGGTCGGTGTGGGACCGGGTCTCGCCGGATCTCGAGGGCTTCCACTGGCTGTTCTTCGCCAGCGCCAACGCCGTGTGGGGCTTCGCCCGGCTGCTCGGCGAGGCCGGCCTCCCCTGGCCGGCGACCCCCGGCTACGCCGCCATCGGGCGCAAGACGGCCGGTGTGCTCCAACGGCACGTGGACGCCGCCATCCTGACCCCGGAGGATTTCCGCTCCGAGTCCTTCCTCGCCATGGCGGAAATGGCCCCTGCGCGGATCTCCGGCGCGCGGGTGCTGATAGTGCGCGGCGAGGAGGGCCGCGAGCTGCTGCCGACCACGCTGGAAGAGCGCGGCGCCCGGGTGGAACGGCTGCCCGCCTACACCCGGAAATGTCCGGAAACGGATCCCGCCCCGGTGGCGGCGGCCCTCGCAGAGGGCCGGCTGGATGCGGCCGTTTTCACCAGCCCCGAAACCTTCACCAATCTCTTGGCCATGCTCGACGAGGCAGCCCGCAGGCGCTTGGCCGCCCTTCCGCTGGTGGTCATCAGCCCGGTAACGGCCAGTGCGATCCGGGAGCGGGGGCTCCCGGAGCCCGTGGTCGCCCCCGAAGCCTCCGACGAGGGCCTGCTGCGCGCCCTCGAAGAGCGGGTCTGCAAGCCCCGTCCCGAGCAATAGGGAGAACCGACCGTCATGCGCTATCGTCCCCGGCGCCTCCGGCGCAATCAGGCCATCCGGGCCATGGTGCGGGAGAACCACCTGCGCCCCGAGGACCTCATCCAGCCCTTTTTCGTCAAGGAAGGAGAGACCGGCGCCCGAGCCGTTCCCTCCATGCCGGGGGTGCTCCAGCTCCCGCTGGAGCGGATCGTGGAGGAAGGGCGCCGGGCCCGGGATGCCGGGCTCGGCGGGGTGATCCTGTTCGGCATTCCGGCGGAAAAGGACGCCGAGGGCACCCAGGCCTGGCACGCGGAAGGGGTCATCCAGCAGGCGGTGGCGCGGCTCAAGGAGGCGGTTCCGGACCTCTACGTGATCGTTGACGCCTGCTTCTGCGAGTACACGGACCACGGCCACTGCGGCATCCTGCGCGAGGACGGGGTGGTGGACAACGACCTGACCCTCGACAACCTGCGCCGGGCGGTGGTTAGTTATGCGGAGGCGGGTGCCGACATGGTGGCACCGTCCGGCATGATGGACGGCATGGTGGACGCCATCCGCGCCGCCCTGGACGGGAACGGCTACCATGAGCTGCCGGTGATGGCCTACACGGCCAAGTATTCCAGCGCCTATTACGGCCCCTTCCGGGATGCCGCCGAGAGCGCACCGTCCAAAGGCGACCGGCGGGGCTACCAGATGGATCCCGCCAATGGCCGGGAGGCCCTGCGGGAGCTGGAGCTGGACGAGGCCGAAGGCGCGGACGTCGTCATGGTGAAGCCGGGACTGGCGTTCATGGACGTGGTCCTGCGCCTGCGTCAGTCCACCGAGCTGCCGGTGGCGGTATATAATGTTTCCGGGGAATACAGCATGATCAAGGCGGCAGCCGAGCGGGGCTGGATCGACGAGCGCGCGGTGGTGCTGGAGACGCTCACCGGGTTCAAACGGGCGGGCGCCGATCTGATCCTTACCTATCACGCCCTGGATGCGGCAGGGTGGCTCCGGGAGGAGGCCTGACGGCCGGCTCTCCAGCGACGGGACGAACCAAGAGGTATCCATGGCGGACAGCAACGAGCAACCGGGGTCGGATGCGACGTCCGGGCCCGAGCGGATGGGGGAGTCCCTCCAGGACAACGAGCGCCCGGAATCCGAGGGCGCAGCGTCCACCGGGGAACAGGGAGAGGAGCAAGGCGAAGCCGGCGGAGACAATGGCGGACAGCGGCCCCCGTCCAACGACAAGGGCGGCGGACGCGGCGGGCTTTTGCTGGGCGGCCTGGCGCTGTTCGTGGCCCTGGGAGCCGGCGGTGCCGGCGCCTATTTCTATCTGCAGCTGGACCGGCGCGTGGAGGATTTCGCCACCACCCTGGCCAATCGCGAGCAGCAGCAGGAACGGCTCCGGCAGGAGCTCTCCCAGGACCTGGACCAGATGGTCCGCGAGCTGCGGAGCACCCTGGAGCAGAACAGCCAGGCGCAGAGCCAGCTCACCCAGCGGCAGGAAGAGCTGCGCAACCGCATCGAGCAGATGACCCAGAGCCTGCAGACCCTGCGCGGCGCCACCCAGGACCTCCAGGCGCAGCTGGAGGGCGGGCCCACCTATTGGCGCCTGGAGCGCATCGAGACTTTGCTGGTCAGCGCCGAGCGCATCGCCCAGCTGGAGGAAGATCCGGAAGCCGCCTACGCGGCGCTGAAAAGCGCCGACCAGGCCCTTCGGGACCTGAACGCCCCCGGTTGGATGGAGGTGCGGCGGTCCATCCAGTCGTCCATGACCAAGCTGGAGCAGGCCAATAATCCGGATCTGGCCGGCATCGCCTTCAAGCTGTCCAGCCTGGCGGAAAGCGCCATGGATCTGCCCGTCAAGGGAGTCAGCCCGCCGCCCCTCGGCGATCAGGAGCAGCAGGCGGCCCGGGAGGAGCAGGCGGAGCCCCGGGGCTGGTGGGGGCAGTTCGTGGCCGGCCTGAATGCCTTCTGGCAGGACGTCAAGAGCCTGGTGCGGCTGCGGCGCTCCGGCAAGGAGATGGAGCCCCTGTTGCCGCCGGACAAGGCCACTTTCCTACGCCACAATCTGGTCCTGAATCTGCAGACCGCCCGGCTCGCGGCCCTGCAACAGCGCGATGAGCTATACCACCGGTCCCTCCGGGAATCCCGGGATTGGGTACAGCGCTTCTTCGATACGGACAGCAGTGCCGTACAGGCTTTTCTGTCCTCGCTGAAGTCCCTGGGCGACCGGAATATCACCCAGGATCTCCCGCCCGTTGATGCGCCCCTCACTACCTTCCGCCAGGTCCGCAAGGAGCGGAGCGAATAATGCGGGCCCTTATCAAGATCCTTATCGTGCTCGGAGTCGCCGCCGCGGTGGTGACCCTGGTGGGGGAAGGGCCCGGATACGTGCTGATCCAGGTGGGCGATTACACCCTGGAGACCACCGCCGCCTTCGTGGGCGTGGTGCTGGCCCTGTTTCTGGCCTTCGGCTGGGAGATATGGGGCTTTCTGAGCGCCACCTGGCATGCCCCCTCCCGGCTGCGGGAGGCCCGCAAGCAGCGGCGTCGCCGGCGGAGCCTGACCTTCCTGGAGGAGGGTACGCTGGCCCTGGAACGGGGGCAGGCCGAGCGGGCGCGCAAGCTGCTGGCTCGGGGAGGCCGGCAGGCGGAGGCACCGGCGGCCTTCTACGTGGGGGCGGCCCGCGCCGCGCATCAGGCGGGGGAGGATGCCGCCGCCGAGGAATTCCTGGCCAAGGCCCAGAATGACGCTCTAAGCGACGATCCGGCCGCCACCCTGCTGCGCGCGGAGATCGAGATGGATGCCGGCCGGGCCGAGCATGCCCTGGCGCTGCTATCCAGTCTGGAGGAGCAGGAGCCCGAGAACCGGCAGCTCCTGCGCCGGTTGCTGGTGCTCTATCGCCAGGTGGAGGACTGGGAGGCTTTGATGCGGCTGGTGCCCAGGGCCCGGAAAGCCGGGATCCTGTCGGAGGGCGATGCCGCGGAGGAGCTGCAGGAGGCCCGGGCCAGACGTCTGGAGCAGGCCCGCCTCGCCGGTAACGGGGTGACAGTGGAGCGCCTCTGGAAGGAGGCGAGCCGGGAGGAGCGGGCGGATTCGCGGCTGATGGGGCCGTGGATCCGATACCTGCTGAGCGAGGATCGCGGCCAGGAAGCGGAGCGTGCTCTGGAGCAGGGCCTCAAGCGGCACTGGCGGGGCGAGCTGGTGGACCTCTATCTGGCGCTGCCCCAGGCACCCGGGGCGGCGCAGGAGCTGCTCCAGCGCCTGGAGCGCTGGCTCTCGGACCATCCGCGGGACCCGCACCTGCTCACCGTGCTCGCCCAGCTCGCCATCGCCGCCCGCCTGTGGGGCAAGGCGGATCAGTATCTGGAGGAGGCCTCGTCCCAGGAGGACCTGCCGGCGGAGATCCTGCTGCGTCTGGCGCATCTCTATCAGGAGCGGGAGAAACCGGACCAGGCCCTGGCTTGCTGCCGCCGGAGCCTGACCGCGCTGGAGGGACGAATCCCGGTGCTACCGGCGCCGGAGCCGGGCATGAACGGCGGTAACGGCAAGGCCTGAGCGGCAGGGAGCCGGCCCGGCGTCGAGCCGGCGGGCTCCGCTGGCTATTCCGTGGAGTAGGTGAAGGCGTCGGAGAAGAGCCGGTCCTTGTCCACGCCCAGCTGCTTCAGGGTCTCGCTGGCGGCGTCCACCATGGGCGGCGGTCCGGCAAGGTAGCCCTCGTGCCCGGAGAGATCCCCGTAGTACCGCGGCAGCACGTCGTGGATGTAGCCCGTGTCGCCGGTCCAGTGGGTGTCCTCCTCGGTGGGATCGGAGAGGGCGGGCGTCCACCGGAAATTGGCATGCTCCTGCTGCCACTGGTCGAGGAGCTCGGTGAGATAGAGGTCGCGCTGGGCGCGGACGCCGAAGAACAGGTGGAAGTCGCGCTCCACGCCCTCCTCGAAGGCGGTCTCCAGAATGGCCTTGATGGGGCCGAGTCCGGTACCGCCGGCCACCAGGATCGCCGGCCGGTCGCTGTCGCGCAGATAGAAATCGCCCAGCGGCCCCTCGAAGTTCCAGATCTCCTTGGGCTTGAGGTGCTCGAAGACGTGCTCGGTGAACTCGCCGCCGGGGACGTAGCGGATGTGCACGGTCAGGAGCTCGTCGTGCAGGGGCGTGTTGGCGATGGAGAAGGCCCGTCGCCGACCGTCCTTCAGGATGACCTCGATGTACTGGCCCGCCAGGTACTGCAGCCGCTCCGCGGAGGGCAGCTTGAGGCTGACCTCCATGATGTCGTGGGTCAGCTTGCGGGCTTCGTGGACCCGGCACGGCAGTCGCCGGACCTCGGCCTTCCGGGCGTCGTCGATCTCGTAGGCCTCGATCACTAGATCGGATTGCGGCTGCGCCTGACAGAACAGGGCCGATCCCTGGGCGCGCTCTTCCTCGCTCATGGCGGTGGGCTTGTACTGGCCGTAGTCCACCTGTCCCGAGACCAGCTTCCCCTTGCAGTCCCCGCAGGCTCCGTTGCGGCACCCGTAGGGGAGGTTGACGCCGTGGTGCATGGCCGCATCCAGGATGCTCTGTCCCGGCTCGACCTCGAACTGTTTGCCGCTGGGCTCCAGCTTGACCGTATACGCCATGAGAACGGTTTGCCTTTTCGGTGAATGGTTTTCTATTACGCGCTCGGATTGAAAGAATCGGATGGCTGAAATGGTACCGCATGCACAGAGGGCCCAAAAGCGCCACCCCGCGGTGGCCATAGCGGGCTGCGGCTACGTCGGAGCCCGTCTAGCGGCGGTTCTGGCCGCCGCGGGCCATCGGGTGTTCGCCGGACGGCGTACCTCGGTGGTGGAATGGCCCGAGGGGGTGGAGCCTTTCCATCTCGATCTGGACACCGCCTCGGGCGGGAAATTCCCGGTGCCGGCGTCCGCCATGGTGTGCGCCTTCCCGCCCGGCCGCGGGGGCCTGCGTGACTACCGCATGGCCCGGCTTCTGGCCCGCCTGGCCCACCACCCGCCGGACCGCCTCGTCTATCTGAGCACCACCGGGGTCTACGGCAATCGGGGCGGGATCCTGACCCCCGAGACCACCCCCTTGGCTCCCGGTACGGACCGTGCCCGCCGACGACAGGATGCCGAGCGGCAGGTGCGGGCCTTCGGCGCCCGCCATGCCACCAGTGTCCAGATCCTCCGGGTCTCCGGCATCTACGGCCCCGGACGCCTCCCGGTGGAGCGGATCCGGGCCGGGGAAGGTTTGCGGGTGGACTGGCCGGAGCCCCGCTTTACCAACGCCATCCACGTGGACGATCTGGTGCGCCTGGTGCTGGCCGCCCTGCGCCAGGGGCGTCCCAACCGGGCCTATAACGCCTGTGACGGCGTGGACCGTCGCCAGGGGGCCCTGCTGGAGGCGGTGGCCGCCGTGCTCGGCGTCCCCCTCCCGCCGCCCGTCAGCCCCGAGACGGCCTACCGGGAGCTCTCCGCCATGCGCCTTTCCTTCCTGGAGGAATCCCGCCGCTGCAGCATCCGCCGGGCCGGCGGGGAGCTGGGCTGGGAGCCCGTCCACACGGATCTGGAAGCCGCTGTTCGGTGCAGCCTGCGGGAAGAGGGAAGGCTGTAGAGCCGCAGCCCCGGGAACGGGGAAACGGCCAGGGCCCCGAGGAGCCAAGAAGGCGGCCAATCGCGCACGCTTTCTCCGACATGGCCCGTTCCCCTTGGCATCCTTGGCGTTTCCGTTTTCTGGTAGGGTGGATCACCCTGTCTCTACCTCTTGAACGCGGGAGCCCATGTCGGATCATCCTTCCCAGCACCAGCGGCCGGAGCGCGCCATCCGCAGCTATGTCCTGCGCAAGGGGCGCCTGACCAAGGGCCAGCAGCGCGCCCTGGAGGAGCTGCTCCCCCGGTTCGCCGTTCCGGAAGCGCCGCGTGTCGCTGACTGGCCGGCGCTGTTCGGCCGCGAGGCCCCGGTGGCCCTGGAGATCGGCATCGGCGGTGGCGAGGCGCTGGTGGGCATGGCCGGTAGGCACCCCAACTGGAACTGGGTGGGGCTCGACGTCTATCCGCCGGGCGTGGGCAAGCTCCTGCTCTCCCTGGAGGCGGAAGGGCTGGACAACGTCCGCGTGGGCCTCGTGGATGCGGTGGATTTCCTCGCCGACCAGGTGCCCGACGGAAGCCTAGCGGCCTGCTATATCTTCTTCCCCGACCCCTGGTCCAAGGAGCGCCACAAGAAGCGACGCCTGATCCAGGCGCCTTTCCTGGACCTACTGGCGGAGCGTCTGGCCCCCGGCGCGGACCTCTTCCTGGCCACCGACTGGGCGGATTACGCCCAATGGATGGTGGAGGTCATGGAGGCGCACCCCCGCTACGCGAACATCCACGGGCCAGGCGCCTTTGCCCCGCGCTGCCCGGACCGCCCGCCCACCAAGTTCGAGGAGCGCGGCGAACAGCGCGGCCACGAGGTCTACGACCTGCACTATCGGCGCCTCTGAGCCCCCCTTGCCGGAAGGGCGGGCCCGCCGTCCGGCCTATTCCGTCAGCGGCCGCCAGACCCCGCCCGGTAGCTCCGTTCCCCCCAGCCGTTCCACCTTGTCCGGCTCCATGAAATAGGCGTGAACGCGCCCCAGCGGCGCCCCCTGCGGCGTGAAGCCGGGCACTTGCCGGCGGTTGTAGTTGTTGCGCGCAGGGGGGCGCCCGGGGGAGAAGCCCTCCAGGTCGTCCACCAGGGCGAGCAGCGGCTCGGTCAGGTGCAGGATATAGCCGTGCACCCAGCCCGATCCGGTAACGGCGGCGGGAAACCCCAGGGAAAGATCGAAAAGCCGCCCCTCGATCTTGCCGGCCCGCCACCTTCCCACGCGGCCCTGTAAGAGGCGCCGCCAGTTGGCGTGGCCGGGCTTCAGGGTGCCGTAGACGAAGACGCGCATTCCAGTGCTCCTGGCCCAGGGGGATACTGTACAAGCTGCCATAGCACGGACCGGGAGGGGCTGCTGGTTATTCCAGAAACAGCCCGATGAGGTCATTGAGGAAGGTCCGACCTCGCTCCGTGGGCGCCAGGTGGGCCGGGTCGGGATGGAGCAGGCCGAGGCGCTCCGCCTCGGCGCGGGGAGCCGCCAGATGGTCGGCGGGCAGACCGGTGCGCTCCGGGAACAGCCGCGTTGGGACGCCATCGTTGAGCCGAAGGACGTTCAGGGCGAATTCCCCGGGCAGGTCGGCGGCTTCCGGCTGGTGGCGCTCCACGGCGGGGTCGCCGTCCGCCGCAGCACGCATGTAGGCCTCCGGTCCGGCGAAATTGCGGGTACGCAGGATGCCGTCGCCGGTGGTGAGCTTGCCGTGGGCCCCGGCGCCCAGGCCCAGGTAATCGCCGAACTCCCAGTAGTTGCGGTTGTGCCGGCAGGCCCGGCCCGGCAGGGCGTGATTGGAGGTCTCGTAGTGCCGGAAGCCGGCCTCCGCCAGCCGGTCTCGCAGGGCGATCTCGGTGTCGGCCACCGTATCGTCCTCGGGCAGTGCGGGTGGCCGGGCGGAGAAGACCGTGTTGGGCTCGATGGTGAGCTGGTAGAGCGCGATGTGCTCGGGCGCCAGGGCCAGTAAGCCCGCCAGGTCGGCCACGGCACCCTCGGGGGTTTGCCCGGGAAGGCCGAACATGAGATCGAGGTTGAGGTTGTCGAAGCCGGCCTCGCGGGCCGCGGCCACCGCCCGGCGGGCCTCGTCGGCGGAATGGACGCGCCCCAGGCGTTTCAGGGAGTCGTCATCCAGGGATTGCACGCCAACGCTCAGCCGGTTGATACCGGCGGCGCGGAAGGCCGCGAAGCGATCCGCCTCGCTGGCGCCCGGGTTGGCCTCCAGGGTGATCTCGCAGTCGTCGGCGAGGCCCACGAAGCGCTCCAGCTCCTCCAGGATCGCGGCGTAGAAGCCGCCCCCGAAGAGGGAGGGGGTGCCGCCGCCGAAGAACACGCTCCCCGCCCGCCGGGTCCCGGCCAAGGGGGCGCGGCGGCGCAGCTCGGTCCGCAGCGCCTCCAGGTAGGCGGATTCGGGGAGGGCCCCTTCCCGGGCATGCGAGTTGAAGTCGCAGTAGGGGCACTTCTTCAGGCAGAAGGGGACGTGCACGTAGATGCCCAGCGGCACGTCCGCGGGGCGCGGCGGGGTCAACCGCGCCCCTCCTCCGTGAGGCGTTCGCGCAGGGCTTGCATGGCCCGGCCGCGGTGGGAAAGGCGGGATTTTTCCTCGGGATCCAGCTGAGCGGCGGTCACCCCGCGCTCCGGCACGAGGAAGACCGGGTCGTAGCCGAAGCCCCCGGCTCCGGCGGGCTCCCGGGTGATGCGGCCCGGCCAGCGCCCCTCGGCGATCAGTGGGCAGGGGTCCTCGGCGCCGTGCAGCAGCACCAGGGTGCAGTAGAAGAAGGCGTTCCGCGCTTCCTCCGGGGTATCACCGAGGGTGGTCAGCAGCATGTCCAGATTGTCGGCGTCGGAAGCGCCGGCCCCGGCGTAGCGGCTGGAGTAGATGCCGGGGGCGCCGTCCAGCGCCGCCACCGCCAGCCCCGAGTCGTCGGCCAGGGCAGGCAGGCCGGTCTCCCTTGCCGCGTGCCGGGCCTTGAGGAGGGCGTTCTCGACGAAGGTCAGGCCGGTCTCCTCCGGGCCCTCCACTCCGAAATCGCCCTGCGGACGAGCCCGCCAGCCCAGGGGCGCCAGCAGCTCGTTGAGCTCGCCCAGCTTGCCGGCGTTCCCCGTGGCGACAACCACTTCTTGCATCGTTGCTCCCATGGTTCCGTATATCCTAGCCGGAGCCGTCCGGTGCCGGCTCCCCGGCCACCTGCGTCCCGGCGGGCTTGTACTTCCAGGCGGGCCGGAACAGGTAGAGCCGCCCGTCGTCCTTCATGCGCCCGGCAAGCCATTCTCCTGGGACACCCTGCCCGGTGAAAAGGTCCGCCCGCACGGCCCCGTTAATCGCCCCGCCGGTGTCCTGGGCGAAGGTCAAACGGCGATAGGGCCGCTGCTCGTCGCTGTGGTCGGGGGCCGGCAGCTTAGTGGTCATCCATACGGGGGATCCGAGGGGAATGTGGTCCGGGTCCACGGCCAAAGAGCGGCGCGGCGTCAGCGGCACGCCGAGAGAGCCCAGCGGGCCGCCGAGGTTCGTTTCGCGCAGGGCGAAGAAGACGTAGCTGGGGTTCTCGTTCAACAGGGGGCGGACCCGGCCCGGATGGCTGTGGAGCCACGACCGGATGGCGGGCAGGGAGACCTCTTCGCTGGTGAGGTCGCCGCGGTCGATCAGGACCTTGCCAATGGAGACGTAACGGCGCCCGTTCTGGTCCGCGTAGCCCACCTTGACCACCTCGCCGTCGGGTAGCCGGATTCGGCCGGAGCCCTGGATGTGCAGGAAGAACCGGTCGATGCGGTTGTCCACCCAGAGCAGCTCGTTACCGGACAGGGGTTGGGCGTCGCTCTCGATCCGGGCGCGGTCGTAGTAGGGCACCACCTCCTGATTCCCGTTGAGGCGGCCGCGGACCCGCTCGCCGGCGAGCCGCACGAAGCGGGCGCCCAGGTTGATGTGCAGCAGATCCTCGGGGGGCTCGTAGAGCGGGTACCGGTAGCGCTCGGTGGGCTCGAAGCTGCCGTTCAGCAGGGGCACGTAGTAGCCGGTGATCAGGCCCCGGTCGTCGTCTCCGCCCCCCACCATGCGGTGCGGCGTGAAGCGCGTGCGCATGAAGAAGCGCGCCTGGGCGTCACTGGGGTTCGGATAGAGCTCCGCCTCGTCGCAGATGGCCCGCCAGTCGGGCGTGCTGCCGAGGCGCTCGCAGGTGGCGAGCAGGGCGGGCCAGGCTTCGGCCTGGCTGCCCGCCTTCCAGCCCGGGACCTTCGACCAGGGCACCATGGGGCCGACACCCGGCTCGCGGGGCTTTTCCTTGGGGGGCTCCAGTGTGGCGCAGGCCGCCATGAGGAGCAGGAGCGCGAAAACTGCCACGGGCCGGGCAGCCGCCTGCCCGATGGAAAAAGGGCTCAACCGACCGGTTCCTCCTCCAGAGCGGCACGCTGGGCATCGAAGAGCCGGCGTGCGCCCTGTTCCGCTAGGGTACGCATGGCGTCCATCTGCTCCTGGCTGAAGGGCGTGGCCTCGCCGGTGCCCTGCACCTCCACGAAGCGGCCGTCCTCCACCAGGACGAAATTCATGTCCACGTCCGCCGAGGAATCCTCGTCGTAGTCCAGGTCCAGGACCGCCTCGCCGTCCACGATACCGGCGGACACCGAGGCCACCTGGTGGCGCACCGGGTCTCGGGAGAGGGTGCCGTCGGCGAGCAGGGTGTCCACGGCGTCGCGCAGCGCCAGGAAGCCCCCGGTGATAGCCGCGGTCCGCGTGCCGCCGTCGGCCTGCAGCACGTCGCAATCCACGACGATCTGGCGCTTGCCCAGGGTGCGCAGGTCCACCGCTGCGCGCAGGGAGCGGGCGATCAGGCGCTGTATCTCGTGGGTTCGGCCGCCCACCTGGCCGCGCAGGGACTCCCGCGGACTCCGCTGGTGGGTGGCGCGGGGCAGCATGGCGTACTCGGCATGGACCCAGCCGCTCTTTCCCTGAACCAGCCAGGGAGGGACCCGGTCCATAACACTGGCATTGCAGAGCACCCGGGTATCGCCGAAGCTTACCAGCACCGAGCCCTCGGCGTGCTTGATGTATCGCCGCTCGAAGCGCACGTTGCGCATGGCGTCGGCGGGGCGTCCACTGGAGCGCATTGGGCAATCCGTTTCCGTCGGGCCTGTCCGCGGCCGGCGCCCATGCTAGCAAGTAGCGGGCGAACAGGTCGTGTCTTCGTCCAGAGCGCTATAGCAGGTAGTATAGGGCCCGCGCCCGCCGTGGCAACCGCGAATCTGGCTGTCGTTCATCAGAGGTTCCTCCATGATCCGAAGCATGACCGCCTTCGCCCGCAGCGAAGCGGACCTGGGATCCCAGCAGGCCGTCTGGGAGCTGCGTACCGTCAATCACCGCTATCTTGAGGTGAATCCGCGCCTGCCCGACGGCTACAGGGCCCTGGAGACGCCGGTCCGCGAGCGGGCCCGCGGGGTCCTGCAGCGGGGCAAGCTGGACGCTACCCTGCGGCTGACCGAGAACGGCGGCGGAGGCGGGCGGCTGCGCCTCGATCAGGAGCTGGCCCGCTCCCTGGCGGACCTGGGCCGGGAGGCGGAACGCGAGCTGGGCACCACCGGGGAGCTTTCCACCGCGGAGATCATGAAATGGCCCGGCGTGGTGGTCACCGCCACCCTGGATGCCGATGAGGCGCAGCGGCGCCTCCGGGAGGCCCTGGATAGCGCCCTGGAGGGGCTGGTGGAGGCCCGCGCCCGCGAGGGCCAGGCCCTTTCCGATGCCTTGCACGAGCGGCTTGACGGCGTGGATGCGGGCCTTGCCCGGATCGAGGAGCGTCTGCCGCAGGTCCGGGAAGCCTTCCGGAGCCGGCTGGAAGAACGCCTCGGCGAGCTTCGCGAGCGGGTGGATCCCGACCGGCTGGAGCAAGAGGTGGTCATGCAGGTGCAGCGGGCGGACGTGGACGAGGAGCTGGACCGGCTGGCCACCCATACCGCGGAGGTCCGCCGGGTCCTGGAGGAGGGCGGCGCCGTGGGCCGGCGGCTGGATTTCCTCATGCAGGAGATGAACCGCGAGGCCAATACCATTGGCTCCAAGTCGCCCGATGCCGCCATCAGCCAGACCGTGGTGGATCTCAAGGTTCTGGTGGAGCAGCTGCGCGAGCAGGCGCAGAACATCGAGTAAGCGCCAAGGAGAGACCGCAATGCCCGCACACTCCGCCGATCTACCCCGCCAGCCGGGACTGCTGATCATCCTTTCCGCCCCCTCCGGGGCCGGCAAGACCTCCCTGTACCGGGCCCTGCTGGAGCGCCTCGACCACGTGGTGGCCTCGGTAAGCCATACCACTCGGCCGCCCCGCCCGGGGGAGCAGGACGGGGTGGACTACCATTTCGTGGACGAGGCCGGATTCGAGCGGCTCGTGGAGGAAGGCGCCTTTCTGGAGCACGCCCGGGTCTTCGACCGCTCTTACGGCACCAGCCGGGCGGCGGTGGAGGCGGAGCGCGCCGAGGGCAATGACGTGGTGCTCGAGATCGACTGGCAGGGTGCCCGGCAGATCCGCGAGCGCGTATCCGACGCGGTGAGTGTGTTCATCCTGCCGCCCTCCCGGCAAACCCTGCGCCAGCGCCTGGAAGGGCGGGGCCAGGACGACGTGACGGTCATCGAGCGCCGCATGCGCGATGCGGAGGCGGAGATCAGCCACTACGACGAGTACGATTACGTGATCGTCAACGACGTGTTCGAGGAGGCGCTGGAGCGCCTCGTGGCCGTGGTGCTGGGCGAGCGCTGCCGGCTGGAGCACCGGCGCGAGGTATTGGGCGTGTTCGCCGACCGGCTCATGGGGAAAATTGACGAAACCTCAGGGTAACGGTAGGCTAAAAGGTTTCCCGTCAGGTTCTTCCGCGACCATTTCCGGAAGAGGGCAAGGAGCTCATGGCGCGTATAACCGTTGAAGACTGTCTGGACCAGATTCCCAATCGCAACCGTTTCCATCTCTCGCTGATCGCCGGCCGGCGGGCACGGCAGCTGAGTCACGGCGCCACGCCGCTCGTCCAGTCCGAGGAGGACGACGCTACCGTGCTGGCCCTGCGCGAGATCGCCTCCGGCCAGATCAACATGGAGTTTTTGGACCGCATTGACCAGGAGATGGAAGGGGTGCACCTGCCGGACGGCGGCGAGGCCATGCGCGGCGAGTCCTCCGTGGCCGAGGCCGCCGAGGCGCTGAGCTCCGGCATGGCCACCGGTACCCAGCAGGAAGCCCCCGCCCCGGGCGCCGACGAGGCCGGCGTGGTCGAGGAAGACCACCCGGAAACGGCCCCCGAGGAGCCCGAGCTCTCCGCGGGAGACGGCGAAGGAGCGCCGGAGGGTGAATCGGGCGAGGCAGACGAGTCTTCCGGCGAGGAGGGCTCCTGACCTTCCCCGCCCCCGGCGGTCCGAACCGCCGGGGGCCTCTCCCACCGAACCCAGCGGTACCTGCCCGCCGTGCTTCGCATTAACGAGCTCATCGAGGCCGCCCAGGCCTACCTGCCCGCGGAAGACGTCGATCTCATCCATCGCGCCTATCTGTTGGCTGCCGCCGTTCACGAGGGGCAGCAGCGCGCCTCCGGCGAGCCGTATATCACCCATCCCATAGAGGTGGCCCGCATCCTGGCGGGCTTCCACATGGACGCCTGCTGCCTGGCCGCGGCTCTGCTCCACGACGCCGTGGAGGATACCCCCGCCACCTTCGAGCAGATCCAGCGCCAGTTCGGGGAAGAGGTGGCCATGCTGGTGGACGGCGTCACCAAGCTGGGGCAGGTCCACTTCGAGACCCGGGAGGAGGCCCAGGCGGAGAATTTCCGCAAGATGCTCCTGGCCATGTCCCAGGATCTGCGGGTCATCATCATCAAGCTGGCGGACCGCCTGCACAACATGCGGACGCTCGGCTACCTCTCCGAGAACAAATGCCGCCGGGTGAGCCGCGAGACCCTGGACATCTTTGCGCCCATCGCCAGCCGGTTGGGCCTGAACCGCATCAAGAACGAGCTCGAGGACCTCTCCTTCAAGTACCTCAATCCGGTCCGCTACCGGGTGCTGTCCGAGCAGGTGCGCAAGGAGCGCGGCAATCGGGCCCACATCACCGACCGCATCGAGGTGGCCATCTCCAACGACCTCCAGGAGGCCGGGCTCGACGCCGACGTGATTGGCCGGGAAAAGCACCTGTACAGCATCTACCGCAAGATGCAGGTGAAGGGCCTTTCCTTTGAGGAAGTCCAGGACATCTACGCCTTCCGCATCCTGGTGGAGGATGTGCCCACCTGCTACCAGGTGCTGGGCCGGGTGCATAACCTGTTCAAGCCCATCCCGGGCCGGTTCAAGGACTACATTGCCATTCCCAAGGCCAACGGCTACCAGTCCCTGCACACGGTGGTGGTCAACCCCTTCGGTGGGGTCATGGAGTTCCAGATCCGCACCCGGGAGATGCACGAGGTGGCCGAGGCGGGGGTGGCCGCCCACTGGCAGTACAAGGAGAAGGGTGTCGCGCCGCCCGACCGGCGCAGGCTGGAGCAGAGCTACGCCTGGCTCCAGCAGCTCCTCCAGATCCAGCAGGAGGCCGGCGACTCGGCGGAGTTCCTGGAGCACGTCAAGGTGGACCTCTTTCCCGACGAGGTCTACGTGTTCTCGCCCAAGGGCGAGATCATGCGCCTGCCGCGCTGGGCCACGCCGGTGGACTTCGCCTATGCCGTGCATACCGAGATCGGTCACCAGTGCGTAGGCGCCCGGGTCAACGGCCGCATCAGCAGCCTGCGCACCCCGCTGCGCAACGGTGACCGGGTGGAGATTCTCACCGACCCCGACCACCAGCCCAACAGCTCCTGGCTGCACTTCGTGGTGACCGGCAAGGCCCGCTCCGCGGTACGGCATTTCCTGAAGACCCAGCAGCGGGAGAAGTCCGTGGCCCTGGGCCGCGCCATGCTGGAGCGCACCATGGAGGGCGTGGGCGTGCCCTTCTCGGAGGTTCCGGACAATGCCCTCCGCGAGACCGCCGAGCACTTCCACCTGAGCGCCCAGGAGGCGCTCTTCGAGGCCATCGGTCGGGGCACGGTGCTGGCACCCGCCGTGGTCCAGCACTTGTTCCCCGGCTACCTGGACCGCGAGGTCCGGGCCGCCAGCCGCGTGGGCGGGGAGGAGGCGGAAACCCTGGAATGGGGCAATAGCAACGTGCTGGTGCGGGGCATGGAGGGCATCGTCGCCAACCTGGCCCGGTGCTGCTACCCTATCCCCCGAGACACCATCGTCGGCTTTATCTCCGTGGGCCGCGGCGTCATGGTGCATCGCAAGGACTGTCCCAACCTCCACGAGCTCGCCCACCATCCCGAGAAATGGGTGGAAGTGGAGTGGGCCCCGGAGACCCGGGGCGTGTTCACGGTGGCCATTCAGGCCGTGGTGCAGAACACCAAGGGCGTTCTGGCCAGCCTTGCGTCAGCCATCGCCGAGGACGGGGCCAATATCGACAACGTTCTGGTGGAGGACCGGGACGGCGTGCACAAGACCATATCCCTCACCCTGGAAGTGGAGGGGCGGGACCATCTGGCGCATCTCATGCGAATCATGCGGGGATTGAGCGCCGTTGAGCGAATCGTGCGCAAAAAGGGCTGAGCGAGGAAGAGAGTATGTACTTTCGCGAGAACTATCACACCGATGCCGCGCCGCAGGCCATTGGCCCGTACTCTCAGGCCGTGCGGGCGGGCGACCTGGTCTTCATCTCCGGGCAGATTCCGCTTGATCCCATGACCATGGAGCTGGTGGACGGGGATTTCCGGCGGCAGGTCGAGCAAGTGCTCACCAATATCGAGGCGGTGGTGAGCGCGGCCGGAGGCACGCTCTGCGAGGTGGTGAAGGTGACCGTCTTCATGACCGACCTTTCCAAGTTCGAGGTGGTCAACGAAGTGCTCGACGAGTATTTCCTCGAGCCGTATCCGGCCCGCGCCGCCGTGGGTGTGGCCGCTCTGCCCAAAGGTGCCGAGGTGGAGATGGAGGCCATCATGCACGTCTCGGCGGAAGGGGAATAAGCCGGCCGCCCGCAAAAACGCCGATCCCGAGGGATCGGCGTTTTCGGTATGCGGCCCTTTCCGGGACGTGGCGGATCAGGCAGGCTTCTTGATCCGACCGCTCCGGATGCATTCGGTGCAGACATGCAGGCGCTTGATGCCGCCTTCCACGACAGCACGAACCTTGTGCAGGTTGGGAAGGTAGCGTCGCCGGGTCTTGTTGTGGGCATGGCTGACGTTATTGCCCGTGCCCGGCCCCTTCCCGCAGATCTCACAACGCTTCGCCATGGTGGCTCCCCACTTGCTTAAGCCATAAAATAAAAAAGTTTAGCATATTTTGCCTTTTGCGCCACGGGGTGGGCAGAATTTGTCTATGACCGCCGGCTATCCTTCCAGTGAACGTGCCCGCCCGGTTCGGGCGAGGCGTCGGTCATGACCGAACAGCGCCCCGGCCGCTCCCTGACGGAGCTCTCCGGTCTGGGGCCGCGCATGGCGGAGCGCCTGGAGCGGCTCGGCATCACCACCCAGCATTCCCTGCTCTTCCATTTGCCGTACCGCTATCAGGACCGGACGCGGGTCGTCGCCATGGGGAGCCTGGCCCCCGAGCAGGAGGCCGGTTGTCAGGGCGTGGTGCGTGCCGCCGAGGTGGTGGGGCGCCGCAGGCCCATGTTCGTGGTGCGCATCGAGGACGGCTCGGGGTTCTTGACCCTGCGCTTCTTCCAGGTGCGGGATTATTTGAAGCGGACCCTGCAGCCGGGCCGGGGGGTATGGGCCTTCGGTACTGTCCGGCGCGGGAGTGTCGGGCTGGAGATGGTCCACCCGGAGATCGAGGCGAGCGGCGAGGCCCCGCCCGATCCGCCCAGTCACCTCACGCCCGTCTATCCCCTGACCGAGGGCCTGACCCAGGGACGGCTGCGCTCCTGGATCGCCCAGGCCCTGACGCGGAATCGCTCCCGGCTGCCCGAGCACCTGCCCGAGACCCTACGGGCGGAGCATGGCTGGCCCGCCCTTCCGGACGCGCTGGAGGCCGTCCATCGGCCTGACGCCGAGGCGGACGTGGAGGCGCTCCTGGCTTTCCGCACGCCCGCCCAGGAGCGGCTCGTCTTCGAGGAGCTGCTGGCCCACCATCTGGCGCTCCGCAAGGTGGGGCAGCAGCGCAGACAGGCGCGGGCGCCGGCCCTGACGGGCACCGGCAGCCTCACCGAGGGCCTGCGGGAGGCCCTGCCCTTCGAGCTTACCGGGGCCCAGCGGCGTGCATGGGACGAGGTGCGGGCCGATCTGGCCGGGGACCGGCCCATGCAGCGCCTTATACAGGGCGATGTGGGCTCGGGGAAGACCGTAGTGGCCGCCCTGGCCATCCTGCAGGCGGTGGAGTCCGGCTACCAGGCCGCCCTCATGGCGCCCACCGAGATCCTGGCCGAGCAGCACGGCGCCACGCTCAAGGAATGGCTGGAGCCCATGGGGCTTACGGTGCACTGGCTGGCGGGCAGTCTGCCCGAGCGCGAGCGCCGCGCCGAGGCCGACGCCATCGCCAACGGCGCGGCGCGGGTGGTGGTGGGCACCCACGCGCTCTTCCAGAAGGAGGTGCGCTTCGCGGAGCTCGGCCTGGTGGTGATCGACGAGCAGCACCGCTTCGGGGTCCATCAGCGCATGGCCCTCAAGGAGAAGGGCCGTGATCCCCACCTTCTGATCATGACCGCCACGCCCATTCCCCGCACCCTGGCCATGACGGCCTTCGCGGATCTGGAGGGCAGCGTCATCGACGAGCTTCCCCCGGGCCGGCAGCCCGTGGATACGGTGGGCATCTCCGATGCCCGGCGCGACGAGGTGGAGGCCCGGATCCGGGATGCTGTGGCCGGGGGCCAGCAGGCCTACTGGGTATGCCCGCTGGTGGACGAGAGCGAGATGCTGCAGCTGGAGGCGGCCACCGCCACCCACGAGCGGCTGCAGGCGGCCTTCCCCGAGCTGGAGGTGGGCCTGATCCACGGCCGCATGTCGCCGGAGGAGAAGGAGGCCGCCATGACCGCCTTCAAGGACGGGGGGACCCACCTGCTGGTGGCCACTCCGGTGATCGAGGTGGGCGTGGATGTGCCCAACGCCACCCTCATGGTCATCGAGCATGCCGAGCGCATGGGGCTGGCCCAGCTCCATCAGCTCCGCGGCCGGGTGGGGCGGGGCAGCCGCAAGTCGGCCTGCGTTCTGCTGTATCACCCTCCGCTCGGGGACAAGGCGAAGCGGCGCATCGCCGCCATGCGGGAGACCAATGACGGCTTCCGCATCGCCCAGGTGGACCTGGAACTGCGTGGTCCCGGGGAAGTCCTAGGGACAAGGCAGACGGGCCTCGAGCAGATGCGCATCGCCGACCTGGGTCGGGATCGCGCCCTGGTGCCCGCCCTGCCGCGGGCGGCCGACACCCTGCTGAGCGACGACCCCGATGCTGCCGACGCCCTGATCCGGCGCTGGGTGGGGGAACGGGCGGTATACGGCGAGGTGGGGTAGGTCAGTGGTTGACACTGCCGCGAAATCGCCTAAATTTCCGGGCGAGCTATGTAGAACTCCGACAATTGAGCACGCTTCGAAGCACGGTCATGGATCAGCAGCAACGTCGCTGGCTTCACCCCTGGCGGGAAGTCAAAAGTGAGACCTATTATCCGAGCCCAGGCCTGATCCGGCTGCGGGGGCGGCATCACCTGCGCACGCCCCGGCGGGCCCTGGATGCGCGGGAGGCGGCGGCGCTGCTGCGGGAAACCCAAGAGGTCCACGACCGATTCCAGGCGGAGCTCGACCGTTGCGTGGACCAGCTGCTCGACAGCCTGTTCGGTCCCGAATCGCCCTCCGACGAAAACGGCTCCTCGTAGCGCCGGGCCGGCGTCTCGCCGGTCCGGGAACCTCGTCCCTCCCAATGCGCATAGCCCGCGAGGGCCCGTCGGTCGGGAGTGCCTGTGCGCTCTGCGGTGCTGCCCTTTTCCCCGGCATGCCCGGAGTCTGATACCCTGCTCAATCGGTCGGGCTTTTTCGGAACCGGATGCCCACGCGACGAAGGACGGTGAGCCAACCATGGAAGTGCGCGTACAGCGAGAAGAATTCGACGTCGGCGCCGAGCTGGCGGCCCATCGCCCGGTAGGGGCGGGCGCCGGCGCGGAGGTGCACTTCGTCGGCAATGTGCGCGACCTGAACGACGGGGATGAAGTCCGGGTCATGGAGCTGGAGCACTATCCCGGAATGACGGAGCGGGAGCTGGAGCGTGTTGCCGGGGAGGCCGGGGAGCGCTGGGAGGTATTGGACAGCCTGGTGATCCACCGGTACGGGGTCCTGCATCCCGGTGACCGGATTGTGCTGGTCTCCGTCTGGTCCCCGCACCGGGGGGATGCCTTCGACGCCTGCCGCTACATAATCGACGCTCTGAAGACCACGGCGCCGTTCTGGAAAAAGGAAACCCTGCCGGACGGGGGACACCGCTGGGTGGCCCCCGGCCAGGAGACGGGGGAGCCGGTCTCCTAGGTGCCGACCCCCGCCCCGGCCTAGAAGCTGTAGAGCAGGGACGTGGTGGTGAAGACGTCCGTGCGCTCCGTGCCTTCGGGCGGCTGGCTGTCGTGCTGCACGAGCACGCTGGTCTTGAAGGCCAGGTTGGAATTGATCCGGAAGCTCACCCCCGTTTCGCTGCTGAACAGGTACTCGTCCTCGTCCTTGACGGACTGGGTCCACGTGAACTGTTCCTGCAGGGTGGAGTTTTCGGCGAACTCCCACTTGACCAGGGTCCGGGCGCGGACGTTGAAGCTGTTCTCGTAGGTCTCGTCCACCAGCCACTGCTGGCGCAGGGCGGGGCCGATGTCCGCCTGCCAGTCCAGGTCGTCCCGGTCGACGAAGAACATCCGGCCGACACCCAGGGATTCTATGAGCTGAAGCTCGTAGCCGCCGAACCGGTCGTGCAGGGCGTCGAGCAGGCCGAAGGTGTAGATCTCGGGGCGGAACTTGTAATCGAACTGGCTGAGGCCGTGGAGTCGTTGGGTGGTGGGGTTGCCCTGCTCCTTGGAGTACCGGCCGTCGGCCTGAAGGTGGAGCTTGGTCTTCTCGGACTCCCGGTCTCCGGAGACGCTTCCCGTGTAGGTGGAGGTTTCGGAGTTCCCGGAGGCGGTCGAAATGCCCAGCTCCGCCTCCGAGTCCCAGAGCTGTTCCGATTCCACGCCGCCCTCCGGAGGAGCGGCATTGGCGGTTGTGGCCAGCATGGCTATAGGCAAAAAGAGGCCGCTGCGTGGATGCAGTCGCACGCTCGAGTCTCCTGCTTGCTTTTGTCATGTGCGGATTGTCCGCCGCGCTGCCCGAACGGGCGTGTAAAATCCATTTGACACTCTAGCGGAGCCACCGGATTGAGTACATTCCAACCGGACACGGTCGTTATCGGGGGCGGCATCATCGGAATGACCACGGCCCTGTCCCTGTCCGATCAGGGCCAGTCCGTGACCGTCGTCGATCCGGGGCGGCGTCAGGGTATCAGCTCCTGGGCAGGGGGTGGGATCCTCTCTCCCCTCTATCCGTGGCGGCACGACGATGCGGTGAATGGCCTTGCCCGGCGCAGCCAGCAGCTCTATCCGGATCTCTGCCGGCGGATCCGCGACCGCACGGGCGTGGACCCGGAGCTGCGCAGCTTCGGCATGCTGTACGCCGATCTCCCCAGCCAGCCGCCCCTCGACCGGGAGCGGGCGCGGGATTGGGCGCAGACCCAGGGCGTGGAGCTCCAGGAGCTGGAAGGGGATGCGCTTACCGGTTTCGAGCCGGCGCTGAGCCCGGTGGCGGAGCACGGCCTGCGTCTGCCGGAGATCAGCTGGGTCCGCAACCCCCGGTTGATGCGTGGCCTGAACCGGCTTGCCCGGGAAGCGGGGGTGGAGCTTATGGACGGGGCAACCGTTTTACGCTTGCGTGCCGGGAATAACGGGGTCGTCGAGGGCGTGGAAACCGACGCCGGGACCGTGGAGGCCGAACGGGTGGTGGTAGCCGCCGGACCCTGGAGCGGCCAGCTGCTCGCCCAGGTGGGGGTGGCGCTGCCCGTGCGGCCGGTGAAGGGCTCCATGCTCCTGCTGCAGGGAACGCGCTCCCTGCTCGGCGAGGTGGTGATGACCGGTAGTCACTACCTGATTCCCCGGGCCGATGGCCGCCTTCTGGTGGGCTCCACCACCGAAGAGGCCGGATTCGATTCCCGGACGGGGCTGGGCTCGGTGCGTGCGCTCTCCCAGGCCGCGGTGGAAATGGTCCCGGAGACCGCCAATCTGGAGCTGGAGACCTTCTGGTCCGGGCTTCGCCCGGGCAGTCCGGACGATCGTCCCTTCATCGGGGCGGTGCCCGGCTGCCGGGGTCTGTACGTGAGCACGGGGCATTACCGCAACGGCGTCGTGCATGCGCCCGCCTCCGCGGAGCTGCTCGCCGCACAGATCGCGGGAGCGGAGCCGGCGGTGGACCCGTCGCCCTTCGCCCCCGACCGGGAGCTTCCGCACGACGCTTCGTAGCGTCCGTTCCGGGGTCGTGAACCCCCCGGAAAAGAGCCGGGATGGCCGCATTTTGCGGGGGTATCCTTGTCAAACCCTCGTAGGCGGGTCAAAGTTAGTGTCAGTATATGGTCAATTCCGGATACATTCTGTATAGTTAAGGCTGTTTTTTGGTCAGGTAAGGCCCAATGCACTTCCACTCCAAAAACGACATCGCCCAGGCCCTCCGGGACCACCGTATCCAGCCGACGAGTCAGCGGGTGGAGATCGCCCATGTCCTCTTCGAGGAAGGTGCCGAGCCCGGAGTGGATCATCATATGAGCGCCGACGAGGTGCTGGAGCGGGTCAACGCCGATTACCACCGCGTCTCCAAGGCGACGGTATACAACACCCTGCGGCTGTTCGAGGAGACCGGACTGGTCCGGGCCGTGGTGGTTTCCTCCAACAAGGTGTTCTTCGACGCCAATACCGAGCCGCACCATCACCTGTACGACGAGGCGACTGGTACCCTGCGCGACATTCCGGCCGAGGATATCGATACCCAGCAGCTCTTCAAGAAGCTGCCCGACGGAGTATCCGGCAACGACCTGGACATCGTGGTCCGGGTGCGCGGTCAGGAGCAGGACGCCGAGACCCCCTAAGCGGACGCGGTGCCATTGGATTGCCGCGGGTCCCGGGGTGGGGGTAGAATTTCCCATCTGATTCCAGGCCGTGCCGCCGTAGCTCAGCTGGTAGAGCAATCGATTCGTAATCGATAGGTCGGGTGTTCGACTCACCCCGGCGGCACCATCTCCAGGGCTCCCGCATCGTGCGGGAGCTTTTTTTCGCCCCGTGCCCGCTCCCCCCGAATTGCGCCCCTTCGGCCCGGCTCCGGCACGTTCGCGCCCGGGCTGGTGTCGGACACGGCGGATTTGTATAGACTCGGAACAACATGCCGTTCACAGCGGAAGGAGGCGAATCATGGGCTCCGGATTCCAGTACTGGGCCTGGCCGAGGCGGCTGGTACTCGGCGCGACCGTGGGAGGCGGCATACTGACCACTCCGGCGCCGGTTTGCGCAGAAGCGGATCCTTTCCGGGTCCGGGCGCTGCCCGCCGGTTACATGCTGGCCGCCGACCGTTTCGTGCCCAGCGTCAGCGACGAGAAGAAGGACCAGGAAGGGGCGCTGTGCGCCGGGGAGATGGGCTCGGATCGGGACAAGTACATCGAAGAGGGCCGGTGCGCTTATACGGATCCCGATGAGGTCGCGCCGGAGGAAAAGGAAGAGCGGGAGGGCAAGGGGCAGAAGCCGACGGGGTGAGCCGCCGACCCTGGACGGCGACCGGTTCCCCGGGGCGTCGCGGCGCCGGGATTCGAGCCCGATCGGCGCGTTTGTTAGGATATGCGGGCTTCGCTTCCGGTATCCGTTGTCGACGCCGTCCTGAACGCCCGTTACCGAACACTTGGAAAGAGGAGCTGTTCTGTTATGAGCCAGGAGGACTACACCGCGGCTGTTGAGACGGCGCGTGCCTATTACAACAGCGAGGACGCGGACACCTTTTATTTCACCATCTGGGGCGGGGAAGACCTCCACATCGGCATGTACGAGTCCGAGGACGAGCCCATCTTCGATGCCAGCGTCCGGACCGTTCACCACATGGCCGACCTGGTGAAGCGCCCCATCGACGAGCGCACCCGCGTCTGCGACATCGGCGGCGGCTACGGCGGAACGGCCCGCCACCTGGTCAAGCGCTTCGGTTGCCACGTGGACGTGCTCAACCTCTCCGAGGTGGAGAACGAGCGCGACCGGCAGATGAACAAGGAGCAGGGGGTCGACCACCTCATCGACGTCTATGATGGCAGCTTCGACGGCACCCCCTTCGACGCGTCCTCCTTCGATCTGGTGTGGTGCCAGGACTCCATCCTGCACGCCGATGACCGCGCCGCGGTGCTGAAGGAGGTGGACCGCATCCTCAAGCCGGGCGGCGAGTTCATCTTCACCGACCCCATGCAGACCGACAACGTCCCCGAGGGCGTGCTGGACCCGATCCTCGCCCGTATCCACCTGCCCAGCCTGGGCTCGGTGAGCTTCTACAGGGAGACGGCCAAGCAGCTCGGCTGGGAGGACCTGGGCTTCGACGACCACACGCCCCAGCTACCGCGCCATTACGGCCGGGTGCTCGAGGAACTGGAGTCCCGGGAGCACGAGCTGCAGGGCAAGGTCAGCGACGAGTACATCAGCAACATGAAGACCGGTCTCCGCCACTGGGTGGACGGCGGTAACAGTGGCTACCTCGCCTGGGGGGCGCTGCATTTCCGCAAGCCCGAGGCCTGAGCGCCTTCCGGGCCCGGAGCGGCTCGGTGTTACGCGGAGCCCGATAAAGAGCCCGCCGGGATTCCCGGCGGGCTCTTTTGCGTGCAGCGTACGGTCCGGCTCAGTGGATACGGACCAGGCCCGCCTCCACCTTGTCGCGGGCCTCGTCGCCGGCCAGCATCTCCACCAGCTTGAGCCCGAAGTCCATGGAGGTACCGGGGCCGCGGGAGGTGACCACGGAGCCATCCACGACCACCGGGTCCTCGACGTAGTCCACGTCGCCAATGTTCACCTGGTTCATGAACTTGGGATTGCTGGTGGCCTGACGACCCTCCAGGTGGCCGTAGGCGGCCAGGATGGACGGGGCGGCGCAGATGGCGGTGGTGAACTTGCCGCTCTGCTGATACCGCTCGATCAGCTTCTGTATGCGCCCGTCCCGTTTTAGGTGATCCACTCCGGGCATGCCGCCCGGCAGGGTAATCATGTCGAAGTCCCGATCCATGACGTCATCCAGGGCGGCGTCGGGCACGATTCGGGTCTCGCGGGATCCTGTAACGGGCTCGGGACCTTCGAGGCCCGCGAGCACCACCTCGATGCCACCCCGGCGCAGAACGTCTACGATGGTGACGGCCTCCAGCTCCTCGAATCCTTCCGCCAGAGGCATCAGGACGCTAGCCATTGCTCTTGTCTCCTATTGCTCGGGCCCTTCCGGCCCCGGCCTCAGAGCCGGTTGCGGCCCTTCATCAACCCGATATAGGAAAAAATGCTGCCATTGTCGCCCCGGGCAGACAACAAATCCCCGCACTATAGGGATCAACCCGGGGAAATGCCTGGAAGGTCGAGGATGATCCTGTAAGTGGTTGCCTACTGTGTAAATGGTGCAGCCGGAACGCCGGGCGTAGATCCCCGCCCCACTTCGATACTGCAGGTAGGCATGGCCCTTTTGCTAGAGGTGAATGATCTCGACCTCAGGGTGGCCAGGATGTGAAGCATGCAGGTCTCCCTCCGCTGTGTCGTGGATGGCTGGCTGTTCGCCTCAAGGCTGCGACCGAGGTCGTGTCCGCAAATGGGGAATCCGGATGCGTCTGTCACGGTCCAAGCCTTTCAGGAACCGCCTGAACGCTTGCAACGGCAGGCCGGGCACGCCCGGCCGCGAGCCACGAAAGGAGGCGAGGTATGGCCCTGGCCACTGGCTCCGTTCGGAAAAACGGCAAGATGCTTCTGGAGGATGTGCGGCTGTGGATCAACAGCCGCGAAGACGCCTCCGGCAACCAAACCTATTGGGGATACATGAACCCGGCCTGGGAGGCCCCCATCGGCCGGCTGGATCCAGACGGCGAGGCGGAGCCCCGCTACGAGCTGGACCTGGGCGAAGCCGGGGTGGTTTCTATCCGGGTGCAGGACCATCGCGAAGAGGCCTTCGTCCAGGTCAACCAGAACGGTTACCGCACCCTCCGCTTCGAAAGCGCGCGCTAGCCCGCGCCCTGCGCTTCCATCCGAAGCCGGCGGACATCCGCTGTCCGTTCGGCCGCTTCCCAGGGGCCGGCGGGAGGACACTCCCCCGGCCCCGTTTCGGCCCGTTCCTGGCGGGAACGGTCGGGGGGAGCTGATACACTGGCCCCATGACAGCGCCCGCACGCAACTCCGAGCCGTTCCGCCGATTCCCGCCCGGGGACCGCTCATGAACCGCGGAAGGAACAGTCCCGATGCTTCGGCCGTGCTGGGCTGGCGCGAATGGGTGGCCCTGCCCGAGCTGGGGCTGGGACAGGTCAAGGCCAAGGTGGACACGGGGGCTCGCACCTCCGCCCTGCACGCCTTTTTCGTGGAGCCCTATATCGAGCGGGGCGTCCGGATGGTACGGTTCGGGGTCCACCCGGCCCAGGGAGACCGCACCGCGGTGATCGCCAGCGCCCCCGCGACGGATCGCCGCTGGGTTCGGGATTCCGGCGGCCACCGCGAACGCCGCTATGTGATCGAGACACCCATCGTTCTGGGCGGCGCCACCTGGCGGGTGGAGATGACCCTCACCAATCGGGATACCATGAAATTCCGGATGCTGCTGGGGCGGACGGCCCTTCAGGGGCGGTACTCGGTGGACCCCGGCCGCTCCTACCTTGGCGGTCGTCCGGCCGCGGTGCCGGGGCACCAAAAGGGCAAGGCATGAAGCTGGCCATTCTGTCGCGCAACCGCCGCCTCTATTCCACGCGCCGCCTCGCCGAGGCCGCGGTTCATCGGGGCCACGAGGTCCACATCATCGACCCCCTGCGCTGCACCATCGACATCGCCTCGCAGCGCCCCGGCATCCAGTTCAAGAAGCAGGCCCTGACCGGGTTCGACGCCGTGGTGCCGCGTATCGGCGCCTCCATCACCTTCTATGGGCTGGCGGTGGTGCGGCAGTTCGAGATGATGGGCGTCTATCCCCTCAACGAGTCCGTGGCCATCGGCCGCTCCCGCGACAAGCTGCGCTCCCTGCAGCTCCTCGCCCGGTCGGGCGTGGGGCTGCCACTCACCGGCTTCGCCCACTCGGTGGACGACACCGAGGCCCTGGTGGAGATGGTGGGCGGGGCCCCGCTGGTGGTGAAGCTCCTGGAGGGCACCCAGGGCCGCGGGGTGGTGCTCGCCGAGACCCAGAAGGCCGCGGAGAGCGTGATCGACGCCTTTCGCGAGCTGGACGCCAACTTCCTGGTCCAGGAGTTCATCCGCGAGGCGGCGGGGGCGGACATGCGCTGCTTCGTCATCGGTGACAAGGTGGTGGCGTCCATGAAGCGCCAGGCCAAGGAGGGCGAGTTCCGCTCCAACCTCCATCGGGGCGGCGCCGCCACCCTCACCAAGCTCACCCCCGAGGAGCGCTCCACCGCCCTGCGGGCGGCTAAGACCATGGGGCTGAACGTGGCGGGGGTGGACATCCTGCGCTCCAACCATGGCCCCGTGGTCATGGAGGTAAATTCCTCCCCCGGGCTGGAGGGGATCGAGACGGCCACCCGGAAGGACGTGGCCAATACCCTGGTGCAGTTCATCGAGAAGAACGCCAAGCCCAACCACACCCGCACGCGAGGCAAGGGGTAATGCCCGACCCCTTCACCATCCACGGCCAGGTCATCCGGCCCGGGAGCCGGACCACCGTGGATCTGCCCGTGGCCCAGCTCCATACCCACACCCCGGTGAACATGCCCATCCACGTGGTGCGCGGCCGGCGTGACGGCCCCCGGGTGTTCGTGAGCGCCGCCATCCACGGCGACGAGCTCAACGGCGTGGAGATCATCCGCCGCCTGCTCCGGCACCGGGCCCTCAAGCGCATGCGCGGCACGCTGGTGGCGGTGCCCATCGTCAACGTCCACGGGGTGCTCCACCACTCCCGATATCTCCCTGACCGCCGCGACCTCAACCGCTCCTTCCCGGGGTCCGAGCGGGGCTCGCTGGCCGCGCGGCTGGCACACCTGTTCATGAGCGAGGTGGTGGACAACTGCACCTACGGCATCGACTTGCACACCGGCGCCATCCATCGCGGCAATCTGCCGCAGATCCGCGCCGATCTGGACGACCCCGAGGCCGCCCGGTTGGCCAAGCTGTTCGGCGTGCCCGTCATTCTTAATTCCAGCCTGCGGGACGGCTCGCTACGCCAGTCCGCCAGCGACCGCAACGTGCCCGTCCTGCTCTACGAGGCCGGAGAGGCCCTGCGCTTCGACGAGTTCTCTATCCGCGTCGGCGTGCGCGGCGTGCTCAACGTGCTCCGGGCGCTGGGCATGCTGCGTCCTAGCCGTCGCAAGCGTCCGCTGCCGGAGCCCTACGTGGCCCGCTCCAGCACCTGGGTGCGGGCGCCGCAGAGCGGCTTCCTGCGCACCACCACCGAGCTCGGCGCCCTGGTGAAGAAAGGGGACCGGCTGGGCGTGGTCTCCGACCCCTTCGGCGAGCAGGAAGAGGCCGTGACCGCTCTGGGCGACGGCATCGTGGTGGGGCGGACGCACCTCCCCCTGGTCAACGAGGGGGACGGCCTGTTCCACATCGCCCGCTTCGAGGCCGCCGACGAGGTGGCCGCGGAGCTGGAGGCCTTCCAGTCCGGCGAGGAGGCCTTCACTGGCGGCGAGCAGGGGGAAGAGCCCGGCTGACGGATCGGCCTTTCCCGGCTGTCCCCGGTCCATCGGCGGACAGCCCCGGAAACGAGTAAGGATCGGCATATGCAAGGCGCCCTGTCGCATCGCCTCCTGGCGCTCCTGAACCGCTGGGTGGGGGTGCGGGAGACGGAGGTCCGGGCCCTGGTCTGGGCCTTTCTCTACTTCTTCAGCCTTCTCGCGGGCTACTACGTCCTGCGGCCCATTCGGGACGAGATGGGTATCCAGGGCGGTGTGGAGAACCTGCCCTGGATGTTCACCGCCACCTTCGTGGCCATGCTGGCGGCCATCCCCCTGTACGGCGCGGCTTCCGCCCGCTTCCCCCGCCGCCGCCTGATCCCCGGCGTGTACCTCTTCTTCCTGGTCAACCTCCTGCTGTTCTACGGCGCCTTCCGGGTGGTGGAGGACCCGGCCTGGGTGGCGCGGGTGTTCTTCGTCTGGGTGAGCGTCTTCAACCTGTTCGTGGTCTCGGTGTTCTGGACCTTCATGGCGGATCTGTTCAGCAACGAGCAGGGCCGCCGGCTGTTCGGCGCCGTGGCCGCCGGCGGCAGCGCGGGGGCCATCGCCGGGCCGGCGCTCACCACCGGTCTGGTGCAGCTAGTGGGGATCGCGGAGCTGCTGCTGGTGTCCGCGACGCTGCTGACGTTCACCTTGCTGTGCATCAGCCGGCTGCTCGCCCAGGCGGCGCGGCTGCGCGGATCCGGTGCCGGCGAGCCGGCGTCCCCGGGTTCCGGCGACGAAGGGGCCGCGACTCGGGGGCTCGGTGGCGGCGCTTGGAGCGGTATCCGGCTCCTGGCGCGTAGCCCCTACCTGCTCGGCATCGCCGGCTACATCCTGCTGTACACGGCCACCTCCACTTTCCTGTACTTCGAGCAGGCCCATATCGTGGAGGACAGCTTAGCCCAGGCCGCCGACCGCACCGCGCTGTTTGCCGCCATGGACCTGGCGGTCAACATCCTGACGCTCGGCGTGCAGCTATTCGTCACCGGCCGGGTGGTGAGCCGGCTGGGCGTGGGCGTGGCGCTGGGACTGCTCCCGGCCCTGGTGGCCCTAGGCTTCGGGGTGCTGGCTCTCGCCCCGGTGCTTGGGGTGCTGGTGGTGTTCCAGGTGCTGCGGCGGGCGGCGAGCTACGCCCTGGCCCGGCCGGCCCGGGAGGTGCTGTTCACGGTGGTGGGTCGGGAGGAACGGTACAAAGCGAAGAACGTAATCGATACAGTGGTTTATAGGGGGGGCGATGCGGCCACCGGCTGGGTGTTCGCCGGACTCACCGGCCTCGGCCTGGGGCTGGCGGCCATGGCCGCGGTGGCTGTTCCCCTGGCGGTGGGATGGCTGGCCCTCGGCGTGGGCCTGGGCCGGCGTCAGGAGGCCCTGAGCCGCGGAACCGATGCGGCGGCACAACAAGGAGACCGAGGATGAGGCACACCCTTTCCGGCATAACCCGGCGCACGGCGCTGAAGCTGATGGCCGCCGCGGGCGGATTGGCCCTGTCGGGCGGGGCGCCGGCGGTCCGCGCCGAGAAGTCCCTGCGGACCCGGGAGATCCCCGCCAGCGGCGAGTCCATCCCGGTGGTGGGGCTGGGCACGGCGCGCACCTTCGATGTCGGGCCGGGGGAGGCGGAGCGGGCTCCCCTGTACCGGGTTCTGGAGGAATTCTTCGCGGCGGGCGGGCGGGTCATCGACACCTCGCCCATGTACGGCACTGCGGAGACCGTGGTGGGCGATCTGCTGACGGAGATGAAGCATCCGGAGGTCTTCTACGCCACCAAGGTCTGGACCCGGGGCGAGCGGTCCGGGATCAGGCAGATGGAGCGCTCCGCGGAGCGCATGCGCACGGAGGTCATCGACCTCATGCAGGTGCACAACCTGGTGGACTGGCGGACCCACCTGGAGACCCTGGAGCGCTGGAAGGCGGAGGGCCGGATCCGCTACCTGGGCATCACCCACTACGTGAATTCCGCCTTCGACGAGCTGGCCCGGATCATGAAGCAGCGGGACCTGGATTTCGTCCAGCTCCCCTATAACCTGGCCAACCGGGAGGCGGCGGACCGGCTCCTGCCGCTGGCGGCGGACCGCGGGATCGCCGTGCTGGTGAACGAGCCCTTCGAGACCGGCGCCCTGTTCGGCCAGGTGGGCGACATGGAAGTGCCGCCCTGGGCCCGGGAATTCGGCGCCGAGACCTGGGCGCAGTTCTTCCTCAAGTTCATCCTCGCCCGGCCGGAGGTCACCTGCGTCATCCCGGCCACCAGCGACCCGCAGCACATGGCCGACGACATGCGGGCGGGGATGGGCGCGCTCCCCGACGCGCAGCAGCAGGAGCGCATGGTCAAGCTCTGGGAGTCGCTCTAGCCGGGCCTCCGTGGCGCTTCCGCCCGCGAAGCCAGCGCCACGTGAGGACCACGCCGGTGGCCGACAGGAGCGTGCCGCCGCCCATCAGGAGCAGGACCAGGGGATACCAGACGCCCTCGCGCCGCATCCCCGTGGTGAAGTCCCAGCTGTGCAGGCCGTTGTAGAGCCACCGGTCCCGGCGGCTGGCGGCGCTCTCCCGGAGCGCCACCACGCCGCGCCGGGGATCGAGGTACAGCCAGGTGCGGGCCGGGTCCGCGAAGCGCACCCGCAGCACCGGCCAGCTGCGCGCCCGCCGTCCCAAGCGGTGCCGCCGATCCCGGTAATAGTAGCCGTCCGGTTCGTCGAGCCAGACCGCATCGCGGATGGCCGGAATCCCCCGGCGATCCCGGAACGGGCCGAGCAGGGCTTCCCGGCCGAAGGCGCGGAACGGTTCCGGATCGGGGACGTCCGCCGCCACCAGGGCCGATTGGCCGGTTTCCCTGTGCGCCAGGAAGTAGGGCTGTCCGTCCACCTGGACCAGGGACAGCGCGCGCACGGGGCCGGATTCCCGCCCCAGGGCCGCTAGCGCCCCGTCCGGGGAGCGCCGGAAGGCCGCCGGCCGCAGCGGCCCCCCGGCCAGGACGCCTTCGGCGTCGAAGCGCGTCCCGGTGCCGGGCGGCCATCCCAAGGGGTCCAGGGAGAGCATGCCGCTCACCGACCAGCCAAGGACGAGGGCGCCCGCGAGCAGGCCGGACCAGTGGTGCCACGCCCGCATCCCCCGGTACGGGGAAGTGCCGCGCCGGTCCCCGGGGCGCCGCAGCACCAGCAGGCCCGGAATCAGCCCGCCCAGCACCATGACGCTGCCCAGACCCGCCAGGCCGATCACCAGCCAGCGCCAAAGCTCCGGGTGGCGCCGCAGGCTGGTGGGGTAGAGCCAGTGGGTGACGGGGCCGGCATAGGCCCAAAGCCGCTCGGAAGCGGTCACGGACTGGACCACCTGGCCGGTGCGGCTGGAGACGTAGACCCGGGTATCCGCGGCGTCCCCCAGGGCATACCGGTATAGAGGGCGGTGCGGCGCGTACTGGCCGCCGAAGGTCCACTGGTCCGGCTCGGTGAGGCGCCCGGTGAGGCGGACCGGGGCCTCCCCGTCGGCCCAGGAGCGGGCCGCCCGCGCCGCCCGATCCGTGTCCACCCGGCCGACGGGCGTGCCCGTATC
Organism: Thiohalorhabdus sp. Cl-TMA; assembly: GCF_041821045.1. Lineage (NCBI taxonomy): Bacteria > Pseudomonadati > Pseudomonadota > Gammaproteobacteria > Thiohalorhabdales > Thiohalorhabdaceae > Thiohalorhabdus > Thiohalorhabdus methylotrophus. The sequence continues at coordinate 59,616 of NZ_JBGUAW010000004.1, read as the reverse complement.
GGCATAGTAGGCATGCCATCGGCCAGCCGCGAGGACGTGATAGGCCGGCCGGTCCCGGAAGGTGCTCAGGCGCACGGCTTCCGGAGGGGCGTCCATCCCGGCCCGCGACCACACCGTGGCCGGGGAGAGCAGTCCCGCCCCGGAGGGCAGGGCCGGAAGCCGGGCACGGCGTTCCGGGGCGGCCAGGTCCGGATAGGAAACGAACATCATCACCACACCGGAGGCGAACCAGGCCAGGAGGAGCAGGCTCAGGACCAGCCCCAGGTAGCGGTGCACGGGAAGAAGGCCGCGCAGCCACCAGCTCCGTCGCGTGAAACGGGACATGGGCATGGCCGTTCCCCGCTAGAAGCTGTAGGTGTAGGTGGCCTGGAGATTGCGCGGCGTACCGAGATACCTGTACGCGTAGTCATCGCCGCTGGCGGCTCGGACCCCGCTCCCCAGCTGGGAGGCGTACCGGCGATCGAGGAGGTTCTCCAGCCGCAGACCCAGCCGGTGGCGCCTGGCGGCGTCCAGGTGGCGGTAGGCGGAGAGGTCGAAGACCCAGTAGCGGCCGTAGGTTTCGCGGCTGCCGGCCACGGTGTTGGCCACCTTGCCCACGTAGAGGGCCGTGAGTTGGCCGCCGGTCACCCCGCCGGGGGTGTCGTAGCCCAGCAGAGCCTTGAGGAAGCTGCGGGGGATCTCGTCGATCTGCTCCGAGCTGCCGCGCTCGGTGGCCTCGGTGTAGGTGGCCGCCACCTGGCCCCGCCAGCGGCGCCCCAGCCGCAGTCCCAGCTTGCCCTCGGCCCCCTTGCTGATCACCCGGTTATCGGCGTTGACGAAGGTATCCCCCTCCACCTGGACCAGGTCCTTGATGCGGCGGTAGAAGCCGGATGCCTCCCAGGTTAGGGAATTCCCGCCGCCCAGCCGGTGGCTGCCGCCGAATCCGCCGTTCACGCTGAAGCTCTCCTCGGCGTCCAGGTCCGGGTTGCCGGCCGCGCAGCAGGGGTCGTCCACGAACTGTTCGTAGGCCGTGGGCAGACGAAAGGCCGTTCCCGTGGAGGCCCGGAAATGGGTGCCGCCCGGCAGCGGGCGCCGGCCGCTCAGGTTCCACACCGTTTTCTCGCCGCCCTTCTCGGCGTCGTGATAGCGCACCCCGAGGGCCAGGTCGGTGCGGGGCGCGAAGGAGAGGTGGGGCCGGTATTGGCCGTAGACCGCCGCCACGGCCTCGCGCTCCTGGTCGATGCGCAGGACGTAGTCCTCGCCGTAGTACTCGTGGTAATCGGCGCCGAGGACCCAGGTGGAGCCGTCCGCCTGGAAGAAGCGCGCTGTTGCGCGGGCGCCGTACTCCTCGAAGCCCCACTCCTCGTCCTTGTAGAGGGTCTGCTTGTTGCCGCTGCCGTCCAGGCCCACCCGCGTGAAATCGGTCCACCACTCGTGCCAGTAGGCCTGGGCCTCCAGGGCGAAGCGCCGACCCCACTGCCGGTCCCAGTTGACGTAGGCCAGATGCTCCGTCCGGTCGTTGCTGGCGTGGTGCTGATTGTAGGGCCGCGCGTAGTCCAGGTCGGCCTCGTTGCGCTGGAGGAAGAGCTGGACATTGCCGGCGGCTCCCAGGTCGTGCCGGGATTTCAGGCCTGCGGTAAGGCGGTCGTATCCGCGGTCGTCCTTGCGGGCATTGGGCTCGTAGGCGCCGTCCGGGAAGGGCTGGAATCCCTTGCTCCCGTCCCGGCGGGCAAAGGCCAGCACCTGGTGGTTCTCGCTGCCGCCGGCGCCCCAGGCGCTCAGGGCGCCCTCCTTCAGGGTGCCGGCGGAAGCGCTTACCTGGCCGGAAGCTCGGGATCGCGGGTCGCGGGTGATCACGTTCACTACCCCGGCCACCGCCTGGGTGCCGTAGAAGAGGCTCTCGGCGCCCTTGATCACCTCGATGCGCTTCACCATGTGGGTGCTCAGGGTGTCCAGGGGTGTGGTGGAGCCGTACAGGCGGTTGTTGACCCGGACCCCGTCCACCAGCCACAGGATGTCCTTGGCCCGGGAGCCCTGGAGGGAAACATTGACGTAGTCCGCCCGCCCGCTCCGGGGTGCCACGTACAGGCCGGGAGCGAACATCTGGAGGGCCTGGCCGAGATCGTCCACGTTGGCCCGGTCCAGGTCCGCCCGGCTGATCACCTCCACGGCGTGGCCGTGCTCCTCCAGCTCGAACATGAGACTCGGGCGGGCGGCCTCTACCGATATGGCATCCAGGCTGGCGGATTCCGATCCCTGCGCCGATGCCGCTGCGGGGACGAGGGCTGTGATGGCCAGGAAAAGGGGGGCAGCAGCCCGCTGCTTCGGGAATACGGGGTGCATAGGTCTCCAATCCCTTGGTCGAAAGGGGAAAATTGGAGCCTGCGTGAAAGCTCAGGGGGCGAAGGGGCCACCCGGGGGCTGCGAAGGGTGGGCGCACGGCAACGAGTCGCCCCCCAAGCCCTAGACGCGAAGGCTCGGGTTGTCGAGCGCCGGGTGGCGCTCCCCTTCGGCAGGTCTTCGGACTGAGGGGCGGGCCGAATCATTCGGCTGGCCTTGGACCGCGGCTTCCCATCCCCTACCGCTCGGCCCGGAGGGCGGACCGAGGGAGGAGGGACAGTGCCTGGGCGCTTGCGCCCGGGCGGTCCTCGTTCCCCAACACCGCTGCGCGTCAGTCCCGGATTCGCACCGGGTTCCCTTTTCACGGACAGCCCTTGCGGACTGTCCGAACCGAGAGGTCGGCAAGATTATCGGACCAGGGCCGGGGAGGCAACCGGAGCAAATCCCTCGTAGGGGCAAGGCGGTGTCGGAAGGGGCGGGGACGACTCGCCCGGCGCGGACGGGGAAGTCCCGCCGGGATGGGCACTCACGGGCGGCCGGGGATATCCATGCGCAGGATGCGGTCGTCGGACTGGCGGGGCCGTCCCCGGCCGTCCCGGTTGCTGGTGAGCACGTAGAGGGCGCCGTCCGGACCCTCCACGGCGGCGCGCAGGCGGCCGAAGCGGCTGGCGCCGTCCTCGGCCCGGAACCAGCGCTCGATGCGCTCGATCCGGTAGTCCCCGTCACGGCGCAGACGGAGATGGAGCAGCGCCTCGCTGCCCAGGGTGGCCACGAACAGGTCGCCCTTGTGGAAGGTCATTCCGGCCGGAGGCGTGGTGTTCTCGGGCCAGGCGGTAATGGGGTTGATGAAGGGCGTCTCCTCGGGGGCGCCCACCACCTCCGGCCAGCCGTAGTTGCCGCCCTTGCGGAGCACGTTGAGCTCGTCATGGGCCTGCAGGCCCATTTCCCCGGAGGGGCCGTGCTCCGAGGCGAGCAGGGCGCCGGTGCGCGGATCCCAGGCCAGGCCCTGCGGGTTGCGGTGGCCCAGGGAGTAGACCGGAGAGCCGGGAATGGGGTTGTCCGGCGGGATCTTCCCCTCGGGGGTCACCCGCAGGATCTTGCCGGCCAGCGAGCTCCGCTGCTGTGCCAGCTGGCGCTCGAAGGTCTCCCCGGCGGTTACATAGAGCATGCCGTCCGGGCCGAAGGCGATGCGGCCGCCGTCGTGGAAGCGCCCGCCGGGAATGCCGTCCAGGATCACCCGGTCGAGCTCGCCGTGGTCGCCGCGGTGGCGGAGGCGCACCACCCGGTTGGTGAGTCCGCTGGGGCCCTCGTAGGTGTGCATGAGGTAGACGTAGGGGCGCCCGGGAAAATCGGGATGGAGGGCGATGCCCATGAGGCCGGCTTCCCCGGCGGAGTACACCTCCAGCTCCGCGTAGGGCGCCTCCTGGAGGGTGCCGCCGCGGATCAGCCGGACCCGGCCGGGGCGCTCGGTGACCAGGGCGTCCCCCTGGCCGCCTGGAAGGAAGGCCAGGCTCCAGGGCACCTCCAGGTTGGCTACCCAGGTGGATACCCGGACATCCTCCGGCTCGGGCACGTAGACATCGTCCACCGACTGCGGCTCGGGGCCCACCTCCACGGCGCACCCGTGGGTGGAGAAGCCGAGAAGCAGCACGAGGGCGGCGAGCAGATAGGGAAGGGCCCGCCGCCGTAGAAGGGGCTGGTATACCGGTTCCATGGGGCGCCCTTTCTTTTGGATGCCTCATGGCCAGTCTGTACCCTCCGACCCGTCAGGGGGAACCGGGGTTACGGGTAACAGGCGCTCTGGGGCCGGGGGCGCTTCCGGGTCACCTCCAGATCGCGCAGCTTCCCGTCATGCAGGCTGTAGATCCAACCGTGCACCTCCAGGGGCTGGCCGCGCTCCCAGGCTTCCCGCACCACCTGCGTGCGGCAGACGTTGGCTACCTGGTGCTGCACGTTGATCTCGCAGAGGCGATCCACCCGGGCTTCAAAATCCAAGGGATCCAGCTCTTCGCGGTGCTGGTCCGCCACGTCCCGGATCATCTCCAGCCAGCCGGTAATGAAGCCCGACCCCTTGCCTTCGAGAGCAGCGCGTATACCGCCGCAGCCGTAGTGGCCGGTGACGATCACGTGGCGCACCTTGAGGACCTCCACCGCGTACTGGAGTACGGAGAGGTAATTGAAGTCGTTATGGGGGGCAAGGTTGGCCACGTTGCGGTGGACGAAGATTTCACCGGGCTTGCGGTCGACGATCTGGTTGGCCGGGACGCGGCTGTCCGCGCAGCCGATCCAGAAGTATGCCGGAGACTGCTGACGGGCCAGCTCAGAGAAGAAGTCCGGATGCTCGGCTTGCACGCCCTCCGCCCAGCGGTGGTTGTGCTCGAGCAGGTTGCGGATGTCACCCATGGGATAGGCCCACTTTGCAGGGATGTCGTGAAATATGAGGGTACCGGCCAGCCCCCGGCCGTCCATGACGCCCGTCAAACGGGGTCGCCTATGCGCCCCCTGAAGAGGCGTTGCGTGAGGGCGGCGGGGCACTTCAGGAGCCGGAAAGGTTATCATTTTGTGGAGAATATGCGGCTGCCGGTTTCGTTACCCTCACCCGGTCACCCTGGTTATAATCCCCAAGGCCCGGCAGGGCTGGGCAGGAAAGTACCCCCTATGCGATTCGGGAGAGCGCAATGCAACCGTTGGTAGGCCTCATCATGGGCTCGGCCTCCGATTGGGAAACGCTGCAGCACACGGCGGAGACGCTGGAGGCGCTCGGCGTTCCCCACGAGGTGCGGGTGGTCTCCGCCCATCGCACCCCGGACCTGCTGTTCGAGTACGCCAGCGGGGCCGAGGAACGGGGCCTGGAGGTGCTCATCGCCGGGGCCGGCGGCGCCGCGCACCTGCCCGGTATGGCCGCCGCCAAGACGGTTCTTCCGGTGCTCGGCGTGCCGGTCCAGTCCAAGGCCCTGAACGGCATGGATTCGCTGCTGTCCATCGTGCAGATGCCGGCCGGGGTGCCCACCGGCACCCTCGCCATCGGCCGCTCCGGGGCCATCAACGCCGCGCTGCTGGCGGCGAGCATCCTCGGCAACAAGCACCCGCAGTTCCGCGAGGCCCTGCAGGCGTACCGCCAGGAGCAGACCGACAACGTACTGTCGCGGCCCGATCCGCGGGAGGAAACCTGAGATGCGGGTGGGAATCCTCGGAGGCGGCCAGCTTGCCCGCATGCTGGCCCTCGCCGGCCATCCCCTCGGCATCGAATCCACCGTGCTGGACCCCGGGGAGGGGGTCTGCGCCGGGGCCGTGGCCACGCACCTGGTCGGCGGCTACGAGGACGCGGACCAACTGGGGCGGCTGTCCGCCGCCGCGGACGTGGTGACCTACGAGTTCGAGCAGGTGCCGGAGACCGCCACCACGGAGCTGGCCAGGCACAATACCGTGCACCCCGCGCCGCAGGCCCTGGCCACCGGCCGCGACCGTCTGAACGAGAAGCGGCTCTTCCAGGAGCTGGGGATACCCACCGCCCGCTTCGCCGCCGTGGATTCCTACGAGGCGCTCGAAGCCGCGGTGGCCGACATCGGCCTCCCCGCCGTGCTCAAGACCCGGACCCTGGGCTACGACGGCAAAGGTCAGGCGGTACTCCGGGAGAGCGGGGACATCGAGCCCGCCTGGAACCAGATCGGCGGCGTGCCGCTGATCCTGGAGGCCGTGGTGCCCTTCGGGCGCGAGGTGTCCATGGTGGCCGTGCGGGGTACGGACGGCGAGAAGCGCTTCTATCCGCTGGTGGAGAACCTCCATCGCGAGGGCATCCTGAAGGAATCCCGGCCCCGGTTCGGCGATCCGCTCCACGGCACCGCCGTGGACTACGCGGGACGGTTGCTGGACCGGCTGGGCTACGTGGGCACCATTGCCCTGGAGATGTTCCAGGAGGGCGACCGCCTGCTGGCCAACGAGATGGCCCCGCGGGTGCATAACTCCGGGCACTGGACCATCGAGGGCGCCGAGGCCAGCCAGTTCGAGAACCACCTGCGCGCCGTATTCGGGCTGCCGCTTGGCTCCACCGAGCCGGTGGGCTCTTGCTTCATGTTCAACCTGGTCGGCCACTTGCCGGATCCGGCCAGCGTCCTCGCCGTACCCGGCGCCCATCCCCATTACTACGGCAAGGCCGTGCGCCCGGGCCGCAAGGTGGGGCACATCACGCTCCGCGCCGAGACCGAATCCCTATTGGAAGAGCGGCTCGAGCAGATGCGCCGGGTGCTGCCCGCCGATTGAGGCGGCCCCTGACGGGGATGAGCAGGTTGACCCGCTCGATCCCGGTCCGTAGGCTAGTCACGCTTCCCGGCGTAAGACGCCGGGAACATTTTGTATTTTTCGCTCCAGGTGCCCCGCGCCTTCGTGGCCGGGGTGAAACGGGAAGTCCGGACGGCCCGAGGGCCGAACCGGCGCTGCCCCCGCAACGGTAAGCGAGTGAAGGACGGTCCGATGCCACTGCGTCCCCGGGACGCGGGAAGGCGACCGACCGGCGGCTCCGCCGCCAGCTCGTCAGCCCGGAGACCGGCCTGGAGTGCCGACCCCCAACGGCGTCGCGGGGTGCGACGTGCGGGTCCGGTCCCTCCGGCCGTCCCGCCTGTTTATTTTCCCCGCGCTGCCCGGAATCGCCCATACCTGAAACCGGTGCAGCGGAGGCTCCATGTTTACCCGTTTCGCGGCGCGCTGCGCTGTCCCGATCCCGTATCTGTCTACGATTCTGCTGTTGTTGGCCCTGCTGGTACCAGGGTCGGCACACGCCGCCAAGCTGGTGGGCGTGGTATCGGAGCGCTCGGCGGCCACGCTCGCCGCCGGGGCGCATCGCTATCTGGACCGGCATCCCGCCCACGAGGTGGTGCTGCGCACCCGGGCCCAGCTCGCCGATCTGACCGACGCCCAGGTGACGCGGTTGTGGCGCGACGCCGATGCGGTGTTCATGGCCGGGGTGTTCGGCGACGCGGCCCCGCGCCTGCGCCGCCTGATGCGGCAGACCCCGCCGCCGGACGGGGCACCGGTGCTGATCGTCAGCAGCACCCGCTCGGTGGTGCGGATGTCCCGCTTCGAAGGTGAGCGGCCACTGATCGGCCTCTCCGGGGACGATCTGGAGGTCATCAGCGCCGATCCTTCCGCCGATGCGGATCCCAAGGCCTTCATGGAAAAGCTGGCCGCCGAGCATCCGGAGCAGTCCGAATGGCTGCGCGGTCGGGCCTACTGGCGGGGCCGGGGAGCGGAGAACGCCGCCAACCTCATCGCCTGGCTCCTGGGCAGGGGGGGCGCGGATGTAACCGCCGACCCACCCCGACCGGCGGCGCCGCTGCGCTACTATCGGGATGGACAGGTGGTGTCCGCCGGAGGGCTGGATCTGTCCGAAGGCGACTCGGCGGTGGCGGTGCTGGCCTATGACGACGGCGACCAAGCGGGCAAGCGCGCCCTGCTGGATAGCCTGTGCAGCGCCGTGGAGGATCAGGGTCCCGCCTGCTTCGCCGTTCTGGCCCGCTGGGGCGAGGCCAGCAAGCAGGCCGTGCAGCGGTTGGAACGGGTCACCGCCCCCGCCGAGCTGGGGGCGGTGATCAGCCTGCAGAACTTCGTGGTGGGCGGCAGCGACGGGCGCAAGGCGGTGACGGAGCGCTTGAAGGGGCTGGATGTGCCCGTACTCAAGGGCATCCGCCTCACCGACCGCACCCGCCAGGAGTGGCGGGTGTCCGCGGACGGTCTGCCCCAGGATTCCATCCACTACCGGGTGGGCATGCCCGAGCTGCAGGGCGTCAGCCAACCGCTGGTGCTCGCTGCCGCCGAGCCGGAGCACACCGACCCGCGTACGGGCCTGCGCTTCGCAACCACCCGGCCGGTGGATCGGGAGGTGGCGGCAATGGCCGAGCGGGCCGCCAACTGGATCGCCCTCCGGAGCAAGCCCAACGCCGAAAAGCGCGTCGCCGTCCTGTATTACAACCATCCGCCGGGCCGGCACAACATCGGCGCCGACAACCTGGACGTGCCGCGCTCGCTCATGCGCATCCTGCGCAATCTCAAGCGGGCCGGCTACACCACTGGTCCGCTGCCCGAGTCCCACCAAGCCCTGCTCGATCGCATGCAGGACCGGGGTGTGAATCTGCCCGAGAACCGCGCCGAGCTGGCGCGCATCCATGGCAAGGTGCCCACGCTGTCGGCGGCGGATTACCGGGGGTGGTTCGAGACCCTGCCCCGGGCCATTCGTGCCGAGATGACGGACGGGCCGCTAGGGTATCTGCACGAGACGCTACGGGAGGCGGAAGAAGCGGGGCGGCCGGACCTGGGTCGGGGCCTGCTGGCGCGCATGCACGGCGACCTGCGCCACCTGCTGGAGGGTGCCGACCACCCGGCAACCGAGCGGGCCCGCGACCTGCTGGATCAGCTGCGCGCCGAGTATGAGGCCCTGCTGGCTGAAAAAGTGGACGCCAGCTGGGAGCAAGCGCAAAAGCTGGTGGCCGGCCTGCGCGATACCGGCATCGAGGGCCTCAAGGGCTGGGGCGAGGGGCCCGGCCGGGTCATGGTTCACGATGGCGATATGCTCCTTCCGGGGCTGCGCTTCGGCAACATCTGGATCGGCCCCCAGCCGCCCCGCGGCTGGGAGGTGAACGAGGAGCTGCTGCACGCCAATCTGGCCGTGCCGCCGCCACACCAGTACCTGGGCTACTACCACTGGCTCAAGGACGAGTTCGGCGCCGACGCCCTGGTGCACCTGGGGCGCCATTCCACCTACGAGTTCCTTCCGCGCCGGCGGGTGGGACTCACCGACACCGACTACTCGCGCCTCATCGCCGGCACCCTGCCGGGCGTCTACCCCTACATCGTCGATGGCGTTGGCGAAGGATTGCAGGCCAAGCGACGGGGATTGGCGGTGATGGTGGACCATCTCACCCCGCCGCTTTCCACCACGCCGCTGTACGACGAGCTGCTGCAGCTCCGCGGGCTGGTGGAGAGCTTCGAGTCGGCCGAGGGGCAGGGCAATACCCCCGCCCGCGGGCGGGCCCTGGACCGCATCCGCGACAAGATCGCCGAGCTCAACATGGTCTCCGAGCTGGAGTCCGAGCTGCGCGCCGAGCACGGCAATCCGGGGCTCAGTCTGGACGAGGTGGGCGGCGACCTCCTGGTGCACGAGGTGGGACACCATCTCACCGAGATGCAGGAGGACTTCATGCCGCGCGGCCTGCACGTCTTCGGTGCGGACTGGTCCGCCGAGGAGCGACGGATGATGCTCAAATCCATGGCCGGGGCCGGCGAGATCCGCGACGAATGGCGGCAAGAGCTGCGGCGGTCGCCCGAACGGGAGATGGAGGCCCTGCTTGCCGGCCTCGACGGTGAATTCGTCGCCCCCGGCAAAGGCAACGACCCCATCCGCACCCCGGAGGTTCTGCCCACCGGCCGCAACTTCTTCGGCCTCAACGGCAACCTGCTACCCTCTCGCGTTGGCTGGGAGATGGGCGTGCGCATGGCGGAAAATGCCCGGGCCAAGGGCAGTGGCGCGCCGCAGGGCAGCGAGGCGGTGGTGCTGTGGGCCTCGGACACGGTGCGCGACGAGGGCGCCATGGTGGCCTTCGGCATGGACATGCTGGGCGTGAAGCCCGTCTGGAACAGCCGCGGTATCGTGGAGGGCATCGAGCGGCAGTCGCTCGAGAAAGGCCGCTACCGCCGCGATGTCATGTTCACCACCTCCGGCCTGTTCCGGGACCTCTACGGCCAGCTCAACGGTTGGCTGGACAAATCCGTGCGTCTGGCCCTGGACGGCGCCAGCCAGACCATCCGCGAGAAATACCCCGAGCTGACCCCGGCCCTGGAAGCGGCGCTCAATCCTTTGGGCGAGCTGCGCAATTCCGGCACCGAGTCGCTGAAGCGCAATCTGGTGGCCGCCCATTGGGTGGCCGACGCCCGGCGTGCCGTGGAATCCGGTGCCGAACCGGCGGCGGCCGGCCAGGACGCCATTTACCGCATCTACGGGGACGCCCCGGGCAGCTACGGCGCCGGGGTCAACCGCATGGCGGAGCGTTCCGGATCGTGGAAGAAGCGGGGCCAGATCGCCGACGCCTACATGCACCGCATGGGCCATGTCTACGGTGCCAAGGCGGGCGGCGACTCCGCCCACGAGGGGCTGACGCGCAACCTGGGCCGGGTGCAGCGCACCTACCTGGGCCGGGCCTCCAATCTCTACGGCCTGCTGGACAACAACGACGCCTTCGACTACCTGGGCGGGCTGTCCATGGCGGTGGAGAAGGTCTCCGGCACGGCTCCGGACAACCGCATCATCGACCATTCGGATCCGGACAATCCGCAGATGCAGCCCCTGCAAAGCGCCCTGCTGCAGGAGCTGCGCGGCCGCTATTTGAACCCGGCCTGGCTCAAGGGCCAGATGGCGCACGGCTACAGCGGTGCCCGCACCATGGGCTCCAAGTTCATGGAGTACCTGTGGGGCTGGCAGGTCACCAATCCCGGGATCATCAACGACTGGGTGTGGGGGGAGGTGAAGTCGGTCTACATCGATGACAAGCACGACCTCCAGCTCGACGAATTCCTGGCCGAGGGCAACCGGGCGCACGTGCGCACCAACATGCTCGCCATCATGAACGTGGCCATCGCCAAGGGCTTTTGGGACGCTTCCCAGTCGACGCAGAAGGCGCTGGCCCGGAAGCTGGCCGAAGCCGTCGTGGCAAACGGGCTGCCTGGATCGGGGCATACCCGGCCGAAGCATCCGGTGTTCGACCATGTGAAGGCTCGGATCGGTGACGGGCTGACCAAGGCCCTGGACCGGAAGCTACGGGCCGCCGGCGGCAAGCAGCCGCAGGACCAGGGCTCGGCCGTGCGCTCGGTGACCGAGGTCAAGCAGGCGCAGAAAGCCTCGGAGAAGGCACCATCGGCGCAGCAAAAGGAGGCGCGGGCGCCGGATCAGGCCACAGCCGGGAAGCCCGCCAGCGCCAAGAAGCCGGATCAGAAGAACCGAACGGATGCGCAGAAACAGACCCGCAGCCCGGACAAGCCCACGCGGGACAGCCATATCCCCTGGTTCCTGTGGGTGATGGGTGGCCTGGCCGGCCTGGTGCTGATCGGCGGTTTCGCCAACGGACTGCGCAGCGGAGGCGGAAATGTTTGATGGCGTACTGGTGCAGTGGATCCACGCCGGGGTGAGCTGGCTCCTGGAGCCGGTGCTCGCCGCCCTGGCCGTATTGGTGGCCCTGGCGGTGTGGGAGGTGGGGCAGGCCCTCGGGGAGGGCCTGGGTGGCCTGGCCCGTCTCCGCCGCACCGGCGACCGCGACGCGGTGGGCCGGCTGGGCCGGAGCCGCATCGAGCGGGCCGATCTCATCGCCCGCGTGGGCCCCATGCTCGGCCTCATGGGTACGCTGATACCGCTGGGGCCCGGTCTGGCGGCCCTGGGCCGCGGCGAGCTGCAGGCCTTGGCCCAGGCGGTGACGGTGGCCTTCGACACCACGGTGCTCGGCCTGCTGGTGGGCATCGTGGGCTTCATTCTCGGCCGGGTGCGCCGCCGCTGGTACGATCACCTGCTCGATACGCTGGAGGGGGCCCATGGCCGGGCGTGACTGGGCCAAGGGGCGCTTCGACGAGGCCGACGCCGAGCCCATGGGGCCCATGGCCAATCTGGTGGACATCATGCTGGTGTTCGCCGTGGGCCTGATCGCGGCCCTGGCCGCCAGCCAGGGCGGCAAGGAGTCGCCCCTGAAGGAGCTGTCGCCCCGGGAGGTGACCGAAGGACGCGAGCTCCCCGAGGTGCCCGAGGGCGTGGGCGGCGCGGGATCCGGCTACGAGCCCATGGGCGAGGTCTACCGCGACCCGGAGACCGGGAAGCTCATCATGATCCAGAGCGGCGGCGGGCAGGGCGGCTCCGGAGCCGCGGGAGCGGCGGAATGAGCGGCTTTTCCTCGGCGGAGATCGCCGCCGTCTACCGCGCCATCGAGCAGCGACGCGACATGCGCCACTTCCGGCCCGACCCGGTGGATCCGGCCGTGCTGCGCCGGCTGCTGGAGGCCGCCCACCGGGCCCCGAGCGTGGGCTTCATGCAGCCGTGGCGCTCCATCCGCGTCACCGATCCGGCGGTACGGGAACGGATCGCCGGTTTGGTGGAGGCGGAGCGCAAGCGCACCGCCGAGGCCATGGATGACCGCAAGGCCGAGTTCCTGCGCCTCAAGGTGGAGGGCGTGCGGGAGGCGGGCGAGCTGCTGGTGGCGGCCCTCGCCGACGGCCGGGAGCAATTCGTCTTCGGCCGGCGTACGCTTCCGGAGATGGATCTCGCCTCCGTGTCCTGCGCCATCCAGAACCTGTGGCTGGCCGCCCGCGCGGAGGGGCTCGGCATGGGCTGGGTCTCCTTCTTCGACCCGGAGGCGCTGGCCCGCCTCCTGGCCATGCCCGAGGGCGGTCATCCGGTGGCGGTGCTGTGCCTTGGGCATGTGCAGGACTTCTACGACGAGCCCATGCTCTAGCAGGAGGGGTGGGCCGAGCGCGAGTCGCTGGAAGACCTGGTCTACGCCGATGGGTGGGGCAAACCCGGTTGGCCTTGACGAATTATCTTGCCTCCTAAGGGGGTGGTCGTGAAGTTTGGATTTTTGATTGATGAAAGGGTAGTAACGGTTAGAGATGTCGAAGTTCGCCCGCTCCCTCAATACGAAGGCGCTATTGAGGAGTTTTATGCAAATTTTCGAGTGAGCCGTGGGTGGGTCCTACCGCACTTGGAGCCTGCTCCGATGGAGCCCGAGGAACGGAAACGATTTAAGAAGAAGGATGGACTAAAGCCCAGATTCCCTTTTGATCTTCCGCTTACTCATGACATTCAAACTGAGTCGGCCGATCCTGAAAAAGAAAAATTCCTCATCCTTGCCTACGGGTTTTTGCAAGGGTTGTACTTGCTGCCAGAGAGTCATATATACCTTTGGCAAGTCCCGTACAAACCTGGAAAACTGACTGGCCTGATTCCTTTAGGAAAAGATTATGAAGATGGCCTTGAACAGATATCCTATATATATGATTCCCAAGGAATTGATGAAAGTTGTCAGTTATTCGGTATTATTCATTGGTTCTTGGTAGGGCAGGCCTGCCAGTTCTTGTGGGATTATTTTGATGCCCAATACAAGGTTCTTGATGCCATATGGAAATTTTCCCGATTAGAAAATGTTCCTCACTCAAAAAGGCCCGAAAAACTTGCAGAGCATTTTGGCGTTTCTGTTCCTGGATGGGCCCAGACTTATGAAAGTGATAAGGGAAAGACAGAGTCTCGGCTTTCAAAATTGCGCAACGATTTGGTACATGAAGCTCGATTCGCGGATGCTCCGCTTGGGTATGCCCTCCCTGAAGAAAATTTCCGGCTTGAATTTTCGGCTTTTAACCTGAAGTTGATTTGCGCACTTCTCGGTTTGGAAACGCCGTATAAGCAGGTGCCCCTAGGAGACCGTGGTGGCTTAGGGGCGTGGGATTTTGGAGATGGCGTGCCTGGAAATTGAATTTCTTCTTTGATCGTAAAGGCCAATAAATGAGCGAACAGCAATCCGACGTCCGCTATCGCGAGCGCATGCAGAAGAAGAAGGAGATCATGGACGCCCGCATCCGGGAGTCCAGCGAGGAGCGGGGCGTGGTCATCGTCAATACCGGCACCGGCAAGGGCAAGAGCAGCGCCGGCTTCGGCATGGCGGCCCGTGCCCTGGGGCACGGCCAGCGCGTGGGCGTGGTCCAGTTCATCAAGGGCAAGTTCGCCACCGGCGAGGAGGCCTTCTTTCGCCGCTTCGACGAGGTGACCTACCACGTCATGGGCGAGGGCTACACCTGGGAGACCCAGGACCGTGAACGGGACACGGAGATGGCGCAGGCGGCCTGGGAGCGGGCGCGGGCGCTGCTGCGGGACGAGTCGGTAAACCTGGTGCTGCTCGACGAGCTCAACATAGCGCTCAAGAAGGAATTCCTGGACCTGCCCACGGTGCTGGAAGACTTGGCCAGCCGGCCGCCCATGCAGCACGTGGTCATCACCGGCCGCGGCGCGCCTCAGGACCTCATGGACGTGGCGGACACGGTCACCGACATGCGCAAGGAAAAGCATGCCTTCGAAGCGGGAGTGAAGGCGCAGCAGGGAGTGGAGATGTAGGAGGCTGTCACCAAGGGTGCGCTTGTAGCTTCCGCCCAAATGATGCATGATGCCGTCATCAGATATCACCTAGGGGGGCATAATGCGTACGATCGTGGATCTTCCAGAAGAAGAGCTTCGAGCCCTTAAAGCCGCCGCCAAGCGGGATGAGGTCTCCCAAGCCGAAGCCATACGGCGTGCAATCCGGGCCTATCTTGCCGCTCGGCCGGCACCGGACCGTGAGTCCCCTGCCTTCGGGCTGTGGACGGACCGGCAAGAAGGGGTGGCCCATCAGCGGGCCCTCCGGGATGAATGGACCGAATGAACGCGGTATTCGATACCAACATCCTTGTGGATTACTTAAACGGTGTTCACCAAGCCGCTGAAGAGCTACAGCACTACAGCCAGCGCCTAATCAGCCAAATTACCTGGATGGAAGTCATGGTGGGCTGCCGGACCGTCGAAGAGGAAAATATAGTCCGGGGATTCCTGGAAACCTTTGATGTCATCCCGCTGGAAGCGAAGGTTGCGGAATCGGCGGTGATGTTGCGACGGGGTAACCGGCTCAAGCTACCGGATGCTGTGATTTTGGCCACGGCGGAATGCCGGCAGGCTTTGCTGGTAACGCGGGATAGTAAGGATTTTCCGGTGGACGGCCCCGGTATTCGCATACCGTACCAATTGTAAGAGGTTCCCCTCCCTCCATGGGAGGTCGGGCTGGCAATCATTCTGAGCCACCTCGCCCGAGGGCTCGCTCCATTTCCTTGATGCTCACCGGTTGTTCCGGCTTGGGAACGGTCCCTTTAAGTGCTTTTAGGGAGGCGTGCTTGGGGATCGGGTGAACGGAGCTGTCCTGCTTCATGAGGAAGATGAGCCGGTTGCCGGCGGCAAGGTGCAGTTGCTACCACAAATCTTTGGGCAGGGTGACCCGCCCCTTGCTGGTGATCGAGGCTTCCAGGGTCTTATTCACTTCGGTGCTCTTTACTAATACTACTCTGCTGGATGGGCCCCGACTCCTGTAGGAGCCCGCTTTAACGGGAGATTCCTTGGGTCGGCGAGGGGCTTTATCCAGGTCGCCCGGCAAAGCCGGGCTCCGAAGCTAGGTTGTCCCGAGGTCTTGTCTTGGACCCCGAGGGTGCGCCACGGGCTCCGGTGACAAAGTTGTACTTACCAGACGAGAGGTAAAGCCCCGAGACGATCCACAGATGCCCACAGATAGAACGCCGTTTTTGGCGGTTTGGCGTTTTCTTGGGTGTTTTGGGTCGGTGTCGGTGAAGCTCTGCTTTTGATCCTCTTAGTACTTGTACGTTCCTTGCCTCCTCACCCGACAAGGATGAAATCGGATATGCATCAAGGAACCGCCACCTGTCCGGCGGTATTCATCGCCGCCCCGGCCTCCGGCCAGGGCAAGACCACCGTCACCGCCGCCCTGGCGCGTTACCACCGCGACCAGGGCCGCACGGTGCGCGTCTTCAAGATGGGACCGGACTTCCTCGATCCCATGATCCTGGAGCGGGCCTGCGACCATCCGGTGGACCCGCTCCACCTGTGGATGGTGGGCGAGGAGGACTGCCGGGCCATGCTGCGCGCCGCCGCGGAGACGGCCGACCTGATCCTGGTGGAGGGCTCCATGGGGCTCTTCGACGGCGATCCGTCGGGCGCCGATCTGGCGGTGCGCTTCGGACTGCCGGTGCTAGCGCTGCTCGACGGCAGCGGCATGGCCCAGACCTTCGGCGCCGTGGCCAACGGGCTGGCCACCTGGCGGGCGGACCTGCCCTTCGCCGGCGTCATCGCCAACCGCGTGGGCAGCCCGGGCCACGGCCGCATGCTGGGCGCCGCCCTGCCGGAGGGAATGCGCTACTTCGGCGCGATTCCCCGGGACGCCGAGGTGGGCCTGCCCGACCGGCATCTGGGCCTGGTGCAGGCCGCGGAGATCGACGATCTGGAGCAGCGCCTGGCGAAGGCCGCCGCCACCGTGGCCGAGGCCGGGGTGACCGGGCTCCCGGAGCCGGTGGCCTTCGAGCCGCAAGCCCTGCCGGCCCCCGAGCCGCGGCTGACCGGTGTCCGGATCGCCGTTGCCCGCGATGCGGCCTTCGCCTTCCTGTACCCCGGCAACCTGCGGCTGCTGGAGGCCCTGGGCGCGGAGCTGCGCTTCTTCTCCCCCCTCGCCGGGGAGGGCCTGCCCGAGGCGGATGCCGTCTGGCTTCCCGGCGGCTATCCGGAGCTCCACCTGGAGACCCTGGCCGCCAACACCGACCTCAAGGCCGACCTGCACGAGCACCACCGCACCGACAAGCCGGTCCTGGCCGAGTGCGGCGGCTTCCTCTACCTCCTGGACGGTCTCGCCAACATCGACGGGCCCCGGCACCCCATGGCGGGGCTGGTCCCCGGAAGCGCGCGGCTGGAAGAGCGCCTGCAGGGCATCGGCCTGCAGGCCGCCCCCCTGCCCGAGGGCGAGCTGCGCGGCCACACCTTCCACCATACCCGCGCCGAGGTGGACCTGGAGCCCCTGGCGCACTGCGTGCGCGCCCGCGACCGGGGGACCGCCGCCGAGGCCATCTACCGCGAGGGTCGCCTTACCGCCACCTACCTGCATGCCTGGTTCCCGTCCAATCCGGAAGCCGTGGCGGAGCTGTTCCGGCCATGAGCCCGAAGGAAGCCCTGACCGTGGAGATTCCGGCTCGTTTCCTCGCCGGGTCGGCGGAAAGCGGCTCGGGTCGGGTGGACCTGGTGGGCGCCGGGCCGGGCGACCCCGGGCTGCTGACCGTGCATGCGGTGGCCGCCCTGCAGCGGGCGGAGGTGGTGCTCCACGACCGCCTGATCCCGCAGGAGGTACTGGATCTGGCCAATCCGGCCGCGGAGCGCGTCTACGTGGGCAAGGCTCGCTCGCGCCACCACTATCGCCAGGAGGAGCTCAACGCCCTCATGATCGACCGGGCCCGGTCGGGGCATTACGTAGTCCGGCTCAAGGGCGGCGACCCGTTCGTGTTCGGCCGCGGCGGCGAGGAGGCGGAGGCCCTGGCGGCGGCGGACATTCCCGTGGGCGTCATCCCCGGCATCACCGCCGCGGGCGGCTGCGCCGCCTATGCGGGGATCCCGCTCACCCACCGCGACCACGCCTACCGGTGCCAGTTCGTCACCGCCCACCGCCGCAGCGGCGGCACCGAGCTGGATTGGGCGGCCCTGGTGCAGCCGCAGCAGACCGTGGTGGTCTACATGGGGCTGCACGGACTGGACAAGGTCTGTACCGAGATGGTGGACGCCGGCGCGCCGCCGGCCATGCCCGCGGCGCTGGTGGAGCAGGGGACCCTGCCGGAGCAGCGGGTGGTCACCGGGACCCTGGGCGACCTTCCCGAGCGGGTGGCAGGGCTGGAGATCCAGTCCCCCGCGCTGCTCATCGTCGGCGAGGTGGTCCGTTTGCGCGAGGCCATCGCCCCGGGCGGGGGAGGCCCGGATGGCGGCGCCTGAGGGCACCGCGGAGCCGGGCGGCATGCGGCCCGAGACGCGGGAGGGGGCCGGGCCCCTGCGCACCGGGCTCACCACCGGGACCTGCGCCACCGCCGCCGCGGTGGCGGCGGCCCGTCTGGCCCTCGGCGCGGCCGCGCCGGATCCGGTGCCCGTTACGCTGCCCCGCGGCGAGGCGGTGACGCTTGCCCTCCTGGACGCGGGAACCGTGGCCGGAGGCGGTGAGGCGGGCGTCCGCAAGGATGCCGGCGACGATCCCGACGCCACGCACGGGGCGCGGGTATGGGTCCGGGTGGAGCCGCGGGTGGAGAGCGGCGTGGCCTTCCACGCCGGGGCGGGGGTGGGCACGGTCACCCGTCCCGGTCTCCAGGTTCCCGCCGGGGAGCCGGCCATCAATCCGGTGCCGCGGCAGATGATCGCCGCCCACCTGGAGGCCGTGGCCGGGGAGCTGGACCACGCCGGCGGCTTCGCGGTCACGGTGGGCGTGGACGGCGGCGAGCGCATCGCCGAGCGCACCATGAACCCGCGTCTGGGGATCGTGGGCGGCCTCTCCATTCTGGGGACCACCGGCATCGTGCGGCCCTTCTCGTGCGCCGCCTATATCGCCTCCATCCACCAGGCCATCGACGTGGCCCGCTCCAACGGGATTCGGCGGGTGGCCTGCTGCACCGGGGGCACCAGCGAGGCGGCGGCCAGCGACCGCTACGGCCTCGACGACATGGCGCTCATCGAGATGGGGGACTTGTTCGGAGCGGCGCTGAAGTACCTCCGGCAGCACCCCATTCCGACCGTGGTCCTGGCGGCGGGCTTCGGCAAGCTCAGTAAGTTCGCGGCCGGACATCTGGACACCCATAGCCGCAAGTGCGCCATCGACCTGGCCGGGCTGGCGACCGAGGCGGCGGACCTGGGGGCGGACAACGCGCTGGCGGAACGGATCGCCGCCGCCAACACCACCATGGAGGCCCTGGAGGCCTGCCGGGAGGCCGGCGTGCCCCTGGCCGACCGCATCTGCGCCCGGGCCTGGGACCAGGCCCGGCGGCGGCTGTCCGACCACAGCGGGCTGGAGGTCTGCGCCGTGGATCGGGATGGCCGGGTGCTGGGCCACGCCGCGGGCGGCACGGAGGCGCGGGCGTGAGCGGGGCCGCCATTGCCCTGGAGGGCGCGGCCAAGCGCTACCCCGGCGGCCGGGTGGGCTTGGCGGGGGTGGATCTGACGGTGCCGGCGGGGAGCTTCTTCGGCCTGCTCGGGCCCAACGGCGCCGGCAAGACCACCCTGATCGGCCTGCTCACCTCGCTGGTGCGGCCGGATGGCGGCCGGATCCGCGTGTTCGGCCACGACCTGGACGGCGACGCCGTCGCCGCCAAGGAATGCATGGGCGTGGTGCCCCAGGAGGTGAACTTCAACAGCTTCGAGCCGGTGGGCGAGATCGTCGAGACCCAGGCGGCCTATTACGGGCTGACCCCACGCCGCGCCCGGCAGCGCGCCGGCGAGGTCCTGGAGCTGGTGGGCCTGGGTGACCGCCGTCGGCAGACCGCCTGGGGCCTGTCCGGCGGGCTCAAGCGGCGCCTGATGATCGCCCGCGCCCTGGTGCACGAGCCGCGCCTGCTGATCCTCGACGAGCCCACCGCCGGCGTGGACCTGGAGGCCCGCCATGCCACCTGGGACCTGCTGCGCGGCCTGAATGCCGAGGGCGTCACCGTGCTGCTGACTACCCACTACCTGGAGGAGGCCGAGGCGCTGTGCGGCGAGCTGGCCATCCTCGACGGCGGGAAAGTGCTCGCCCGGGGCGGGACCGCCGACATGCTCCACGGTCTGCGCTACCAGACCCTGGTGCTGGAGCTGAGCTCGCCCATAACGGAGGTGCCCGACCTGGCACCGGCCGTGGCGCGGCGCACGGATGCCTGGACCCTGGAGGTGGACATCCCGCACGACCACAGCATCAACGACCTGTTCGCCCGCCTCAGTGCGGCGGAGGTTCGGGTGGCCGGGCTCCGGCAGAAGCAGAACCGCCTGGAATCCCTGTTCCTGCAGCTGGTGGGGTCGGAGTGATGCGCGGCGCCCGTTACTGGTACGCCTACCGCGGCATGGTGGTGAAGCAGGTCCGGCGCTTCCTGCGTGCCTGGGTGCAGAACCTGCTGCCCTCGGTAGTCACCGCCGTGCTCTTCCTCACCATTTTCGGACACCTGGTGGGGCGCGAGCTGAGCGGCATGGGCGGGGTGCCCTACGCGGACTTCATCCTGCCCGGCCTGATCATCCTGGCGGTGGTCACCAACGCCTATAGCAACGTCACCCTGGCCTTCTACGGGGCCCGCCTGCAGCGCCACATCGAGGAGCTGCTGGTGGCGCCGCTGCCGGCCTGGCTGATCGTGGCCGGCTTCGCCACGGGCGGCGTGCTGCGCGGCCTGCTGGCGGGAGGGCTGGTGGCCCTGGTGGCGCTGCCCTTCACCACGCTGGAGGTGCACCATCCGGCGGCCACCCTGGGCATCGCGGGACTGAGCGCCCTGCTGTTCGCCCTGGCGGGACTGGTGAACGGGCTTTTCGCCCGCAGCTTCGATCACACCTCGGTGATCTCCAATTTCGTGCTTACCCCGCTCATCTACCTCGGTGGGCTGTTCTATCCCATCGAGCGGCTGGCGGAGCCGTGGCGGACCGTGGCCGCGGCCAACCCCATGCACTACATGATCTCCGGCTTCCGCCACGGCTTGCTGGATACCGGCGATTTCTCCGCCCCGGCCACCTTCGCCGTCCTGGCGGTGGTTACGGTGGTGGTGGGCATCCTGGCCTGGGGGCTGGTGGCCCGGGGCGTCCGCATCCGGGCCTAGGGAGGGCACCATGGCAACGGAGAACGGAATGACCCCCCGGGTGCGCGAGGCCTGTCCCGGCGTGGCGGCGCCCATGGAGACGGCGGACGGACTGCTCCTGCGCCTGCGCCATCCCATCGGCGGGCTGGACGCCGGGCAGGCCCGGACCGTCGCCGAGGTGGCCCGCCGCCACGGCTCCGGGCAGCTGGAGCTCACCAGCCGGGGTAACCTGCAGCTCCGCGGCTTCACCGCGGCGGAGCTGCCCGCCGCCCGCCGCCGGTTGGAGGAGACCGGCCTGACGGACGCGGATCCCCGGCGCGAAGCGGTGCGCAACGTGGTGGCCGCGCCGGTGGCGGACCGGGACACCGAAGCGGTGGCGGACGTGCGTGCCGTGGCTCAGGACCTCTCGGCGGCGGTCACCGGCCGGCCGGCGCTGCGCGAGCTGCCGGCCAAGGTGGGCCTGCTGGTGGACGGCGGTGGACGGGCCCGATTGGATGCCCTGGCCGCGGACCTGCGCCTGGAGGCGGTGGCTACCCCGGAGGGCCTCCGCTACCGCCTGGCCGCGGGGGGTACCGCGCGGACGGCGGTGGTGCTGGGCTGGGTTACGGAAGCGGAGGCCGTGGCGTCCGCCGTACGGGTGCTGGAGCGCTTTCTGGCCCTGCGCGAAGGGCAAGCGGAGCCGCCCCGGCGGCTGGCCGAGGCGGTGGCATGCTTCGGGGCCGGGCCGCTGGTTGAGGCGGCCGGGGCGGACGCGATCGCGGGATCGGACCCGGTGGCGAGCCGACCCTCCATCCGCTATCGGGACCTGCTGGGCCCGGAGCCCGGGGGAGGCTGGGTGGGCGCCGCTTTCCCGTTCGGGGCGCTCACGGCCGACCAGCTTGACGGCTTGGCGGAGCTGCTGGACCCGGAGGCAGGCGGCTCCCTGCGGCTTACCCCTTGGCGCGCCGTTCTGCTGGTGGGGGCGCGATCGGGGGCCGGAGAGGCGCTGCGCGCCCTGGGGGCCGTGACCGACGGCGGCGACCGCCGCCTGGCCCTGAGTGCCTGCGTCGGCGCCCCGGGGTGCGCGGCGGGCAGCACGGCCACCCGGTCCGACGCCCGGGCGATGGGGGAGGCCGCCGGGGTGCTGCTCGGTGCCGGTGGGAGGCTCCACGTGAGCGGTTGCGACAAGGGCTGCGGCAAGCCGGCGCACCCGGCGGCGACCCTCACGGCCGAGGAAGGCCGCTACACGCTGCGCGTGGCCATGGGCCCGGAGGAGGTGCCGCTGCGCTCGGAGCTCACTCCCGAGGCGGCACGGCGATGGATGGCGGCCCTGGCCCGGGTGGTGGCCGAGGAACGACAGGAGGAGGAGCAGGTGGAGGAGACCATGCAGCGACTGGGAAAGGCGGTGCTCGCCGCCCGGGTGGCGAGCGAGGTGAAAGATGCCGGATAGCCAGCCTACGGATTACATCCGCGATGGCGGGGCGATCTATCGGGAGTCCTTCGCCATCATCCGGGCGGAGGCGGATCTGGACCGCTTCCCCGGGGACCTTACGCCGGCGGTGGTGCGCATGATCCACGCCTGCGGTATGACCGACCTCGCCGCGGATATCGGCTTCTCGGCCACGGTGGCCGGGTCGGCCCGCACGGCCCTCGACGCCGGTGCCCCCATCCTCTGCGACAGCGAGATGGTGGCGCACGGCATTACCCGGGCCCGCCTGCCGGCGGACAACAGCGTGATCTGCACCCTGCGGGACGAGCGTGTTCCCGGCCTCGCCGAACGGCTCGATAACACGCGCACCGCCGCCGCCCTGGAGCTCTGGCGCCCCCACCTGGACGGGGCGGTGGTGGCCATCGGCAACGCCCCCACGGCGCTTTTCCGCCTGCTGGAGATTCTGGGCGAGGAGGCGGCGCGGCCGGCCGCCGTTCTCGGCATCCCGGTGGGCTTCGTGGGAGCCGTGGAGAGCAAGCAGGCCCTGGCGGCGAGTCCGCTGGGTCTGGATTACCTGACCGTTTTCGGACGCCGCGGCGGCAGCGCCATTACCGCCGCCGCCGTCAATGCCCTCGCGAGTGACCGGATATGAGCAACGACCATCCCATCCAGCCTGGCTGTCTCTACGGCGTGGGCACCGGCCCCGGGGATCCGGAGCTTATTACCCTGAAGGCGGCGCGCCTCATCGGCGAATGTCCGGTGGTGGCCCATTTCTGCCGCCGCAACGGGGGCGGCCAGGCACGCCGTATCGCCGAGGCCCACCTGCGGGCGGAACAAGTGGAGCTGCCGCTGGCCTATCCGGTAACCACCGAGCTGCCCCACGGCTCCGATACCTACCGCGAGCGGATCGAGGCCTTCTTCGACGAGTCCGCCGACGCCCTGGCCGAGCATCTGGCGGCCGGCCGCTCGGTGGCGGTGCTGAACGAAGGCGATCCCTTCTTCTACGGCTCCTTCATGCACGTCTACCTGCGTCTCAGGGACCGCTTCCCCACCCGGGTGATTCCCGGGGTGCTGTCGGCCACCGCCGCCGCGGCCCAGCTGCCTACGCCGCTGACCATGCGCGATGATGTGCTCACCGTGATCCCCGGCACGCTGCCAGAGGCGGACCTGCGCGACGCCCTGGCGGACACGGACGCCGCGGTGATCATGAAGGTGGGCAGCCACCTGGGCCAGATCACCCGGGTCCTGGAGGAGCTCGGCCTGCGGGAGGGCGCCTGGTACGTGGCCAAGGCGAGCATGGAGGCCGAGGAGGTCCGGCCGCTGGCTGAAGCTCCGGAACGGGCCCCCTACTTCTCCATGATCGTGCTGCCTGGCCGGGGTGAGCGCCGATGAGCGCCGAAGGCTGGGTGGCGGTGGTTGGGACCGGACCGGCGGGGCCCGAGTGGCTGACGCCGGAGGTCGCGGACATCCTGGAGCGAGCTACGGACCTGGTGGGCTATGGACCCTATCTGGAGCGTGTGGCCGGCGACCGGCAGCGGCGGCACGCGTCGGACAACCGGGAGGAGCTGGATCGGGCGGGCCACGCCCTGGACCTGGCCGCCGCGGGCAAGCGGGTGGCCGTGGTCTCCGGCGGCGATCCCGGCGTATTCGCCATGGGCGCGGCGGTGCTGGAGGCCCTGGACAGGGACGCCGAGGGGCGCTGGCGGGAGGTGGCCGTCACGGTCCACCCCGGGGTCTCGGCCCTGCAGGCCGCAGCGGCCCGACTGGGGGCGCCGCTGGGTAACGACTTCTGCGCCATCTCGCTGTCGGACAACCTCAAGCCCTGGTCGTTGGTGGAGCGCCGGGTGCGCCTGGCCGCCGAGGCGGAGCTGGTCATGGCGCTGTACAACCCCGCTTCGCGGGCGCGGCCCTGGCAGCTCGGCCGGGTGCTGGAGGTCATCGGCGAGGTCCACCCGGCGGAGACGCCGGTGATCTTCGCTACCGCCGCCGGGCGGGGCGACCAGGAGCGGTTGACCATCACCACATTGGGCGAGGCCGACTCGGCGCGGGCGGATATGCGCACCCTGGTGCTGGTGGGAGTGCCCGCCACCCGGGTCCTGCGGCGCGGCGACGGCTCTTCCCTGGTCTATACGCCCCGTCACTGCGAGGGCGGCTAATGCGGTGCGCCGGCCCGCTCCTCCAGCCAGCGCAGCACCGCGGCCGGGTCGTGGAGGGCCGGGACCGCTTCCGGGCGGGCCGGGCGCTGCACCATCACTACCGGCACGCCGCGCTCGCGGGCCACGTCGATCTTGCCCCGCGTGGCGTCGCCGCCACTGTTCTTGGTGACCAGCACCTCGATGCCGTGCTCCGCCATCAGCGTCGCTTCGCTGTCCATATCGAAGGGGCCTCGGCCCTGCAGGAAGACCGCATCCGGGAGGTCCGGCGGCGGTTCCGGCGGGTCCACGGTCCGGACCACGTAGTGCTTCTCGGGTACCCGCTCGAAGGGCGCCAGCTCCTGGCGGCCGGTGGTGACCAGTACCCGGTGTCCCAAGGGGCGCAGGGCCTCCGCGGCAGCGTCCAGGCTGTCCACGGGTACCCACCGGTCCCCCGCCTGCGGGGTCCAGGGCGGGCGCGTCAGCGCCACCAGCGGGATGCCGGCCGCCGCGGCCGCCGGCTCGGCATTGGCGGAGATGCGGGCGGCAAAGGGGTGAGTGGCATCCACCAGGGCACCAACGCGGTTACGCCGCAGGTAGTCGGTAAGGCCCGCCACGCCCCCGAAGCCGCCGCTGCGGCGGGGGAGGGTGGAGCGGGCCGGCCGGGTGGTGCGCCCGGCCAGGGAAAGGGTAGCCTCGAGCACGGGGTGGCCCTCCAGAAGGCGGGCCAGGGCGGTGGCCTCGGCGGTGCCCGCGAGGATCAGTACCTGCATAGTGACGTGCTCCGCTGGCGCATGGGAGGGAACGATGCCGGAAGCCGCTAATGGTGGCGCGCCGGAGGCGGAGAAACAACCCTGGCTGGCGCTGGTGGGCCTCGGTGAGGATGGCGTGGCCGGCCTGGGCCCGCAGGCCCGTGAGGCTCTGGAGCGGGCCGGGACCGTGCTCGGCGGTGACCGCCACCTCGCGATGATCCCAACCGTTCCCGACCAGGAGCGCATTTCCTGGCCGTCACCGCTTACCGAGGCGCTGCCCTGGATCGAGGCGCGCCGCGGTCAGCCCGTATGCGTGCTGGCCAGCGGTGACCCCTTCTGGTTCGGCATCGGCGCCACCCTGAGCCGCCGGATAGCTCCCGAGGAGATCGCGGCCCATCCGGCGCCTTCCGCCTTCAGCCTGGCGGCGGCGCGCATGGGCTGGCCGCTGCAGGAGACGTGCTGCCTGTCCGTGCACGGCCGCGATCTGGAGCGGGTAATTCCGTGGGTTCAGCCCGGCGCCCGGCTGCTGCTCCTGAGCTGGGACGGCACGACGCCGGCCAGCATCGCCCGGCTTCTGGAGGATCGGGGCTTCGGGGACTCCACCCTGACGGTCCTCGCCCGCATGGGCGGGCCCGGGGAGGATCGGATGGAGGCCCGGGCGGCGGACTGGAGGGTGGCGGAGGTAGAGGCGCTGAATACGGTGGCCGTCACCTGCCGGGCCGCTCCCGGGACGCGGGGTATCGCCCGGACGGCCGGACGCCCGGACGAGGACTTCGCCCACGACGGCTCCATCACCAAGCGCGAGGTAAGGGCCGTGACCCTGGCCCATCTGGCTCCGGGCCGCGGCGAGCTGCTGTGGGACATCGGCGCCGGCTCCGGGGCCGTCGGCGTGGAGTGGATGCTCGCCGACCCGTCCAACCGGGCGGTGGCCGTGGAGGCGCGGCCCGAACGGGCGGAGCGCATCCGAGCCAACGCCCGGGATCTGGGCGTCCCGGAACTGGAATGCGTGGAAGGCCGCGCCCCCGAGGCGCTGGCGGGGCTGCTGGCGCCCGATGCGGTCTTCATCGGCGGCGGGCTGAGCAGTCCCGGGCTCGTGGAGCGCTGCCGGGAAGCACTCCCGCCGGGCGGGCGGCTGGTGGCCAACAGCGTCACCCTGGAGGGCGACGCCGCCCTGGCGGCGGCCCACGAGCGCTTCGGCGGCCAGCTCGTGCGCCTGGAGGTGAGCCGTGCGGAGCCCCTGGGCGGCTTCAGCGGCTGGGCGCCCCTGCGTCCGGTGACCGTCTGGTCGCTGGTGGTGGCGTGATCGTCCTCGGCGTGGGGTTCAGCGCCCGGTGCGATGTCGGCGAGCTAGTGGACCTGGCCCAGGGTGTTCTGGAACGAGCCGGCGTTGAAGCAGGCGCTACCGGGGCCGTTTGCATGGCCACGCTGGACCGCAAACGCGGCGACGGGCTGCTGGAGGCTGCGGCGGAGCGCCTGGGGTTGGAGCCCCGATTCCTGACGGCAGACGAGCTGGCCACGGTCCGGGAAGGCGTGCAGCCCTCCGCCCGCGCCCGGGCCGAGGTGGGGGTGGATTCCGTGGCCGAGGCGGCGGCCCTGGCCGCCGGCGGTCCGGGGAGTCGGCTGGTGGTGGGCAAGACCACCAGCCACCGCGCTTCCTGTGCGGCCTCGGTGGTCCGAGTGTCTGGCTGATTCGGGCTCCACGGTAACCCCCGCTAGGCTTGAAAGCGCGGTGGAGAGGCCTCCGGCCGCGACCGGGTGCTGGTAGGGTCCGAAGGGCGGGGCAAGGCCTCCGAGCTCCAAGGGGACCCTGTCCTGCGGACTTCCCTTCAGTCGCCCTCCGACCTCGCCCCGCCCTTCGTCAATCGCGGCCGGAGGCCGCTCCCATAGGGTGCCGTACGGAGGCCCATTGGCCCGGCAAGGCCCCACTGAACAACCGCTATAATCGTTTCTGGAGGCTCCATGACCGTCCATTTCGTCGGCGCCGGCCCCGGCGCCCCCGATCTCCTGACCCTGCGCGGCCGCGACCGCATCGCGGCCTGCCCGGTGTGCCTGTATGCGGGCTCGCTGGTGCCCGAGGCGGTGCTGGATCACGCCCCCGAAGGGGCGCGGGTGGTCAATACGGCCCCCATGACCCTCGACCAGATCATGGCGGAGATCGAGGAGGCGAATGCGGCGGGGCAGGACGTGGCCCGGCTGCATTCCGGGGATCTCTCCGTTTACAGCGCCGTGGGCGAGCAGGTCCGCCGCCTGGAGGCGGCCGGGATCGACTACACCATCACCCCCGGGGTGCCCGCTTTCTCGGCGGCGGCCGCCTCCCTGGGGCGGGAGCTCACCGTTCCCGAGGTGGCGCAGTCCGTGGTCCTGACCCGCACCCAGGGGCGGGCCTCCTCCATGCCCTGCACCGAGACCCTGGAGGCGTTCGCCGCCACTGGCTCCACCCTGGCCATCCACCTCTCCCTGCACAACATCGAGGACGTGGTGGCGCGGCTGCTTCCGTATTACGGCGCCCAGTGCCCCGCGGCGGTGGTGCTGCGCGCCAGTTGGCCCGACGAGACCGTCCTGACCGCGCCCCTAGAGCGCATCGCGGCCGAGGCGGAAGGGTTGCCGGTACGCCGCACCGCGCTGATCCTGGTCGGGCCCGCCCTGAGTCCGGGCGATTTCCGGGACAGCGCCCTGTACGATCCGGATCATGTCCGGCGTTTCCGGGGACAGGATTAATCCCCGGGCGTCGCTACTCCTGGGCTGCGGGCCAGCTTGCGATCAAAGGAATAGACCGTTTCGCAGCCAGCTTCCCGGCTGGAGAACAAAATGCAGTAGTCGGCGAAATCGGCCGGCCCGTTTCGGTAGGCCATCAGGGCACGCCAGGCGATCTCCTCTTTCTCCACGGTCAGCTCTGCGACAGTGAGGATGCGCTCCAGGGTGGCGGCAATCTGTTCCTTGCCGTAGCCGTAGGCTCCTCTAAGCACCCATACAAGCTCGCAAAGAACTACCTGAGCAATATAGCCGGGCTTCTCGGTGGAGCATTCCCGCTCGAGCACCTGAGCGGCTGCCTCGGATTGCTCCGGGGCATCCGCAACCAGATAGCGAACGAGGATGTTGGTATCCAGGCCGATCATTGGCCGGAGCCGCCCTGCTCGATGGCCCGTTCCATCTCTTCGATGCTGACCGGCCGTTCCGGTTTGGGCAGGCTTCCCTTGAGGTCCTTTATGGAAACCTGCTTTGGGATCAACCTGATGGAGCCATCTTCCTCCATCAGGAAGGTGACCCGGTCGCCTGTGGTCAAATGAAGCTGGTCCCGGAGGACCTTGGGGAGGGTGATTTGCCCCTTGCTGCTGATGATGGCGTCCATGGAATCTTACTTTTGCCGGATTTCCTTACATCTTGGTAAGATTATTCGACGGAACCGGAAGGGTCAATGTTCCCGGCCCTTGTGCCCGTTCTCTCGCCTTAAGCTCACGGGGGCTATTGCCAAGCGGGAGAAAACGATTTTGACCTCCTCCGGTAGGGGGTGTAGCTTATAGTTCCCTTTCTATCCGGACCAATGTCCGGATATGCACATTACGGTTTTACCCCGCCTCAGGTGTTCCGCGAGCTTGGCAGGCTCGCGGAATGAAACGGGAAGTCCGGTATGGCCAAGTCGGCCAAAGCCGGCGCTGCCCCCGCAACGGTAGGCGAGTGACGGGACGCCCCCAAGCCACTGCGCGACAGCGCGGGAAGGCGGTGGTCCCGGCGGTTCCGCATCGAATCCGCCAGCTCGCCAGCCCGGAGACCGGCCTGAGGTTTTGGCTACGGCACTGCGGAGGGCGGCGCCGGCGTGGACCTTCCGTATCCTTCCGTCCCGCCCTTTCGTCCTCCCACCGCTCCGTCGCCAAGTGCGGGTGCGCACATTGGGAGGCATCATGCGCAAGCTCACCCCCGGCCTCGCGGCCTGTACCGGATCCCTGCTGGCCCTGACGGGTACGCCCGCAGCCGGACAGACCGTGGCCGCCCTGGACGAGATCACCGTCACCGCCACCCGGACCGCCCAGACCGTGGACGATGCCCTGGCTCCGGTCACCATCATCGACCGCGAGGATATCGAGCAGTCCCAGGCGCAGGATTTCCAGGACCTGCTCCGTGGCCGGGTCGGCGTCGGCACGAGCAACCAGGGCGGATACGGCAAGCAGACCAACGTCTACCTGCGCGGTACCAACCCGGAGCATGTGCAGGTGCTGGTGGACGGCGTGGAAATGGGCTCCGCCACCGCCGGGCGTCCGGCCTGGGAGTACCTGCCCCTGTCTCAGGTGGAGCGGGTGGAGGTGGTCCGCGGACCGCGCTCCAGCCTGTACGGGTCCGACGCCATCGGCGGCATCGTGCAGATCTTCACCAAGGAGGGGGAGCCGGGCATCCATCCGTATGTATCGGCGGGGGCGGGCTCCAACCGGACCCGCAAGGCCCGGGCGGGCGTTTCCGGTGCCGCCGGGGACTTCCACTATGCCCTGAACGGCGGCTATTTCCGTACGGAGGGGTTCGATTCCTTAATCGGCAATGAGCCGGACGACGACGGCTACCGCAATGCCAGCGGGAGCCTTCGGATCGGGTACGATCCGGGCGGGTTGCTCGGCGTGGACGCCTCCTTCCTGCGCGCCGAGGGCGAGAGCGAGTACGATCGGGCTGCAGGATTCGGCGGTCCCAACGAGACGGAGTTCGTGGAGCAGGCGGCGAATACCACCTTTACCCTGCGTCCCGCCCATATCTGGACGGCCCGCCTCAAGCTGGCCGAAAGCCGGGACCTGCAGGACAATTTCTCCGACGGCGTGGCGGGGGACACCTTCGACACCATTCGCCGGCAGGCCAGCCTGCAGAACGACCTGGCGCTCGGCGCGGACCAGCTGTTGACCCTCGGTGCCGACTATCAGCGGGACCTGGTGGACAGCACCAATGATTTCACCGAGGACGCCCGCTGGAACTACGGGGTGTTCGCCCAGCACCAGGCCCGGTTCGGCAGCCACGACCTGACCGCCAGTGTCCGGCGGGACGAGAACGAGGCCTTCGGCGCGCATACCACCTGGAACGCCGCCTGGGGCTACCAGATCGATGCCGTCTGGCGGGCCACCGCCAGCTACGGCACCGGTTTCCGGGAGCCCACCTTCAACGACCTGTACTATCCCGATGTGGGCTATTTCGAGGGCAACCCCGACCTGGAGCCCGAGAAATCGCGCAGCGCGGACATCGGGCTGGTCGCCACGCCGGACTGGGGCCGGGTGGAGCTGCACGCCTTCCGCACCGATATCGACGATATCCTCGTATTCAGCGGCACCCGGATGCAGAACCTGGACGAGGCTCGGATCACCGGGGCGGAGGTGGCGGTGCGCACCGATCTGGGCCCCTGGCGGGTAAGCACCGATGTTACCCTGCTCGATCCCATCGACGAGGAGACCGGCAACCTCCTGCCGCGACGCAGCCGCAGTTCGGCCCGGATCGATGCCCGGCGCACCTTCGGGCCGGTCACCGCCGGCGCCCAGTGGATCGCCCAGGGCTATCGCTACGATGATGCGAGCAATGACACCCGGCTTCCCGGCTACGGCCTGATCAACCTCTACGGCTCGGTGGCCCTGGGCGATTCCTGGAAGGTGAACGCCCGCGTGGAGAACCTGTTCGACAAGGACTACCAGGAGATCGCCGACTACCGCACCCGGGGCCGTTACGGGGTGGTGGAGCTGAGCTACGCGCCCGCGGGCGGGGTGTGAGGGAGCGCGGGATGTCGGGTGGCCGGAAGGGCTTGGCGATCCTCGCGGTACTTCTGGGCTGCCTTGCGGGGACGGCCCGGGCGGCGCCCGAGCATCCCACCGTCGCCTCCATCAACGCCTGTACCGACCAGCTGGTGCTCAAGCTGGCGGACCCCGAGCAGGTGCTCACCGTCTCCGAGTACGGCCGCAGTCCCTCCTTTTCCTACATGGCCGAGGCGGCGGCCCGCTACCCCGTGAACCACGGCCACGCCGAGGAGGTGCTGGCCCACGATCCGGATCTGGTGATCTCCGGTCCCTACACCAACCGGGAGACCTCCCGGCGCTTGGCGACCTTCGGCTATTCGGTGGTAACCCTGCAGAGCCCCGATACCTTTCCGGGCATCCGGGCCAATATCCGCAAGCTGGCCGGGCTGCTGGGCCACCCGGAGCGGGGGGGGCGCCTCATCGAGCGGATGGACCGCACCCTGGCGGCGGTGGCCGAGCGGCTGCCCCCGGAGGAGCGCCGACTCCGGACGCTCGCGCTGCGTCCCAACGGGGTGACGGTGGGGAAGGGCTCCCTGCTGGACACCATCATGCACAAGGCGGGCCTGAAGAACCTGGGCCGGGCGCTGGGCGCCGGCTCCTACCGTGAGGTGCCCCTGGAGCATCTGGTGCGCACCCGGCCGGACATGCTCATTCTCGCGGCCTTCGCCGACGGTCAGCCCTCCCTGGCGCAGGGGATCCTGCACCACCCCGTATTCGACGCGCTGGAGACGGAGCGGCAGCCGGTCTGGCTGCCGGGACGGCTGTGGACCTGCGGTGGCTGGTTCAACGCGGAGGCGGTCGCCCGCCTCGCGGAGCACGCCTACGGCATCCGGGTGCCGGATCCCGAGGAGAGGACGGTTCAATGACGATTCAGGCAGCGGGCCGCTCCTGGCTGTTGGCGACGCTTGGCGCGGTCCTGGCGGTGCTGGTGGCGGGCAGCCTCATGCTGGGCTACGTGGCCATACCGCTTACGCAGGTGTGGGCGGCCCTGTTCGCGCAAGAGAGCACTCCGCATTCCCTCATCGTCCAGGAGCTGCGCCTGCCTCGCACCCTGCTCGGGGTGGCTGTGGGGGCGAGCCTCGGCATCGCCGGGGCCGGCCTGCAGGGGCTGCTGCGCAACCCCCTGGCGGAGCCCGGCGTGCTCGGCATTTCCAATACGGCGGCGCTGGGCGCCGTGGCCACCATCTACACGGGGATCGCCGCCTCGGTGCCCCTTGCCCTGCCGGCCGCGGCCATGGCCGGAGCGCTGCTGAGCATGCTGGTGCTCTACGGCCTGGCCGGCCGCGAGGCCAACGTCCAGACCCTGATCCTGGCGGGCGTGGCCATCTCCAGCCTGGCCGGCGCGTTGATCTCCGTGGCGCTCAACCTGGCGCCGAGCGCCCACGCCACCACGGAAATCCTGTTCTGGCTGCTCGGCTCGCTGGCCGATCGCGGCATGAACCACGTGCAGTGGGGTCTGCCGTTCATGGCGGCCGGCGTGGCGCTGCTGCTCTCCGCGGGCCGCGCCCTGGACGCCCTGAGCATGGGGGAGGAGACGGCCCGCAGCCTCGGCTTCAACCTGAATGCCCTGCGCTTCCGGGTGATCGCCGGTGCCACCCTGGCCGTGGGTGCCGGCGTGGCAGTGAGCGGCAGCATCGGCTTCGTCGGGCTGGTGGTGCCCCATCTGCTGCGGCCGCTGGTGGGCTATCAGCCGGCCCGGCTGCTGCCGGCGAGCGCCCTGGGCGGCGCCATCCTGCTGCTGCTCGCGGACATGGGCCTGCGCCTGGCGAGCGGCCAGGTGGACCTCAAGCTGGGCGTGGTCACGGCCCTGGTGGGGGCGCCGTTCTTCCTCCACCTGGTGCTCAAGACCCGGAGGATGACTATATGACGCTAGAGGCCCGCGACCTGACCCTGGAGCAGGGCAGCAGGACGGTGGTGCACGGGGTGAGCCTGGACCTGGAGCCTGGGCGGGTGGCGGGCATCCTGGGGCCCAATGGGGCGGGCAAGAGCACCCTGCTGCGGGCCCTGGCCGGCCTCCATGCCCCCGCAGGGGGCGAGGTGCGCCTGAACGGCGAGCGGCTGAGTCGCCTGCGCGGCCACGACCGGGCCCGGGAGCTGGGCTACCTGCCGCAGGCCGCCACCGTCCACTGGCCGCTATCCGTGGAGCGGGTGGTGGCCCTGGGCCGTCTGCCTCACCTCGGCCCCTGGCAGCGCCCCGGGGCGGAGGATGGTTACGCGGTGGACCGGGCGCTGGCGGCCACCGGAGTCGAGGGGCTCCGTCATCGCCCGGTCACGCAGCTGTCGGGCGGCGAGCGCGCCCGCGTCCTGCTGGCCCGGGTGCTGGCGGGGGAGCCCTCCACGCTGCTGGCGGACGAGCCGGTGGCCGGCCTCGATCCCTACCACCAGGTCCACTTCATGGAGCTGGTGCGGGACTATGCCGGACAGGGACGCACGGTGGCCCTGGTGCTGCACGACCTGAACCTGGCCGCCCGCTTCTGCGACCGGCTGTACCTGCTGGACGAGGGCGCGCTGGTGGCCCAGGGGACGCCCCGGGAGGTGCTGGACCCGCGCCACCTCGGCGAGGTCTTCGGCATCCGGGCGGTGTACGGCGAGCAGGACGGCGAGCCCTACGTGGTGCCGTGGGGACGCGCTTTGTAGAAAATTGGAACCTTAACTCGTGCTCCAATATGCACGAAGCTGGTAGAACGATGAAAATCGTGCAGCATGAGGGCCGTGCCATGAAAAACGTAACCATCTCCCTGGACGAGGAAACGGCACATTGGGCCAAGGTCTGGGCGACGGAGCACGACACGAGCGTTTCCAAGCTCGTGGGGGACCTGTTGCAGGAGCGCATGCAGGAGGACGCCGAATACCGGGGGATCATGGAGCGTTTTCTTACCCGCGAGCCCCGCAAAATGCGCTCAAGAAGGGCAGGAGCTGATGGGAATCCGGGTCGTGAACCCCTGCGTCCAAGGCCCGGAAAGCGTCTAGGACGATGAATCACCTCATCCTGGGCGGCGCCCGGAGCGGCAAGAGCCGGCTGGCCGAGGAGCGGGCCGCGGCTGTGGGCGCCGGCGGGGTAGTCTACGTGGCCACGGCGACGGCGGGGGATGGCGAGATGGCGGAGCGCATCGCCCGGCATCAGGCCGATCGACCGCCCGAGTGGGGCCTGGTGGAGGAGCCGGTTTCCCTGGGGCGAGTGCTGCGGGAGGAAGCTCGGCATGGCCGCTGCCTGCTGGTGGACTGCCTGACCCTGTGGCTCAGCAACCTCCTGACTGCGGGCGAGGAGACCCTGGCGCGGGAGCGGGCCGATTTCCTGGCAGCCCTGGAGGTGGTTACCGGCGACGTCCTGCTGGTGAGCAACGAGGTGGGGCAGGGCGTGGTACCGGCGGATCCGCTGTCCCGGCGGTTCGTGGACGAGGCGGGCCGCCTCCATCAGGCCGTGGCGGCCCGCTGCGAGCGCGTGACCTTCGTGGTGGCGGGGCTGCCCTGGGCCTTGAAGGGGCCGGCGTAGACTACCGGCCGCACAGTCCTTTTCGACATGTCGTGGCCGGAGGCCGCTCCCCCTAAACACCTCTTACCCGTGTAAGGCCGGTAGGGGAGCGGTCCCGGCCGCGAGGGAATGGCACGACAGCAAGGATTTCCATGATCGATTCCTGGTACCACCGGCCCGTGGCCGCGATCGACGACCAGGCCGCTCGGGCAGCGCTCGAGCGTCAGGCACAGCTCACCAAGCCGCCCGGATCCCTGGGCCGCCTGGAGGAGCTGGCCGTGCGCCTGGCGGGCTGGCAGGGGGTCGCGCAGCCGGTGCTCGATACGGTCTGGATCACCGTATTCGCCGCCGATCACGGCGTGGCCGAGGAGGGGGTTTCGGCCTTCCCGCAGGCGGTGACCACCGAGATGATCCGCAACTTCAGCCGGGGCGGCGCCGCGGTCAGCGTGCTGGCGCGGGAGGCGGGCGCCCATATGGAGGTGGTGGACCTCGGTGCCGTGGAGGCGCCGGGGCCGCTGCCCGGGGTCCATTCCGCGCGGATCGCCGCGGGAACCGCCAATCTGCGCCGTGAGCCCGCCATGACGGCGGAGGGGCTGGAGGCCGCGCTGGCCGCCGGCCATGCCGCCGTGGACCGGGCAGTTGCTGAGGGCGCGCACCTGTTCGTCGGCGGCGAGATGGGCATCGCCAACACCACCGCCGCAACGGCTGTGGCCTGCGCCCTCACGGGGCGGGATCCGGAATCCCTGACCGGGCCCGGCACCGGGCTGGACACCGAGGCCGTGGACCGCAAGGCCGGGGTGATCCGCGAGGCGCTGGCGCTGCAGATTCCGGACGGCGCCGATCCCGCCGAGGTCCTGCGCAGGCTCGGCGGCTTCGAGGTTGCCGCCCTGGCGGGGGCCTACATTGCCGCCGCGCAGGCCGGCACACCGGCGCTGGTGGACGGCTTCATCGCCAGCACCGCGGCGCTGGCCGCAATCCGCCTGAGTCCGGGGGTGGCCGATTGGCTGCTGTTCGGCCACTGCTCCGCGGAGCCGGGCCACGCGGCGGTCCTGGAGGCGCTCGGCGCCGAGCCCCTGCTCGCCCTGGACATGCGGCTGGGCGAGGGCAGCGGCGCGGCCACGGCCGTACCGCTTTTACGACAGGCCGTGTCCCTGCACAATCGAATGGCTACCTTTGAAGAAGCCGGTATCTCCTCCTGAGGACCGAGGAATCGCCATTAGCCCAGAGGGAGCCATGAATCAGTCCGGAACGGTTGTTGACCTGATCCGCCACGGAGAGCCCGAGGGCGGCCGCATGTTCCGCGGCCGTACCGATCATCCATTGAGCGACAAGGGCTGGGGCCAGATGCGGCTGGCCTCGGCGGGGGAGGAGGGCTGGGAAGCGGTGGTCTCCTCGCCGCTGCTGCGCTGCAGCGAGTTCGCCCGGGACCTCGCCCATGCCCGCGGTCTCCACCTGCAATACGAGCCCCGCCTGCGCGAGATGGACTTCGGCGAATGGGACGGGCGAACCGCCGAGGATGTGCTCGCCAACGGTCCGGGCGACCTGAGCGCCTTCTGGGCGGATCCGCCCAACGCCCAGGCCCCGGGCGGCGAGGCGCTAACGGATTTCGCCGAGCGCGTCCTGGCCGGCTGGGAGGACATCGTCCGGACATACACCGGCCAGCACGTCCTGGTGGTGGGACACGGTGGCGTCATGCGGGTGCTGATCGCCCATGTCCTGGGCATGCCGCTGGAGAACCTGTTCCGCATGGAGGTGGGCTACGCCTGCCGGACCCGCATCCGGGCCCATGCCGACGGCGAACAGATCACCGCCCGACTGGTGGCGCACGGAGTGATCGTCTGATGCTGGTACCGCTGCGGATCGCCATTCAGCTTCTGACCCGGATCCCGGTGATCGTGCCCGAGGAGGTCGCGCCGGAGGACTGGGGCCGCTCCGTCCTGTTCTATCCCGTGGTGGGCCTTCTCATCGGCCTCCTGCTGCTCGGCGCTGCGGCGCTCCTGGGCGCGGACCACCCGGGGCTCACCGCCGCACTGGTGGTGGCGCTGTGGCTGCTGGTTACAGGGCTCCTGCACGTGGACGGGCTCGCGGACAGCGCCGATGCCTGGCTCGGCGGCCACGGCGACCGGGAGCGCACGCTCGCGCTCATGAAGGATCCCACCACCGGTCCCGCGGGCGTGGCGGTGTTGGTCCTGATGCTGGCCGTCAAGGTGGCGGCGGTGGCGGCCCTGATCCGGACCGGCGGCACCATCGGCTTGGTGGCGGCTCCGCTGCTGGCCCGGGCCGGGAGCGTCTGGCTGCTCCTGACGCTGCCCTACGTGCGCTCCCAGGGCCTCGGTGCCGGCCCGGCCGAGCACCTGTCCGTTCGCTGGGGCTGGGGGGTCTTCGTCGCCGCGCTGCTGGTGGGCCTGCTCCTCACCGGGGGCATCGGCTTCGCCGGTCTGGTGACCGGGGCGATCGTACTGATCTTCCTACGCTGGATGATGGAGCGCCGCCTGGGCGGCCTGACAGGGGATACCATCGGTGCCGCCATCGAGGTGGTCGAGGCGGCATTCCTGGTGGGCCTGGTCTACGCGGTGGGCTAGGGTCTCCTATAGGCCCAAGCAGCGCCGCAGCGGTTCGGTCCACAGGTGAGCGTCCACGGCGTCGGCCAGGCGCTCGATGCCGCCCTCGCGCAGGGCGTCGTAGTCCACCGTTTCCGGGTCGGTCAGCCCGGCCCAGCGCAGCAGGGCGGCGCAGGCGGCGCTGTCGTCGAAGAGGCCGTGCAGGTAGGTGCCCCGCACCCGGTCGTCTTTGGATCGGGCGCCGTCCGTGCCGTCGGCCCATTCCGCCAGGGGCCGCTCCAGGTCCGGTCCCCGGGAAATGCCCATGTGGATCTCGTAGCCGGCTACCGGTGCCTCCTCCAGCGCCAGACGGCCCCGGACGCGGGTGAGGTGCTTCTCCGGTGCGAGGGTGCTCTCCAGGTCCAGGACGCCGAGGCCCGGCGCGGAACCGGGTGCCCCTTCGAGGCCGTCCGGGTCGTGGAGGGTCCGGCCGAGCATCTGGAAGCCGCCGCAGATACCGAGCACCCGGCCGCCGTAGCGCAGATGGCGCTGGATCTGCGGCTCCCAGCCCTGTTCGCGCAGCCATTCCAGGTCGTCCCGCACGCACTTGGAGCCGGGCAGGAGGATCAGGTCGGCCCCCTCCAGCTTCTGGCCGGGCCCGATGACCCGCAGATCCACCTGCGGATGGTGGCGCAGGGGGTCGAGGTCGGTGTGGTTGCTGATCCGTGGCAGGGCGGGCACGTGGACGCGGAGCGCGTCAGCCGCCGCGCTGGGTGCGGGAGCGCCGGCCATTCGGTCCTCGGCCTCCAGGTAGAGGCCTTCCAGATAGGGTAGGACCCCCACCACCGGAATGCCGGTGTGGTCCTCCAGCCAGTCCAGGCCGGGATCAAGCAGGCCCTTGTCGCCCCGGAACTGGTTGATGACGAAGCCCGCCAGACGGGCGCGCTCGGAGGCCGACAGCAGCTCGTCGGTGCCCACCAGCTGGGCGAAGACCCCGCCCCGGTCGATGTCCGCCATGAGCAGCACCGGGCAGTCCACCGCCTCGGCGAAGCCCATGTTGGCGATATCGTGCTCGCGGAGATTGATCTCGGCAGGACTGCCGGCGCCTTCCACCACCACCACGTCGAATCGCTCGGCGAGCCGGGCGTGGGCGGCGAGCACCGCCTCGCGGGCGGTCCGCTTGTAGCGGTGGTAGTCGAGGGCCTCCATTGTGCCCACGGCGTGGCCGTTGACGATCACCTGGGCCCCGGTGTCGGTGTTGGGCTTGAGCAGCACCGGGTTCATGTCCGTGGCGGGCTCGAGACCGGCGGCCTGGGCCTGCACCGCCTGGGCCCGGCCGATCTCGCCGCCGTCGGCGGTAACCGCGCTGTTGAGGGCCATGTTCTGGGGCTTGAAGGGGGCCACGCGCACGCCGCGGCGCTGGAGTGCCCGGCAAAGACCGGTCACCAGGGCGCTCTTGCCGGCGTCGGAGGTGGTCCCCTGAATCATGAGGGTTGTGGCTGGCATGGACGGATTGTCGCATACATCTCGCCGCGCTTCGCGGGCCGGGAGGCCGAGGGGATGACCCTGCTGGCGGTGGTGCTGGCCGGGCTCCTGCTGGATGCCCTGCTCGGCGATCCGCGGCGCCGGCATCCGCTGGCCGCTTTCGGCGCGCTGGCGGCCAGGGTAGAGCGGCGTCTGAACCGGGGCGCCGGGCGTCGCTTTCGCGGCCTGGTGGCCCTGCTCCTGCTGGTGCTGCCCTTCGTGCTGGTGGCCTGGTGGCTGGGACGGCTCCCGGTGGCGGGTCCGCTGCTGGCCGT
This sequence comes from Thiohalorhabdus sp. Cl-TMA, assembly GCF_041821045.1. Classification (NCBI taxonomy): domain Bacteria; kingdom Pseudomonadati; phylum Pseudomonadota; class Gammaproteobacteria; order Thiohalorhabdales; family Thiohalorhabdaceae; genus Thiohalorhabdus; species Thiohalorhabdus methylotrophus. The sequence goes on along the minus strand of NZ_JBGUAW010000004.1, from coordinate 21,069 downwards.
CGTTCTGTTCTATCTCGCCTTCGGGGGGCGGAGCCTGGCCGAGCACGCCCGGGCGGTGGCAGGACCGCTCGCCGCCGGCGATCTGGAGGCCGCCCGGCGGTCCGTAGGCCTTCTGGTGAGCCGCGACACGGAGCGGATGAGCGGCGCGGAAGCGGCCCGGGCGACGGTGGAATCGGTGCTGGAGAACGGCAGCGACGCGGTGTTCGCGAGCCTGTTCTGGCTGCTGGTCCTGGGACCCGGCGGGGTGGTGCTGCACCGACTGGTGAACACGCTGGACGCCATGTGGGGCTATCGCACGGCGCGGTTCCGGGGCTTCGGCTGGGCGGCGGCGCGCCTGGACGATCTGTTGAACGCCCCGCCGGCGCTGCTCACGGCCCTGACCTACAGCCTGCTGGGCCGCACGGGTGCCGCCCTGCGGAGCTGGTGGACGCAGGCGGGGACCTGGAAGAGCTGGAACGCCGGCATGGTTATGGCGGCGGGTGCCGGGGCCCTCGGGGTGCGCCTGGGCGGCGCGGCCGCCTATCATGGCGCCGCGGAGGCGCGTCCCCCGCTCGGAGAGGGCGGCGAGCCGGACGCGACGACCATCCATGCCGCGGTGGCCCTGGTGCGGCGGGGCGTGGCGCTGTGGGTGGGGCTCCTCGCCGCGGGAGTGCTGGTCCTTGATTGAGCACGGCGGCGATCTCAAAGAGGCCCGGCGTCGCCACGGCGAGCCGCGAGGCGGTTGGGTGGACCTGTCCACCGGCATCAATCCCCGCGGCTATCCGGTTCCGGCGGTGGACGAGCACGCCTGGCACCGCCTTCCGGAGGGCGACGACGGCCTCCTGGAGGCGGCGGCCGCCTACTACGGTACGGCGGAGCTGCTTACCGTGCCCGGATCCGAAGCCGCCATCCAGCTGCTGCCCCGCCTGCGCCGGCCCGGCAGCGCGGCGGTGCTCTGGCCCACCTACGGGGAGCACGCCTGGCGCTGGGCGCGGGCCGGTCATCGCGTGGAGCGGCCCCGCGCCGCGGACCTGGAGGCGGCGTCCCGGAGCGCCGACGTGCTGGTGGTCACCAATCCCAACAATCCCGACGGACAGCGGTTTCGCCGCGAGGAGCTGCTGCGCTGGCACCGCAACCTGTCGGGCCGCGACGGGTGGCTGATCGTGGACGAGGCCTTCGCCGACGTGGCCCCCGAGCACAGCCTGGCCGCGGAGGCGGGAAGGCCGGGTCTGCTGGTGCTGCGCTCGCCGGGCAAGTTCTTCGGGCTGCCGGGGGGCCGGGTGGGCTTCCTGGCCGCCGAGGCCGCGGTGCGGCAGGCCCTGGCCGAAGAGCTTGGACCCTGGCCCGTTTCCGGACCGGCCCGTACGGTGGTCCGAGAGGCCCTGGCGGACGGGGCCTGGCAGGCGGCGGCCCGGCAACGATTGGCGGAGGAAGGGCAAGCGCTTTCCGCGCTGCTGGCGGAGGCCGGTTGGAGCCCCGCGGGCGGGACGCCGCTGTTCCAGTGGCTGCCCGGAGGGGCTTCCGCGGAGCGCCATCGCCTACTGGTCGAACGGGGACTCTGGACCCGCCTGTTCGCGGAGCCCGCCGGGCTGCGCATCGGGCTGCCCGGGGAAGCGAAAGGTTGGGTCCGCCTGCGTGCGTCCCTGGGCATGTAAAGGTCGTCGGGCGCCTGCTCGATTATTGGCTGGTTAGCAGCACCACGCCGCCGGTGACCATGAGCAGCCCCAGAACATGGACCCACTGGAAATGCTCCTTGAGGAAGAAGACCCCCATGAGGGCGCCGAAGGCCACGGAGCCGCCGATGATGATGGGGATGCCGATGGCGGCGGGGACGCCCCGGGAGAAGACGAAAAAGGAGGTGATCTCCGCGAGGCCCACGAACAGGCCGGCCAGCACGGCGAACAGAAAGCCCTTCGAGGAGACCTCCAGGGAGGCGTGGGTAAAGCGCAGGTAGCCCAGTATGACGCCGCCCACTAGGGCCGCGACTATCTGGAGGACCAGCGCGCCGACGATCTGGTTGATGTGGCCGGAGGCCACCTTGATGAAGACGTTGTAGGCGCCATAGAAAAAGGCCGTAAGCACGGCCAGGAGGATCCAGTTCATGGGCCGCCCTTCCCGGGATGGAGCGTCTCGAGGGATCGGTTCGGGAATCAACCGGAGGTCGAGGGGCAGGGTGCCCGGCCCTCCTGGCGGGCACAAACCAACGGGACCCGGGGTAGGCCACGAGGCGGCCGGGCCGGAGGGAGAAGGGTGCCCGACCCCCTCCCCGGGGGCGCGGGCACTTGAAAGGCGGGCTATTCGGCCGCCCGGAAGCGCAGGTCAAGCTCCTCACCGCGATCGTCGTCCCCCTCGACCTCCACGTAGCCGTTGGGGGTCATCTGGATCTCCTCAAGCTTCGTCACGCCCTTCTGGGTAGCCTTTTCGGCCAACTGGCGCACCTGTTCGGCGGTCATGCCCCAGGGACCGTCAACCCGCTTCTCCCGCTCTTCGTGGCCCACCTCGCCGGAGTTTTCGATGCGCACTTCCGCGTGCCATTGATCGTCCAGCCAGCCTTCCACCTCCACGGCTCCGTTGTCTTCGAAATCCAGCTCCGTGAACTGCGTGATGCCATACTCCTGCGCGCTCGCGAGGTTTCGGTCCAGATCCTCCATGCTGCCGGCGGCGTGCGCGCCAGCCGGCAGGCTAAGTGCCGCGGCGAAGGCCAGGCCCGTGATTACTTTCATGATCGCCTCCTTTATGATCGATTCTGGTTATGGGCCGTCGAATCGGAATGTGTGCCCGACGGTTTCCGCAGCCTAGCGGGAAGCGACTGACGACGGGATTAAGCCGCCATTCATCCTTTGTTCATCTGCAGCCGGGCTATATTGAAGGCCCATGATGAAGACACGATTCCCTCCATCTATTCGCGGTTTTGCACTCCTCGGGCTGGCCGGCCTGGTATGCCTGCTGCTTGTGAGCCTCCCGCTGCTTGCCGACGAAACGGAATGGCGCGAGCTGCACGAGCAGGTGGAATCCGGAGAGCTCCGTCCCCTGAGCGACATCATCGGCGAACTGAAGAAGCGTTACCGCGGCCAGGTTATCGATGTGGAGCTGGAGGGCGGCGAAGGGGACCGCGTCTATGAGATCGAGCTGCTGGGCGCCGACGGCCAGGTGGTCGAATTCGAGGTGGATGGACGAAACGGTGAGATCCTCGGCATCGAGGGTACCGACATCGATGATATGCGGATCGAGGAATGAAGGTTCTCTTGGTCGAGGATGATGACGCGCTGGCGCGGGTCCTCGGGGAGGACCTGCAGCAGGCGGGCCTCATCGTCGAACGGGTGGCAACCGGGGGCGAGGCGGATTTCCAGGTCATGACCCAATGCTATGACGCGGTGATCCTCGATCTAGGACTGCCGGATGGGAATGCGGTGGGCTGGCTCGAATCCTGGCGCGAACAGGGCCTGGCCCTTCCCGTCCTGATCCTGACGGCCCGCGAGCGCTGGTCGGACAAGGCCGCCGGATTCTCCGCCGGCGCGGACGATTACGTCACCAAACCCTTCGAAACCGCGGAAATCCTGTTCCGGCTGCGGGCCCTGGTCCGGCGGAGCCATCAGCATTCCCATCCCCAGATCCAGGTGGGCCGGCTGGTTCTGGACACACACAGCGGCCAGCTCAGCCAGGCCGGATTGCCCGTCGCCCTGACGGCGCAGGAATTCCGGCTGGTATCGCGTCTGATGCACGCCGCGCCGCGCATCGTCACGCGCCAGGAGCTCGCCGAATATACCTACGAGAGCGACGGGGAGCCGGATTCCAACGTCATCGATGTCCAGATCAGCCGGTTGCGGCGCAAGCTGGGGTCGGAGGCCATCGAAACGGTCCGGGGGCGCGGCTATCGGATGATCGATGCGGATGCGGAAGCTTGAGCCGACTTCCGCGCATGCCCCGCTCCATTCACGCCCGGATGCTTGTCGCCTCGGTGGCGGTGATCGTCCTGGTGCTCCCGGCTGCGGGCGCGCTCCTTTCCTACAATTTCCGGCAGTCCGTCCAGTCCGCCCTGGATCAGCGCCTCGAATCCTTGTTGAGCGTCGTCCTCGCCAACATCGAGTACGATCCCCGCCGGGACCGGGTCACCGTGACCGGCAACCTGGGGGAGCCCCGGTTCACGCGGGTGTTCTCGGGCTGGTACTGGCAGGTTAGCGGGCCCAAAGCGGTGCTTTCCTCCCGGTCGCTCTGGGACGAACGGCTCCCGGAAACCGCCTCCGGGGGCCTGGTTAAACGCGATATAACCGGCCCTTCCGGAGCGCCGCTGCGTCTGGTCCAACGGCGGGTTCAGCTCCCGAAGATGAACGGCCCCACCACCGTCATGGTGGCCGCCACCTATCAGCCCATCCAAGCCGAGATCCGGCGCTTTAACCGGCTGCTCTGGCTCTCCCTGGGCATCCTGGCCCTGATCCTGCTCGCCGGAATCACCCTTCAGGTGCGCTGGGGCCTGGCCCCGCTGCGACGGGTGCGGGCCGAACTGAACGCCGTCGAAAGCGGCCGCAAGGAGGAACTGGATACCGATCTCCCCGCCGAGCTGGCGCAGCTCGCCGAGGCCATGAATGCGGTGCTGCGCCGCGATCGAGCCCTGATCGAGCGGGGACGCCAGGCCGCCGGTAACCTCGCCCATGCGCTGAAGACCCCCATGGCCGTACTTCGGACCCTAGCGGATCGGTTGCCCGAAGCGCACCGCGATACCCTCGTTCAACAGGTGCAGCGGATGGATGGCGCCATAAGGAATCACCTCGCCCGGGCGTCCGCGGCCGGCCCGGCACCCATGGGGGCTTCCACGTCCCTGCACGCGGCCCTGGGTCCTCTGGTGGAGGGGTTCGGCCAGCTCGCCCGGCGTCGTGGTTTGGAATTCCGGCATGACATTCCCGGGGATCTCGCCGTCCGTGCCGACCCGCAGGACCTGGAAGAGATAGTGGGCAATCTGTTGGACAACGCCACGAAATGGGCGGAGCGCCGCTTCGAGCTGACCGCTTCCCAGGAGGCGGGGAACGTTCTTATCCGGGTGCTTGACGACGGGCCGAGTATGACCGATCAAGAAGCCCGAACCGCCATGGGGCGCGGGGTGAAGCTGGATGAGACCAGCCCCGGTTCCGGCTTCGGTCTGGGGATCGTGCAAGAGCTGGTCGAGCTCTACAGCGGTCAGTTGACCCTTACGCGGAGCGGATTGGGAGGGCTCGCGGCTGAAGTCGCGTTACCCGCCGGATGAAGAATGGCCGTCAATTGCTGGACTGGGCACAGGAGCCATTTCCCTCCAGTTGCTGGCCTCGTGCTGCAACTCAGCGGTCGACTGGACAGCGACGGGTCGGTGCCGGTCGGTCCAGGGGGAGGCAGGGTTTACGGACCGGCGAATCTTGGCGAGGATTGTCGCAGTTTCCTTCAAGGAGTGTGTTCCATTGTCCAGGCTATGGTCGTCTTCCTGGCGGGAGCTGCTCGCCCGGCTCATCATCGCCTCGGGCGTCTTCGCCACGGCCAATCATTACCTCCTTCCCCCGCACCGCTTCTACGACAATCCGTACAAGGCGGTGGCCGCCGATTTCCTCGTCCACGAAGTGGTCCTCCTCGTGCCGCTGGCGGCCGTGTTCCTGGCTATCTGGGGCGGGAGCAAGCTGTTCTCCGCTTGGCGGGGGACTCCGTTGCTGCGGCTCGCGGACGTATCCCTGGCCATTGGGCTGGTCCTGTGGTTGCTCCGGACCCTCGCCATCGGCTACGCGGCCACCGCCGCCTCGGCCTAGGCGGGCCAGGCTTCCCAGCGGTAGGCATACGAACGTGTCGGCGGACTTTTCGCTGACACGGCCCTTCCGCCGTGTCTCCTCTACTGGCTGGTCAGCAGCACCACGCCGCCGGTGACCATCAGCAGTCCCAGCACGTGGACCCACTGGAAGTGCTCTTTCAGGAAGAAGACCCCCATTAGGGCGCCGAAGGCCACGGAGCCGCCGATGATAATGGGGATGCCGATGGCGGCGGGGACGCCCCGGGAGAAGACGAAAAAGGAGGTGATCTCCGCGAGGCCCACGAACAGGCCGGCCAGCACGGCGAACAGAAAGCCCTTCGAGGAAACCTCCAGGGAGGCGTGGGTAAAGCGCAGGTAGCCCAGTATGACGCCGCCCACCAGGGCCGCGACTATCTGGAGGACCAGCGCGCCGACGATCTGGTTGATGTGGCCGGAGGCCACCTTGATGAAGACGTTGTAGGCGCCATAAAAAAAGGCCGTCAGCACGGCCAGGAAGATCCAGTTCATGAACCGCCCTCTTCGAGCGCTGTGAGCGGGGAATGCCCGGTTCGTTGACTATGGGGTGTGCGTCGCGGGCAGGGTAATGGCCTTCCTGGGCGGGAACAAATAAAAGGGGGCACAGGGCGTGCCCCCTTCCTTTTCCCGGCTACTGCGAGGAGGTTTCTTCCGGTTTTTCCTTTTCCTTCGCCGGGGCTTCGTGGTTGTTGTTCTGGACCTGGTTCAGGGAAGTCGCCGGATGGCCCAGGGGAGTGATGTTCTCGCTAAGCACCTTTTCCAGGACCTTGGGATCGGAGAGGCGCTTTGTGCCATTCCGGTGGGTCCTTGCCTCGAACCGGGCCTGCCAGACGAACCACAGGATGAAGCCGGCAAAGACCAGGATCGTCCAGAACATCTCGGTACCGACGAAGGGGTAGATGGGTCCGAGGTTGTCCAGGTTGCCCCATTGTTCAACGGATGTCGTGCTCATTGCTTCTTCCTCGCGTTCAAGTGGTTACGGGGTGGATCGGGGGAGGTAGCCTTCCCGGCGTGCCTGCTCCACCTCGGCCAGGGCCACCTCGGAGTCGGTCTGGTACCGGTAGTCGTATTCCTCCAGATCCAGACCCACCAGCTCCACGGACCGCGGGATACGAAGCACCCCGAAGGCCTGCATGATGGAGGCCACGATGTAGGCGGGCAGGAAGCCGAGAACGCCGAACATGATCACCGCACCCAGGAATTGGCCCCAGGGCGTGATGTTGGCGTAGCCCTCGAAGGCGGAGGCGGGGTGCCCCCACAGCATGAAGCCGCAGGCGATCAGCCCGAATACGCCCGCGTAGCCGTGCACCGCTACGGCGCCCACGGCGTCGTCCACCTTGAACTTGCGCTCCACCCAGAAATGCAGCTTGTAGGCCACCACCGTGCCCAGGGCGCCCAGCAGGCAGGCCTGCAGCGGGTTGTAGAGGTCGTTGCCCGCGGAGGCCGCGATGACCCCGGCAAGGCCGCCGGAGTAGGTCCAGAAGGCGTCGCCCTTGGAGACCGCGTAGCCCGCCAGCAGGCCCCCGGACAGGGACATGAGGAAGTTGAATACGATGGCGGACAGGGTGGTCGGCGTCAGATAGATGTTGGTGGCGGTGAAGGAGTCGCCCTCCATGCCGATGCCGCTGGCATTGATGATCGGCACGTTGCAGGCGACGTAGAAGCCCCAGAAGCCCGTGTAGATGAGGAATAGCCCCACGGTCACCATCCACGGGTTGTGGGGGACGATGTCGCGGGGGGTGCCGTCCTCGCGGAACTTACCGATGCGCGGGCCCAGTTTGAGCAGCACGGCCAGGGCGGCACCGCCGGCGATGGCGTGCACCACGCCCGAGGCGTAGGCGTCATGGTAGCCGAGCAGCTTCACCATCCAGCCGTCATAGTGCCAGCCCCAGGCGGCGTCGGTGATCCAGGTCACGGTTCCCACCATGGTGGCGATCACCCAGAAGGCGAAGTTCCGGATGCGCTCGATGACCGCGCCGGAGATGATGGAGGCCGTGGTCCAGGAGAACAGCAGGAAGGCCGCCCAGAAGACGCCATTCAGCCGCGCCCAGTAGCCCACGCCGAGGCTGGAGTCCTCCATGGCCTGCGTGGAGGCGGAGCCGCCCAGGTGGGTGCCCATCATCTCGCTCCAGGGAACCGCCCAGGGCGCATCGATGAGGCCTTTCCCCTCGTAGATGAAGGGACCGTTGGGGAAGGCGAAATAGATCCACCAGCCGAACAGGAAGAATCCGACGGTAATGAGGGGGATGGCCATGGTGTTCTTCATGAGGGTGTGCATCATGTTCTTTTCCCGGGATGCACCCACCTCGTAGACACAGAACCCTACGTGGATCAGAAACATCAGGGGGACGGTGGCCCAGTAGTAGAACTCCGTGAAAACTACCGTTAAAGCACCGAGCTTATCTTCCATAATTCCTTCACCTTGTTCGGGAAATGGTTGTTTGGTTACTCGGGTTTACGGGGCTTTGCGCGATCTCGTTTGGTTGCGTCCTCCATGAGCGGTATCAAGGTTCCGGGGCGTAGGGATCGTGGCGTAGGTCCGATAAACGATGCGCTGGACTCCTTCGTTCTGTTCCGTACAGGGCTCCTCCTCTGGAAGCATTGCGGGCTGCCCGGCACGCGCCGGACGCCACGGGACTTGGCGCCGGGTGAATGGTCATTGCCCGGCTCCTCCAGGGATCCAGTCGGTGCCCGCCAGTGGGACCTTGGCCATGGCCGCGGCTTCCACGGTCAGGGCGACGAGGTCCTCGGGCTCCAGGTGGTGGACATCGGACTTGCCGCAGGCCCGGGCCAGGGTGGTGAGCTCCATGTTCAGCGTCTGCAGGTAGCGGCGGACCCGCTTGGCGCCCTCCTCGAGGTCCACCCGCTGCTCCAGCTCGGGATCCTGGGTGGTGATGCCCACCGGGCATTTGCCGGACTGGCAGTGGTGGCAGTAGCCGGGTTTGGTGCCCAGGGCCTTGTAGTCCTCCAGGGCGGAGACCGCCTCGCCGTTCTGCCAGTAGTGGGGGCTGTTGCAGCCGAGCGCCATCATGACCCCCTGGCCGATGGAGACGGCGTCGGCCCCCAGGGCGATGGCCTTGGCCACATCGGCTCCGGTGCGGATGCCCCCGGAAGCGATGAGCTGGACCGTGCCCCGCATGTCGAGGTCCTCCAGGGCCTCGCGGGCTTGGCGCACGGCGGCCAGCGTCGGGATGCCGGTGTCCTCGATGAATACCTGCTGGGTGGCGGCGGTGCCGCCCTGCATGCCGTCGACGACAATGGCGTCCGCACCGGCATGCACGGCCAGCTTGACGTCGTTGAATACCCGCGTGGCACCGAACTTGATATAGATGGGCACCCGCCAGTCGGTGATCTCGCGCAGCTCCCGGATCTTGATGGTGAGGTCGTCCGGGCCGGTCCAATCCGGGTGGCGGCAGGCGGAGCGCTGGTCGATCCCCGGCGGCAGGGTCCGCATGCGGGCCACCCGCTCGCCCATCTTCAGGCCCAGCAGCATGCCGCCACCGCCGGGCTTGGCGCCCTGGCCAACCACCACCTCGATGGCATCCGCCTTGCGCACGTCGTCGGGGTTGAACCCGTAGCGCGACGGCAGGCACTGGTACACGAGGGTCTCGGAGGAGGCCCGTTCTTCCGGCGTCATGCCGCCGTCGCCGGTGGTGGTGGAAGTGCCCATCTCCGAGGCGGCATGGCCGAGGGCGTCCTTCACCGTGGCCGACAGGGCGCCGAAGCTCATCCCGGCGATGGTGATGGGGATGTCGAGCTCGATGGGGTTCTCGGCGTGGCGGGTGCCGATGGCGGTCCTGGTGACGCACTTCTCACGGTAGCCTTCGAGGGGGTAGCGGGACATGGATCCGGTCAGGAACGTCAGGTCCTCGAACCCGGGAAGGCTGCGCTTGGCGCCGAGTCCCCGGATGTCGTACATGCCGTAGCGGGCGGCCCGCTGGATGTAGTTGAGGGCCTCCTGGTCGTAGGTGGCGTTCTCCTCCAGGGCCAGCCCTTCCAGGCGATCAGCCATGTCTTGATCACTGGGGCTCATTCAGTACTCCTGCTCGGCATCGGCATTCCAGTGGTACAGGGTCCGGCCGGAAGCGATGCGCCGGAACTCGCTAGGGGCATAGTCCAACCCCGCCTTCTCCAGGAGCCCGGCCACCTTGCGGCGATCGGTTTCCTCCATGGGCTCCTCGCGGGCATCCGCGCCCAGGCCGTGGTCCTTGCCGCGGATATAAATCACCGCCTCGTACAAGGAATCCCCCAGGCCGTGACCGGCATCGCCGCAGATCACCATGGTGCCCAGCTGGGCCATGAAGCCCGACATGTGGCCGACACTGCCCCCGACTACGATATCCACCCCCTTCATGGAGATGCCGCAGCGCGAGGAGGCGTCTTTCTCGATCACCACCAAGCCGCCGTGGCCGGAGGCCGCGGCGCACTCCGAGGCAAAGCCTTTCACCCGGACCGTGCCGGACATGATGTTCTCGCCGACGCTCCAGCCCACGTTGCCGTGCACCGTGATCTCCGCCTGCTGGTTCATGCCGCCGATGAAGTAGCCGGCGTGGCCTTGGATGTCGATGTTTACCGGGGCGTCCACCCCCACAGCCAGGTTGTGGGCGCCGTCGGGATGGTCGATGGCCACGTGCCGTATCCCGGAAAGGTCCCCGTGCAAGCGCCCATTGATATGGCGGACGGAGTGCTCGCGCAGATCGAAGCGGAGGTCCGACTCGCCGTTCGATTCCGGGGCTTTGCCTTCGCTTATACCTGCCATACGTAGATCTCCTCGGGGGCTGGCTCGAAGATCTCGGCGTCGGCGATACCCGGCAGCCGGGCCAGGGAGTGGAATTCCGAGGCCACGGCCACGTAGTCGTCGGTCTCCGCAGCCACGGCCGGCTTGCAGGCGAAGGAGTCGCGTACCAAGGCCAGCTCGTGGTCATTGGCCATGAGCAGGGTGTAGAAGCCGTCCATCTCGCCGAATCCGTATTCGAGGGCCGCGTGGAGGTCATCGCCCTCCGACAGCCGCCACTGGATCAGGCGAGCAGCCGCCTCGGTGTCGTTGTCGGTGAGGAACCCGACCCCCTTGCGCTCCAGCTTCCGCCGCAGGCTGTTGGGATTGGAGAGTGAGCCGTTGTGAACCAGGCAGAAGTCGTCCCCCGCCACGAACGGGTGGGCGTGGAGCGGCGTCACGGCCGATTCGGTGGCCATGCGGGTGTGGGCCACCGCGTGGGTGCCTTGCATGGCCTCCAGGCCGTACTGCTCCGCCACGGCGCGGGGATGGCCCACGTCCTTGAAGACGTCCATGGCGCGGCCGGTGGACAGCTCTACCAGCTCGGGATGGTGGTGGTGCAGCCAGGTCCGCGCCCGGGCCGGAGGGTCCGGGGTAACCAGGATGCCGTGGCGGCCGAGCGATCGGACCTCTCCGGAGGGTCCTTCGGCGTGCGCTAGGGCGTCCGTAAGCGGGCGCCAGTCGTAGTCGGGGGTGAGGGCGAACAGGTTGATGCGCCACAGCTCGTCCTGCGCCTCGCCGAACACCGCGAAGCCCGCCGAGTCCGGGCCACGGGTAGCCATGGCATCCAGCATGGGACTCGTATAGGCGCCGAGCTGGTCGCGCAGTTCCGGCCGCTTGGCCAGAAAGCCGACGATTCCGCACATGGGAACGCTCCTGGCAGTTAGGGGTACTGGAGGTACTGATCGAGCTCCCAGTGGGAGACTTGGCGGTGGTACTCCACCCACTCCTGGCGCTTGAGGTTGATGTACTCCCGGATGAAGTCCTGGCCAAGCTGCTCGGCGAAGAGGGTGTCCGCCTCCAGGGCGTCCACGGCGTCGGATAGGTTCTGGGGCAGGGTGGGAATCCCCTTGGCCTCCATGTCCGCCGGCTTTTCGTTGTAGAAATTGAGCTGCTGGGGATCACCCGGATCGAGCTCCCGCTCCACGCCGTCCATACCGGCGACGATGTGGGCGGCGGTAACCAGGTAGGGATTGGCGGCCCCATCGGCGATGCGGTTCTCCAGGCGGCCGCCGGGCACCCGCACCATGGCCGAGCGGTTGTCGGCGCCGAAGGAGACATAGGCGGGGGCCCACGGGGCGCCGGACAGGGACTGGCCGATCACCAGCCGCTTGTAGGAATTCACGGTGGGGGCGCTCAGGGCGCACAGGGCCGGTGCGTGGTGCATGAGCCCGCCCAGGAAGTTGTAGGCCATCCGGGAGAGGTCCATGCCGCGCTCGTCGCCGGTGTCCTCGAACAGGTTGGTTCCTCGCTCATCGCAAAGCGACAGATGGAAATGGAGGCCGTTGCCGGTGCGGTCGGTCATGGGCTTGGGCATGAAGGTTCCGATCATGCCCAGCTCGTGGGCGATCTCGGTGACGGCCATCTTGATGAACACCAGTCGGTCCGCGCTCTCCAGGGCGTCGGCGTACATGGTGTTCACCTCGAACTGGCCGTTGCCGTCTTCGTGGTCGGCCTGCACCACGTCGATTCCCACCGCTTCCATGGCGTCGACGAAGCGGTCCAGGAATTCGCGGTTGCGGCTGAGGGAACGGTAGTCGTAGCAGGGCTTCATGAGCTGGTCGGTTGGATCGGCCGGCGCCACCCCACCGTCCTCGGTGCGCCGCAGGAGCATGAATTCGGGCTCGATGCCGGTGTTGAGGTCCATGCCCCGGTCGTGCAGGCGCTTTAGCTGGGTCTGGAGAATGTTGCGGGTGTCATAGGGCCAGGGCCTGCCCTGCACGTGGCCGGAGCAGATGATCCGTGCATAGCCGGGCTGCCAGGGCAGTAGGCAGAGGGTGGAGAGGTCCCCGATGGCCTCGAAGTCCGGGTCCTGTGGCTCCATGCCCAGGCCCCAGGCGGCGAAGCCGGCGAATCCGGCACCGTTGGTGATCACGTCCTCCAGGTGGGCGATGGGGACGGATTTGGTCTTCGGGGCGCCGTGGATGTCCACGAATTGGGCGAGAACATTGCGCACCCCGTGCTCGCGCAGGAAGGCCCGCGCCTGCTCCACCGACATGTCGGGAGGTGTGGCCAGGGCCCCGGGCTGAACCTGAAACGCACCGCTTTGCACCATGGTTGTTCCCTCTTCCCGTTGGAATGGGTGGCCCCCTCGGAAAACCCCCGCCCCGCGGCGGCTAGCCGAGCGGGCATTGCACGTAGTGCAAATCTTTTTCTTAAACAAATTTATGCGGTGGCGTAAGCAATAGGTCAACCCATATTGGGGTAATCCCGTATAGCACTTTAGAGGTATATGGATACTTTTTATTTCAGAAAAGATAATTACATTAAATAATAATTATTATTTTCTATTTGTTGATTTTTAATAAAGAATTGGATCGGAAAGGAGGGGGGAAAGGTGGGATAGCCGATCGTAGGTACGGGGTTTATCTCAAAAAGGGTACGCGTGAATCGGTACTGGCCCGTAAGGGGGGAAGCCTGCTTGAAGTTTTTGGCGGGGGATTCGGGGAGGAATGGGGTAGCAATAAAATGCTACTCCTTTATAGGTAATTTTTATCTCCGGTGGAATGGACGGGCGGGCTCGACTACTCCGCCTCTTCGCCCGACGCGTATTCGATGATGGAGATGAACCGGATGGGGATGCGCAGGAGGGTTTCCGGGCCGTGCATGACAGTGCCGTCGAAGGTCAGTGCGTCCCCCGGCTTGACGTGGTAGAGGTTCTGGCCGTGCCGGTACTGCATCTCGCCTCGGATCATGTAGAGGAATTCCACGCCGGGATGCTTGAACCGGGGAAACACCTCGCTTTCATCGTCCATGCTGACCAGGAAGGCCTCGAAGCTCTGTTTGGGGCCGCGCTCGTAGGAGAGCAGGTGGTAGGTGTGGCCGCGGCTGGTTCCCGTTCGCACCACCTCCAGACCCTGTCCCGCCTCCACGTGCAGGGCCCCGCCCTCTGGGCTCTCGTAATCGAGGAAAAGCTCGGATAGGGACAGGCCCAGGACGCGGGTGATGCGGACCAGGGTGCTGAGGCTGGGGGAAACTTGCCCGGTCTCGATGCGGCTCAGCATGGCGTTGCTGACTCCCGAGGATTCGGAAAGCTCGGACAGGGTCAGGGACAGGGCGGTACGCCGTTCCCGCAAGGTATGCCCGATCAGCTCGTCCAGGCGGTCGCTGTCCTCTCGGGGCTCGCGGACGGTCTCCGCCTGGTTCTCCCGAAGGGCCCCCTTCCGGGAGCCACTTTGCTCATCGTTGCGGCCCATGGCCGAGGCCTTTTGTCGGTAGCGTGAAAAACCTGGAGGGACCGGCGCGGCGCCGGTGAGCTGTTTTTCCGGTGCGGAAGGTCCCTCGCGCCCACGTTTGCACCAAAATGGTTCAAAAAGGAAGCCTAGCCGGAGCACCTCCAAAGGGCAAGCCTCCCCATGCTCCCCCGAGCGGGAAAACTGCGCCGAAAGGGGAAGATGGGCGGCCCCATGCCGGATGCCGTATCCTATCGGGGAATTCCGTAGCCCTGGATCGCCCCTTGCTGTACGCCTTGCCCGCCGCCCTCGTTCTCGGCCTGTTCAGCTCTCTGCACTGCGTGGGCATGTGCGGGGGCATCATGGGTGCCCTGACCATGGGCCTATCCCCGGAAGTGCGGGACGATCGCCGCCGTCTGCTCCTGTACGTGGCGGGATACAACCTCGGACGGATCGCTAGCTATGCCCTCATAGGCGCCCTGGTGGGGGGATTGGGGGGCGGTCTGTTCGCCTTATTGGACCCCGAACGGGGCTTGGTGGTGCTGCGGGCGCTGGCGGCGCTCATGGTGGGGGCGGTCGGTCTCTATCTGGCCGGGTGGTTCCCGCGCTTCGCCGTGGTAGAGCGCCTCGGGGCGCCCCTGTGGCGGCGGCTGGAGCCGCTGGGGCGCCGCCTGTTCCCCATTACCCGGGCCTCTTCCGCAATTATTTTCGGCATGATCTGGGGGTGGCTGCCCTGCGGCATGGTGTACTCGGCCCTTCTGGTGGCGGCCGGGCAGGGCGGGGCCCTTCCGGGAGGGCTGTTCATGCTGGTCTTCGGGCTCGGCACCCTTCCCGCCGTCGCCGGAGCGGGGGCCGCCACGGGGCTGATGACGCGGCTGCGCCGGATTCCGCATCTGAACCGGGTCCTCGGCCTGCTCCTGGTCGTTCTGGCCCTCGGGGGCTTCTGGTATAGTACGAATCACCCAAACCCATTGGGGACTTAGCCGGTCCGGGGCGGGACCGGCTCCACGGGCGAAAGGTATCGGATATGCGCAATGCCTTCGAGCGGACCCTCCCCGGCGCGGCGCCTTCCTTTCAGGCCGCCCTGCGCACCGCCGCCGTTGCGGCGGCCACGGATGTCTCGGTGCTGGTGCTGGGGGAGACGGGGACGGGCAAGGAGCTGCTGGCCCGGGCGCTGCATGCGGAGAGCCCCCGCTCCCGGGGGCCGTTCGTCTCGGTGAATTGCGCCACCCTGCCGGACGGGCTCGCCGAGGCCCAGCTGTTCGGGCACCGCAAGGGGGCGTTCACCGGGGCCGTTGACCACCGCCCCGGCTTGGCGGCCTCCGCCGCGGGCG
Source organism: Thiohalorhabdus sp. Cl-TMA (assembly GCF_041821045.1). Classification (NCBI taxonomy): domain Bacteria; kingdom Pseudomonadati; phylum Pseudomonadota; class Gammaproteobacteria; order Thiohalorhabdales; family Thiohalorhabdaceae; genus Thiohalorhabdus; species Thiohalorhabdus methylotrophus. The sequence goes on along the minus strand of NZ_JBGUAW010000004.1, from coordinate 5,811 downwards.
GAACCTTGTTCCTGGACGAGGTGGGCGAGCTCTCCGCCGCGGTGCAGGCCAAGCTGCTGCGCTTCCTGGAGGCCGGGGAGTATCAGCCGGTGGGCGCCACCGCGCCGGAACGGGCCGACGCCCGCGTGGTGGCCGCCACCAACCGGGACTTGCCCGGCGAGGTGCGCGCCGGTCGCTTCCGGGAGGATCTCTACTACCGCCTGCACGTGGTTCCCGTGGAGCTCCCGCCGCTGCGCGAGCGGCAAGGGGACCTCCCCCTGCTTCTGGAGCGGCTGACGGCCGACCTGGCGGCGCGCCACGGCGTGGCGGCGCCCACCTTCAACCGGGCCGCCCGCGCCCTCCTGGAGGCCCACCCTTGGCCGGGCAACGTCCGCGAGCTGCGCAATCTCTGCGAGCGGCTGGTAATCCTGCTGCCGGGCCGCGAGATCGGCCCGGCGAACCTTCCCGCCGATCTGCAGCGGGCAGGGGCCGCGGGAGAAGGGCCCTTCACCCTTCCGGAGGGGGGCTTGCGCCTGGATGCGCTGGAGGCCGACCTGATCCGGCAAGCCCTGGCGAAGACCGCCGGTAACCGCAGCCGGGCGGCGCGGCTCCTCGGCTTGACCCGGGACACGCTTCTCTATCGGCTCAAGAAATACGCCATCCAGGGCTGATCGGCACCATTCCGGCTTCCGCGAACAATTGATCGATGTCGCCCGGGCGCCTCGTTGCGGGCCTGCCGGGCGGGCATTATGGTTATGCGGTCCGGGACGCGGTCCCGCACTTTTCGTTCAATCGTCTACGAGGAGGAGCCATGGGCGAACCGATCACCTGCTTCAAGGCCTATGATGTACGCGGGCGAGTACCCGGGGATCTGAATCCGGGAGTGGCCTACCGTATCGGCCGGGCCTTCGCCGAGGAGCTGGATGCCCGCCGGGTGGCAGTGGGCCGCGACGTGCGCCTGACCAGCCCGGAGCTGATCCAGGGGCTGGCGGCCGGGCTGGAGGACGGCGGCGCCGAGGTGCACGACATCGGCCTCGGCGGTACGGAGATGATCTATTTCGCCACCTTCCATTACGGCATGGACGGCGGAATCATGGTCACGGCCAGCCACAATCCCATGGATTACAACGGCCTGAAGCTGGTTCGGGAGGAAGCCAGGCCCATCAGCGGCGATTCGGGGCTCCGGGAGATCCAGGAACGGGCCGACGCCTTAACGGCCCCCACCACTTTCGAGCCGGAGCCGCGGACGCTGAATGTGCTCCCCGACTACGTGGCGCACCTCCTGGGCTATCTGGACAACGCCGACGCCCTACGGCCCCTGCGCATCGTCACCGACGCCGGCAACGGCGGCGCGGGGCCCGTGATCGACGCCCTGGAGCCGCATCTGCCCTTCCAGCTCATCAAGATCCACCATGAGCCCGACGGGCACTTCCCCAACGGTATCCCCAACCCGCTGCTGCCCGAGAACCGCGAGGCCACCGCCCGGGCGGTGCGTGAGTACGGCGCCGACCTGGGCATCGCCTGGGACGGCGACTTCGACCGCTGCTTCCTGTTCACCGAGGACGGCACCTTCGTGGAGGGCTACTATCTCATCGGCCTGCTGGCCCAGTCCTTCCTCCGCAAGCAGGCCGGCGAGCGAATCATCCACGAGCCGCGCCTCACCTGGAACACCATCGAGACGGTGCGGCGGGGCGGCGGAACGCCGGTGCAGAGCAAGACCGGCCACGCCTTCATGAAGGAGAGCATGCGCCGAGTGGATGCCGTGTACGGCGGCGAGATGTCGGGGCACCACTTCTTCCGACGGTTCGGCTACTGCGACAGCGGCATGATCCCCTGGCTGCTGGTCACCGAGCTCATGAGCGTGGCGGGCAAGCCGCTCTCCCAGCTGGTGGCGGAGCAGCAGGCGGCCTATCCGTGCAGCGGCGAGATCAACTTCGAGGTGGGTGACCCCCACGCGGTCATGGAGGCGCTGGTTACCGCCTACGAGGACGAATACCCCGCCGTGGACCGTACGGACGGGGTTAGCGTGGAGCTGGACCGGTGGCGGTTCAACCTGCGCCCCTCCAACACCGAGCCGCTGCTTCGCCTCAACGTGGAAACGCGGGCCGACGAGGCCCTGCTGCGGGAAAAGGTGGAGGAGCTGAGCCGTCTGATCCGGGAGAACGGCTGACCGGACGGGTCCGGTACGGGGTAAGCCTTCCTAGCGTAGGCCGTAGCGCTTGAGCTTGCGGTAGAGCGTGCGCTCGCTGACGCCCAGGGCCTCCGCCACTGGCTTGCGCTGACCATCGTAGCGGCTCAGCAGCTCCTGGATGGAGCGCACTTCCAGGTCGCGGAGCGACAGGGGCTCCTCGCCGTTCTCCGGAACGCTGGTGGCCGGTTGCGGTGCGGCGGCGCCCCGGGAGCGGGCCTGCGGCGCGTGGTCGAGGCCAAGATCCGCTACCTGGATGGTCCCCTGGCCGCACAAGGCCACGGCCCGGCGCAGGATGTTGCGCAGCTCCCGGATGTTGCCCGGGAAATCGTATTCCGAGAGGCGGGCCAGCGCCGCTCGCGACAGGGTGCAGTGGGTACCGTTGTCGCGGTTGATGCGCGCCAGCAGGAATTCCGCCAACGGCTGGATGTCCTCGCGGCGCTCGCGCAGCGTGGGCAGCACCACCGTGATGCAGGCCAGCCGGTAGTAGAGGTCCTCGCGGAAGGTGCCCGCCTCCACCATGGCCGCCAGGTTGCGGTTGGTGGCCGTGACCACCCGCACGTCGGCCTCCAGGGTGCGCTGGCCGCCGAGCCGCCGGAACTGCCCCGTCTCCAGGGCGCGCAGGAGCTTGGCCTGCATGGACAGCGGCAGCTCGCCGATCTCGTCGAGGAACAGGGTGCCGCCGTCGGCGAGCTCGAACAGGCCCTGCTTGCGGCCGGCGCAGCCGGTGAAGGAGCCGGGCTCGTGGCCGAACAGCTCGCTCTCGAACAGGTCGGCGCTGATGGTGGAGCAGTCCACCACCTGAAAGGCCCCGCCCCGGCGCGCGCTCTCGCCGTGCACGTAGCGGGCGGCCAGGTCCTTGCCCACGCCGCTCTCGCCGATGAGCAGCACCCCGACGTCGCTGTGGGCCACCCGGCGCAGCTGGTCCACCGCCTCCAGCAGCGCCGGGGAGTCGCCGATGAGCTGCATCTCCTCGCAGTCGATCTCCAGGCCGGCGGAGAGCCGGGAGATGGACTCGCCCAGCAGCGGCTCGCCCTGCGGCCCCTGCACGGGGTGGCCGGTGATGCGCACGTGCTCGGGCTGGCCGTGGAAGTCGTAGTGGGTGTGGAAGACGGTGTGGGCTTCCTGCTCCTGGAGGACGTGCTGGAGGGGACAGTCCTCGCCGTTCAGGTGGCAGGGGCGGTCGGCGTGGTGGGAGACCTCGTAGCAGTGCCGCCCCACCACCCGCTCCGTCTCCTCTTCGCCGTAGGCCTCCCGGTATGCCCAGTTGGCCACCACGATCCGGTAGCCGCTGTCGATCAGGACGAAGGGATGGTCCAGCGCGTTGATCAGCGACTGGAGCATCAGATGGTCCTTGGGGGTCATTCACGCCCTCCTTCCACAGCCCATCCGGCCGTTCTCCCCGTTGAGTCCGCTGAACTCGCGTTCAACGATCCCCGGCGTCGGGGGTGCCTGGCCGCCCGTAGGGGATATGGTTGGGATGGGACCAGTGCGGATCCTCGGGGCCCAGGTCCCCGATCGGTGCTTCCCGGGCGGCCCGTCGAAGGAACGCGACGTTGGAGCCCGTAAGGCTTTTCAGGAAGGCCACCAGGTCCCGCACCTCCCGATCGTCCAGGCCCAGGGGGCGGATCCGCGGATCCTGCAGCTCGTATTCGTGCCCGCCCTTGTTATAGAAACGGATCACCGCCTCCAGGGACTCGAAGGCTCCATTATGCATATAGGGGGCGGTAAGGGCCACGTTTCGTAGAATGGGCGTTCGGTAATGCCAGCGGTCGGCGGGGTTGCGGGTCACTTCGTAGAGGCCGAGATCGTTGGGCGGCGCCTTGCCGAACTTGTTGATGGTGTCCGAGTCGGTTTCCACGGTGACGCCGGGCGCGAGGGTGACCTGGTGGCTGGCGGGCTCCTTGCGGTGGGAGTAGTACCAGCCGAGTCCAGTGCTGTGGACCTTCTGGTCGGTGAACAGGGCGTATTCCTCGCCGATACGATGGCAGCCGGCGCAGCCCGCCTTGCCGGTGAACAGGCGGAAGCCGCGCTTGGCCGGTTCGCTCAGGGCATCTTCCTCATCGCCGTAGTACCAACGGTCGAAGGGGGAATTCCCGGAAACCAGGGTGCGCTCGTAGCTGGCGATGGCCTGGCCCATATTCAGCAGGTTGGGTCCGGTGCCGAACGCCGCCTCGAACATGCCGTCGTAGTCCGGCATTCGGCGGATCTTCTCCAGCACCTGCCCCACGGAGGCGTTGTTCATCTCGTTGCGCGCCAGCAGCCGGCCCCAGATCTGGTTCTCCAACCGGTTCTCGCGGGCGTCGTGGAAGAAGCGCTGGTAGTAGCCCACGTTGAGGATGGTGGGGGCGTTGCGCTTGGTGCTCCGGCCGTCGAAGCCCACGGCGGTCTTCAGCTCGTTGTTGGTGAAGCCCTGTTCGGGAAGGTGGCACATGCCGCAGGAAGTGGTGTGATTCAGGGAGAGGCGCCGGTCGAAGAAGAGCTTGCGCCCGAGCTTCACCTTGGCGGTGGTAACGGGGTTGGTCTCGGGCACGGGAACGGGGGGTAGGCCGAGCGGCGGGTCCTTCACCAGGCGCACCAGTCGTTTCACGGTATCCGGCGGTTGGCGGTCGGAGGCCTGCGCGGCGGCCTCGCGGTCCGGGCGCTTGGCCAGAATGCGCGCCGCCAGGGGCTGCCGGGAGGGCGGCACTACCCGGTTGCCATCGGAGGCGGCCGCATCGCCCGCGGAGGCCAGCAGGGGCCGGGGCTCGAGGCTGGTCGTCCCCCCAAGGTCAACGGCTGCGGAGCGGTCTTCTTCGCCTTCGAGCAGGGTCAGGATGTCGTTGACCAGGATATCGGCGTGCAGGAAGGAAACGTTGTAGATGTTGCGGATGCGCTGCCGCTTGTCGATCAGGAACACCCGGAGGATGTGGTTGAATTTCCCCGTCCATTCCCCGGCTTCGTTGTACCGCTTCTCCGCCACCTGGTCGTAGCCGCCCAGGATCGGATCGAGGAATGCGCGGGCCTCGGTGGTCAGGAAGCGCCATTCCACCGGGCCCCGGCCCTTTTCCCGGAAGCGGTCGCCGTACTCGCGCATGACCTCAGGGGTGTCGCGGTCCGGGTCGAAGCTGAGCGAAACCAGTCGCACCTGCTCGGCGAGGCCGGGGGCGGTTTCCTCCAGCCGCCGCTTGGTCTGGGAGAGGACGAAGCTCGCCAGCGGACAGCCGTTGGTCATGCGGCAGTGGGTGTAGATGAAGCTGAAGACCACCACCTCGTCGCCGAATAGGGAGTGCAGCCGGGCGGGGACGCCGTTGGTTTGCAGGACGCGGCCGTCGGCGGCCGGTTTGACGACGGAAAGATCATAGGTGCCGGGGGCGGGGGGTTGGAAGCCCAGCCCGGTGTAGCCGGGCGCGGGGGGCTTGATCTGGGCGCCGGAGTCCCCGGCGGCCACCCAGGCGGGAAAGAGCAAACACCCGGTCAGGAAGGCCCCGACCAGGACACGCCAAGGGCTTGCAGCCATATTGGTCTCCTGAGAGGCGGACCGCCCTATGGGACGGTCCGCCCGGGTTGCACTCAGTTGCTTCCGGGGCCGGGCTGGCCGGGCAGGTCGCAGCGGCTGGCCACGGGGGTCCGATCGCCGCCGTCCTGCCGGGCGTAGAGGGCCT